>JAFQSU010000045.1 GCA_017409405.1 Oscillospiraceae bacterium | reverse complement strand
GTGGCGGTGGTGGCGGCGGTGCCGCACCTGCCCCCGATACGGACGAAAATGTAAAACCCGACGATGGTGAAACCACCAACCCCGACAATGGGGACGACACCCCTGTAGGGGAGGGTGTCCCTGCCCTCCCGTCCAAAGGCTTCACCGACCTTACTTCCCACGCATGGGCAGCGGATGCAATCAACTCCCTTGCAGATGAAGGAATAATAAAGGGAACAAGTGAGACTACCTTCTCACCGTCTGCTAATATCACAAGAGCTGACTTTGCAATACTCCTCGTTCGTGCGTTTGACCTTAAGTCCGACAACACCGAAAACTTTGCAGATGTATCTGCAAGTGATTACTTCGCATCCGAGCTTGCAATAGCCCGAAATTGCGGCATCGTCGGAGGCATCGGTGATAACAAGTACGCACCACGCAACACCATAACCCGTCAGGATATGATGGTAATAGTATATCGCGCGTTATCCTCCACCCTTGTAGGGGAGGGTCTCCGCGCCCTCCCTCTGACGGATGAGGTGTCCTACCCCGACTTCGACACCGTCTCCCCCTATGCCTGCGATGCCGTCTCCGCTCTCGTTGGTGCAGGACTTGTCAACGGCAAGAACGGTCTCATTGCTCCGACCGACTACACAACACGAGCAGAGGTAGCGGTGCTCGTAAAACGTATACTTGATTTCGTAAAATAAAAAAAGGAGACCCTCATGAAAAAGATAACAGTTTTTTCAACGACCCATCAACTGCAGCGGATATTTACGCAGCAGCACTATGACAGGTTATCAAGCCTCGGCGATTTGCATGTTTACGACAGAAACAATTATGACGACCGTGAATATGTGCTTGATTTCATAAAAGATTCGGACTTGATTGTTACTGCATGGGGGTCTCCTCGGATAGACGACGAAATGATAAGAGCTTGCCCTGACCTTCGTGGGATAATCCATGCAGGTGGCGGAATAAAACTCTTGCTTTCCGATGAATTCATAAAACGTAAGCTTCCCATTTCATCTGCAAACGGCACATTAGCTGACGGCGTAGCAGAATCAACTGTGGCAATGATGGTGGCCGCATGCAAGAGGATGTTTTGGCTCTCGGATGACACGCATCGCGGCTTGTGGCGTGAAAATCATAGTATGATAAAGGATTTTTATGATATTACGGTAGGGATAGTCAGCGCAGGAGCTATAGGCCGTCGTGTAATAAAGCTTTTACAGAGCTATAAAGTTGATGTCCTTGTTTATGACCCGTATGTGTCGGAGGAAGAAATGGCAAGACTCGGCGCAAAAAAGTGTGAGCTTGATGAGCTTATTGCCGAGAGTGATGTAATAAGCATTCACACGCCCAATATTCCGGCGACGGACAATTTATTCAACGCTGAAAATATACCGTTGATAAAGGACGGTGCAGTGGTAATAAATACCGCAAGACCGAATGTAATCGACGAAGAAGTATTTATTAAAGAGCTTTCCAAAAACCGTTTTACGGCTGTAATCGACGTTATGCACGAAGAACCGCCGTCAACCGAACACCCATACAGAAAGCTTTCGAATGTTATCCTGCTTCCGCATATTGCAGGAGCTTCAACAAACGGATGCAAGCGAATGGGAGAATTTGCAGTTGATGAGGCGGAACGGCTTTATCACGGCGAAGAACTGAAAGGTATAGTGGATTTATCAAAGCTCTCAATAATGGCATAAAGGAGAAAAATGAAATGAAAAAACTTATCGCATTAACCCTCGCAACCGTCATGCTGTTCGCGCTCTGCGCGTGCAGCGGCACAGGAACAACATCCGGCGAAATATCATACGACATCCCCGAGGGCAAGCAACTCCCCGATGATGCGGTCGTAGACGTCACTGTTGCAAGCCATGAATCATGGCCGTACAACGAAAACTGGAAGATATGGGAGTATATCCGTGAAGCGATGGGCGGCACAATCAACTACAATGCCATTCCTGCATCCGATTTTGCCACAAAGTTTCCGCTTATCATGGCAAGCCCGGATTCTTTCCCGGACGTAATCGGTTTCCAGGGAAAACCTGCAGGCTTTGCAGATTTTGCACAGCAAGGTGCCTTCCTCGCACTCGACGATTATGAGGAGTTTTTGCCTGACTATAACGGGTTCTGGAACTCTCTGCCTGAGGATGAGCAGTGGATGAGAAACACACGCCGTGCAGCAGACGGCAAGGTTTACTATGCACCCATCTATGGTATGGAGCGTTCAACCAACGTCCGCAGCTGGCTCTACCGCAAGGATATCTTTGATAAGCACGGTCTTGAGTCCCCCGAGACGAATGACGACCTTTACACCGTTTCAAAAAAGCTCAAAGAACTGTATCCTGATTCATATCCGCTCTGCATGAGGTCGGGTCTTACGAACATGAATGTTATCGGTTCATCCTTCAAGCCGAACTTCCACTATGACGTCTATTATGATTTTGAAAACGGGAAGTGGAGCTATGGCGCAACAGAGAGCGAGGTTATGCTCGAAATGGTAGAGTTTTTCAAAAAAATGGTTGATGAAAAACTCATCCCGGCAGACTTCTTCACAATCAATGCTGCTTCATGGGAAGAGCTTGTATCAACCGATCGCGGATTTATGATGCCTGAGTATCAGGTGCGTATTGACTTCTTTAATTCCATTGTGCGTGCAAAGAATCCGGAGTATACGCTTGCGGCAATGGTTCCGCCGAAATCCACAAACGGAACCGGTATCGCAATGGTCAATAAATACAACAATGACCCGATGGGCTTCGGTGTTCTCAATACGGGAGACGAAGGTGCTGTTGCAAACGCGATGAGATACGTTAACTGGTTCTACTCCGACGAAGGTGCAGAGATAATCAGCTGGGGTAAAGAAGGCGAGACATATGAGGTTGTAGACGGCGAGCGCAGGTTTATACTCGGTGAGGATGAGAATGCAAATGCAAAGTACGGATTTAAGACAATCGGCACATATCTCCGCGTAGATCCGGCTGTAATCGATGCATCCATCTCTGAGGAGCAGGCGGCCACAACCGATTTCATGCTTGAACATACTTATCCGCATCTTGACCCCAAAATGTATATGGAAATTTCGGCAGAAGACAGTGCACTTGTTGCGGATTATGAGACATCGCTCAAGACAGTTGTTGAGGAAAATATTATGAAGTTTGTTATCGGTCAGCGCCCGATAAGCGAGTGGGATACTTTCCAGAAAGAGCTTTCTGAGCTTCCGGTACAAGAGCTTCTTGCAATCTATGAAAAAGAGTACAACAAGATAAAGTAAAAGAAAAAGGAGGAAAACAAAATGAAAAAACTTATCGCCCTGACCCTCGCAACAGTTATGCTTTTTGCACTGTGTGCATGCGGAAATGGCAATAACGGACAAACTTCACTCGACGGGCAGGACCCGACAGAGCCGCTTACAAAGGACGATGTTATAACCGTGGCTGTTCCCTCGAATGCGAGCTGGCCATTCCGCGAGGACTGGAAAATTTGGGAGTATATGTCCGAAGGATCCGGCGCAACACTTAATGTTAGCTCTATACCGGCAAAAGATCTGGGAACAAAGCTTCCGCTTATGTTTGCGGCAGGTGAAGAGCTTCCGGATCTTATATCGTTTGAGGTGATGAGTCAACATACAGGATATGCAGGCGAGGGACTTGTTGCATTTGAGGATTTAGAAGCATATATGCCCAACTACAACGCATGGCTTGATTCTCTTTCACAGGAAGAGTATGACGTCGCTGTTAAAACCCGTAAGCGTGCTGACGGAAAAACGTATTACACTCCGGGAACCGGACGTGAGGGAAGAACGCGTATGCGTGCATGGCTTTACCGTGAGGATATTTTCAAGAAGCACAATCTTTCAGCACCTACTACATATGATGAACTCTATGAGGTATGTAAAACTTTAAAAGAACTTTATCCGGATTCTTATCCTTACAGCACAAGAAGCTTCAACTATGTGTTTGACCTGCCCGGCTCATCATTTGATAAGTGGTGGCAATATGCTGCATATTACGATTTTGATGATGAAGAATGGCGTTGGGGTGCAACTGAGGATACCGCACTTGAGGTTGTAACATTCTATAAAAAAATGATAGACGAAAAGCTTATGCCGTCCGACTGTGTGAATATGAATGGGTCGACGTTTGATGAGCTTGTTCTCACAGACAGAACATTTATTATGCCGCATCTTCAGTTGAGAATTGATCACTATAATAATCTTGCACAGAAGAATAATCCCGAATTCAAAATTCAGGCATTTGTGCCTCCTGTTGCAAACGCAGAAAAAGGCGTTTCCATGATGGAACGCGGTGACATTGAGATGATAGGCATTTCAATTCCCGATACAGGAAGAGCGGAAGGTATTGCAAATGCAGCTAAATTCGTTGACTGGATGTATACCGATGAGGCAATGGAGCTTCTTTCGTGGGGTAAAGAAGGCGAGACCTATGAGATAGTGGACGGAAAGAAGAAGTTCATTACAGACGATAAGGGTTCGTCTCCGAATACACTTTACGGATTCCAGCTTTATGGTTCATTCTGCCGCTTGGATCCCGAGGCGGCAAAGGCTGTGCAGTCAGAGACTACAATTGAGAGTGAATCAATCGTAGCGCAGCATCAGCTGCCGTATTATCCTGTAACACTCTGGCTTGATTTTAATGATGAAGAACAGGCAGTTATCGATATGTACAAAACGGGACTTCAGACACACACTGAGGAGATGCTTGTTAAGTTTATGCTCGGTCAGGAGCCGCTTTCAAACTTTGACAAGTTTGTTGAGACAATAAACAGCATGGGCGTTGATGAGGTTCTTGATGCATATGAGAGTGCATATAATCGAGTAAAGTAAATGAAAATTGTAAATAGAAGCGGCAGTTAATTGCCGCTTCTATTTACAAGAAAGAGGAAATAAATATGAAGCGTTCAGAAATAAACACAGCTTTACGCGAGCTTAAAGCAATGTGCGAAAAGCCCACAAACAAACACACCGCATAGGAATTAATGCTTCCTATGCGGTGTGTTTTTGTGGTGGAGACGAAGAGGATCGAACTCTCGACCTTACGGATGCGAACCGTACGCTCTCCCAGCTGAGCTACGCCCCCATAATCAACACAGAGTATTATATCAAAAGTGTTAAAAAAAGTAAATACGCAAACAAAAAAATATTTCTTGCAAAATGACGCAAAAATTGATAGAATATAATAGTATATTTGTGTATTTAAAATTATTCTTAAGGAGGTGGATTGTTTGCGTCTTAAAAGCTTGGAGCTTCAGGGTTTTAAATCTTTCCCCGATAAAACTGTCATTTCTTTTGATGACGGCATAACGGCGATTGTAGGACCTAACGGCAGCGGTAAGTCAAACATTTCTGACGGCGTGCGATGGGTTCTCGGTGAGCAATCCACGAAAACGCTTCGCGGCAGCAACATGCAGGACGTTATCTTTGCAGGTACGCAAAAGCGCGGTGCTGTCGGTTTCGCAGAAGTATCACTTACAATAGACAACTCGGACGGGGTTTTGCCGTGTGAATACAATGAGGTTACGGTTACGCGCCGTCTTTACCGTTCCGGCGAGAGCGAATATTACATAAACCGCAGCGCCGTAAGACTTCGTGACATAAACGAAATGTTTATGGATACGGGTCTTGGTCGTGACGGTTATTCTATAATCGGTCAGGGACGAATTGACGAAATCCTTTCGGCAAAAAGCGGCGACCGCCGTGAGATTTTTGAAGAAGCATCGGGTATTTCAAAATTCCGTCACCGCAAAGAGGAATCGGAAAGAAAGCTTGCCTCTACCGAAGAAAACCTTGTAAGACTCAGAGATATTCTCACAGAGATAGAGTCGCAGGTAGGTCCGCTTAAAGTTCAGGCGGAAAAGGCAAAACAGTATATCAAAATATATGATGAGCTCCGTGGGCTTGAGGTCACCGTATGGACGGAAAACCTTGCCCGTGCAAAGGAAAATGCTCAGAAGTATGTAAATGATTATGAGGTTGTATGCAGCCAGTTCTCCTCGGCTAAGGCGGCTCTTGATTCGCTCTACAATGAGGTGGAAGAGCTTGCCGAAAAAATGCGTGAGAAGGATGTCGAGGCATCTTCTGTCCGTGAAGAAGAACGTGAGGCAGACCGTGAGATTAACGAGGCACAGAGCAACATCTCCGCTCTTGAGTCCACCGTTGCAAACAATGTACATAATATAGAAAGAATCCGCGCAGAAATTGACGATGAGACGAACCGTGCCGACGGCATAGCGGCACAGATAAAGGCACGTGCCGACCGTGTGGGTGAGCTTGAAGCCGAAATCAAGGGCATTGAAGAAGCACTTGGCTCTTTAAAAGCTGCTGCCGAGCTTGCCTCCGGCAAAAGCGACGATGCGGTTGCTCTACTCGATGATTTGCGTGTGCGTGAGAGAATATGTGAGGATGACATAGCAAAGCTTAAAATAGCTATGTCTGCGTCTGATGCCGAAATTGCAGGCTTTGATGCAAGAAGGGCAGATATCGAAGCAGAGCTTACTACCCGTGAAAATGAGCTTTCTGAGTCCAAAAAGAAGTTCGCTGTCGTAAAAGAAGCTCTTGAAGAAGCACAGGAAAAATGCTCCGGTGCAGAGAACATGTTAAACGGGTTTGAAATGAAGTATAAGTCACGTGGCGAACGTGTCGAAGCACTCCGTGATAAGACAACAAAGCTTGAGCTTTCTCGTGAGTCCATGGAAAACAAGCTTCGCATGCTCCGTGACATGGAGCGTGACCTTCAGGGATATTCCTTTGCTGTAAAAAATGTCATGAAGGCAAAGGAGAACAACTCGCTCGGCGGCATATACGGCACCGTTTCACAGCTTATACGGGTTGAAGAAAAGTACACCGTTGCCATTGAGACCATTCTCGGCGGTGCACTTCAGAATATAATTGTCGGTGATGAGCGCGACTCAAAAGAGGCTATTGCATACCTCAAACGCACCGACGGCGGAAGGGCTACGTTCATGCCGCTTGATACGGTTAAACCGAGCGAGCTTGACAAGAAGGGACTTTCAGACTGTCCGGGCTTTGTCGGTCTTGCATCAGGCCTTGTTCGATGTGATGAAAAATATACACCTGCGATTTCTTATCTTCTCGGAAGAATAGCTGTTTGTGACAACATAAACAGCGCATCTGCAGTTGCAAAAAAATACGGCTACAGCTTCCGCATAGTTACGCTCGACGGACAGATAATAAATACCGGCGGTACTTATACGGGCGGTAGCGTCAACAAAACATCGGGTATTCTCACGAGAACAAACGAAATCAAAAAGCTTGAGGGAGACCTCGCCGGAATTTCAGGCAAAATTGAGACCGCAAACGCCGAAAAGCTTGAAGCAGAGCGTGAGTATAATGCGCTTATGTACGAGATGGAGGTTTGCCGTGCCGACAAGAGAAATGCAGAGGATGTTCTCCTGCGTGCAGAAACCGAAATTGAGCATTACAAAACGCTTCACGGCCATCTCAATGAGCTTATAGATTCTTTAAATGATGAGCTTACCTCGCTTGCCGCAAAAAAGAGCCAGTCTATCCGTATCTGCGAGACCACCAAAGAGTGCATTGCAGAAAAAGAGGCAGAGCTTGAAGCCTTGCGCAAAGAGGAAGAGGCTCTTGTCGCAGGCAATTCTGAGCTTGCTGCAAGAAAAACAGCTCTCGCCGAGGAAATGGCACAGCATCAGGCAACGCTTGCCGCAAACCGCGCAGAAGCGGCAGAGGCACTTCGTGCGCTTGAAGAGATAGAAAAGCTTTCCGAGGCGATGGCAGGCGACCGTGCGGCAAAGGAAAATACAATCCGTGAAATAGAAAAAGAAAACGCAGAGCTTGCAAATGAAATTTCTTCAAAGAAGGCAGAGTGTGAAAGCCTGCGTGAGAATAAGAAAACAATAGAGAAGAAAATCACGGACATAGCACAGTCAAGGCTTTCTCTTGAGGCGGAGAGAAACCGCAAGGACAAGGAAAGCAAGGATAAAAATGACGAAATCTTAAAGCTTGAGCGTGAGCGCTCACGTCTTGAAATGAAGAAGGAGTCTGCCGCACGTGAAGAACAGCAGATTACGGAAAAGCTTTGGGAGTCTTACGAGCTTACTCTGGGTACGGCAGAGAAGTATATTGTTGAGATTGAGTCGCTTTCCGATGCAACGAAGCGCATTTCTGAGCTGAAGAGCGCAGTGCGCAAGCTCGGTGATGTCAATGTAAATGCGATTGAAGAATATGACCGCGTATCCGAGCGCTATGAATTCATGACCAAGCAGTGCGGAGACCTTGAAAAGGCAAAGCTCGAGCTTGAAAAGATGATTTTTGAGATCACCGAAGAAATGCAGGCTATTTTTGCCGAACAGTTTAAGGTTATCAACAAAAACTTCGGAGAGACCTTTGCCGAAATTTTCGGCGGAGGCAAGGCAGAGCTTGTTCTTGAGGATGAGTCGGATATTCTCAACTGCGGCATTGAAATACGTGTTCAGCCGCCCGGAAAAACGCTTAAAACAATAACTCTTCTTTCCGGCGGTGAACGTGCCCTTGTTGCGATTGCGCTTTATTTTGCAATTATGAAAATCCGTCCGACACCGTTCTGCGTTCTTGACGAAATTGAGGCGGCACTTGACGATGTAAACGTCGCAAGATATGCAGAATATCTGCGCCGCCTTGCACGCACAACACAGTTCATTGTCATTACACACCGTCGTGGCACGATGGAAGAGGCTGACACACTTTACGGTGTTACGATGCAGGAAAAGGGCGTTTCCAAAATGCTTGCAATCAGTATATCCGAAGTTGAGAAGTCGGTAGGTGTAAAGCTTACATAACGGTTTTAATGAGGTTTTTATATGGGTTTGTTTGATAAAATAAAAAAGGGACTTGCAAAAACGCGTGAATCCGTTGGCGGTCATATAGGCAGTGTCATCCGTTCTTTTTCGTCAAACCGTGATGAGATGATAGACGAGCTTGAAGAAACGCTGATTATGGCTGACCTCGGCGTTTCCACGGCAATGAAAATCTGTGAGACTCTAAGAGAGCGCATCAAAGAAAAAAAGCTCAAGTCAGATGATGAGATTATGGCAGAGCTTAAAGGTATAATTCTTGAAATACTGAGCGGTAACGCCGAAACTACGGAGTCTTCGGCTCAAAGCGTTATTCTCATTGTCGGCGTAAACGGCGTGGGAAAGACCACATCTATAGGAAAGCTTGCATCGAGATTTGTCTCTGAGGGTAAAAAGGTCATACTTGCGGCAGGCGATACGTTCCGTGCGGCGGCAGGCGAACAGCTCGATATATGGGCAAAGCGTTCAGGTGCGGAGATTATCCGTCACAGTGAGGGTGCAGACCCGGCGGCTGTGGTTTTCGATGCGGCTAACGCCGCAAGAGCAAGAAAGGCGGATGTTCTTATCTGCGACACGGCAGGAAGGCTTCACAATAACGCAAACCTCATGAACGAGCTTGCAAAAATCCGCAGAGTGCTTGAGAGAGAGCTTCCCGATGCAAAAATCGACTCATACCTTGTTCTTGATGCGACAACAGGTCAGAATGCCTTGATTCAGGCGAAGAAATTCAATGAGGTTGCAAACCTTTCGGGCATAATACTCACAAAGCTTGACGGCACTGCCAAGGGCGGCATTGTGATTTCCATAGCAGATGAGATGAAACTCCCGATAAAATATATCGGTGTCGGTGAAGGGGTAGACGACCTCACGGAATTTGATGCGGTGTCGTTTGTCGATGCCCTGTTTGAACAGTAAAGAGGCGGTTTGAATGAAATTCATCATAGCTACGAATAACAAAAAAAAGCTTCGCGAGCTTGGCGCAATTCTAAATAAGCTCGGCGTTGAAGCTGTATCCCTTGCAGAAGCGGGGGTAGAGTCCGATGCCGAGGAAACCGGAGCTACGTTTGAGGAAAATTCTCGCATAAAGGCTCTTGCGGCGATGAAGGTATCGGGACTTGCGGCGATAGCGGATGACTCGGGTCTTGAGGTGGATGCTCTCGGCGGTGAGCCGGGTATATATTCCGCGCGTTACGGCGGTGAGCTGTGCCGCAACGACACAGAGAGATACGAATATCTCCTTAATAACTTAAAAGACGTTCCCGACGGGAAGAGAACTGCGCGTTTTGTTTCTGTCATCACCTGCGTTTTTCCTGACGGACGCGAAATCAGCGCTCGCGGAGAAATAGAGGGTGAGATACTAAGGTCTCCGAGCGGAGAAGGTGGCTTCGGCTATGACCCGGTCTTTTTTGTGAGAGGCGAAAATATGACTATGGCTGAGATGCCGCAGGAGCGCAAAAACGAAATTTCGCACAGGGCAAGGTCGCTTGCGCTCATGGCAAAAAAGCTTGAGGAAGTTTTATAAATGCGTATAGGTATTATGGGAGGGACCTTCAACCCTCCGCATAAGGGACATATAAATGCGGCGAGGTCCGCACAGCGTGAAATAGGGCTTGACAGGCTTATATTTATTCCTGCAGGCATTCCTCCGCACAAGGAGATGGATAAAAACTCCGCAAAGGCTTCTGACCGCCTGAATATGGCGCGTCTTGCCGCAAAGTGTATAGGTGCCGAGGTCAGCGATATTGAGATATCAAGATGCGGCAAGAGCTTCACTGTCGATACGCTTAAAGAGCTGAAGCGGCTGTATCCGGAAGCCGAGCTGTGGCTTATTATGGGTACTGATATGTTCTTAAGCCTTGAAACGTGGCGTGAGCCTCAGACTATTTTCAGCCTTGCCTCAATTGCCGCAGTTCCGAGAAATGAAGAGGACATCCAAAAGCTTTCCGAACACGGAAAAATGCTGTGTAAAAGGTACGGCGCTGTGTCAAGGATAATAGATGCACCCGTGGTTACAATATCATCATCAGAGCTTCGGCCGGATATATCAAGCTCAGAGCTTTCTGAGTTTTTGCCGAGCGAGGTATACGATTATATAGTCAGCCATCATCTTTACGGAATTTCAGAGGGGCGATAGGTTTTGTGTGAACATGACATCAGAGCATGTGTAAAAGCATCAATGAGCGAAAAGCGGTTTAAACATACTGAGGGTTGTGTCAGTATGGTGGAGCGGCTTGCGGTTCACTGGGGCGCGGATGTTTCTCTTGCAAGGCGTGCGGCATGGCTTCACGATATAACAAAGGAAATGCCTTATGAGGAACAGTTGCAATTGATTGATGAACATGGTATCATATTGACCGGAACACAAAGGTCAAAGAAAATAATCCATGCTTTTTCCGGTTCTGTTCTGGCTTGGCGTAAGTTTGATGAGCCTGAAGAGGTATGCGGTGCGATACGGTGGCATACAACGGCACGCCGCGGCATGACGCTTCTTGAAAAGATTATATGGCTTGCAGACCTTACGGAAGAGGGCAGGGATTTTTCGGGTGTTTCAAAAATCCGCGACCTTGCATTTAAAAGCCTTACTGATGCGCTTATAATGGGTTTTGATACCACCCTTTCCGTTCTTATTTCACGCGGAAGTGAAATAGATGCAAATATGATAGAGGCGCGTAATTTTGAAATAGCAGGAAAATTGAAAGGGACAGAAGATGAAAAAAATCGTTTTAAGCAATAAAGCTAAGTACATCATTGCTGCAATTCTCGTAATATTGTCGGTGATTATGGTGTGTGCAGCTGTTGCAATAAATAACATACGTCCGCCGGAGGCTTCGACGGCAAGCTCAGAATACAGAGGCGGAGTTATCCGTGATGAAAAAATCTCATCAATAGGACTTGACCGCCGTGACGGCGTATTTACAATGCTTATAGTTGGTACGGACGCAGCAAGCAGAAGCACCGACACAATAATGCTTGCCTCCTTCGATACAGAGCTTAAAAAGATGAACATCATGAGCATTCCGCGTGATACGATAGTGAATGTTTCGCGCGCAACAAAAAAGATAAATGCGGCGTATGCGATGTCTGATGGCAATATATATGCACTGTATGATGAGGTGGAAAGCGTTACGGGAATACGTCCGGATAAATACGTACTTGTTTCAGTAGACGGCTTTGTTGACCTTATAGACGCGATAGGCGGAGTCACTGTTGATGTTCCGATAGATATGCATTATAAGGACCCGACGCAGGATCTTACAATCAATATCAAAAAAGGTGTTCAGACACTTGACGGATACGATTCAATGGGCTTTATGAGATACAGAGCAACATATGTTGACGGAGATATAGGAAGAATAAAGGTACAGCACACATTTGTGGAAGCTCTCATAAAAAAGATGCTCACTCCGGCAACTTTTGCCAAGATTCCCGAGCTTGCGGAAATTATAATGGATAATGTTGAAACCGACCTCACTCTCGGCAATGAAATCTGGCTTGGAAAGCAGATGCTTACAATGAACCTCGAAACGGATGTTTCCATGCACACTCTTCCGGGACATGCAGATTATTACGAAGGTCTTTCGTATTATTTCCCCAATGAACAAGAGGTTCTTGACGTTATAAACGAATACTATAATCCGTATACAACACAGATTGAAAAGCTCAATTTGTTTAAAAGACAGTAGAGGTGAAAAAATATGAATATAAAGGAACAGGTTACTCTTGCGGTACGCGCTCTTGATGCAAAAATTGCATCGGACATAAATGTGTTAAAAATTGAGGAGATAACAACACTCTCCGAATATTTTATAATCTGTACAGGTAATTCCAACACTCATGTAAACACGCTAAAAGAAGCTGTTGAACAGAAATTCGATGAAGTCGGTATTGCTCCGCACCACATCGAGGGGCACGGTGGCACATGGGTGCTTATGGATTACGGCAGTATAATTGTTCATATCTTCACGGAAGAAGGAAGAAGATTTTATCAGCTTGACCGTGTCTGGGCGGATGCAATACCCGTACCGGTAGACGAGATGCTGAGTGAATAAAAAGGGGTCAGACAAATGAAATACGATTTTAATTCTATCGAAAAAAAGTGGCAGCAGCGCTGGGATGAAACCGGCGTATTTCATGCCGAAAACGGAAGCGACAAGGAAAAGTTCTATGCACTTGTCGAGTTCCCGTATCCTTCGGGCAACGGTCTGCATGTCGGACATGCGCGTCCGTATACAGCTCTTGACGTTGTTTCAAGAAAGCGCCGTATGGACGGATATAACGTTCTTTTCCCGATGGGATGGGATGCATTCGGTCTTCCGACAGAAAACTATGCAATCCAGCATAAGATTCATCCTGCTGAGGTTACGAAGCAGAATATTGCGTTTTTCAAATCACAGCTTCGTTCGCTCGGCTATTCAATAGACTGGGACAGAGAAATCAATACCACAGACCCGGAATACTTTAAGTGGACACAGTGGATTTTCTTGAAGCTCTTTGAAAAGGGTCTTGCTTATAAAATGAAGATGCCGGTCAACTGGTGTACTTCATGTAAGTGCGTTCTTGCAAATGAAGAGGTTGTAAACGGCGTTTGTGAACGTTGCGGCAGTGAGGTTATCCGTAAGGAAAAGAGCCAGTGGATGCTCAAAATCACCGAGTATGCAGAGCGTCTCATAAGCGACCTTGACGATGTTGACTTTATTGAGCGTGTAAAGGTTCAGCAGAAAAACTGGATCGGCAAATCAACCGGTGCAGAGGTTAAGTTTGAAACAACTGCAAGTGATACGCTCACAGTATATACGACACGTCCCGACACACTTTTCGGTGCTACATACATGGTTATATCACCTGAGCATCCGTATGTTGAAAAGTGGAAGGACATTATTTCCAATTATGACGAAGTAAAGGCGTACGTTGAAAACTCAGCCAAAAAGTCCGACTTTGAGAGAACAGAGCTTGCAAAGGAAAAAACGGGTGCTAAAATTGAGGGCGTTTGTGCCATCAACCCCGTAAACGGCAAAGAAATTCCTATATTCATTTCCGACTATGTACTCATGTCATACGGCACCGGTGCGATCATGGCGGTTCCTGCTCACGATACGCGCGACTGGGATTTTGCGAAAAAGTTCAATCTTCCCATAATTGAGGTTGTTGCCGGCGGTGATGTACAGAACGAGGCGTTTACAGATGTCGAAACAGGCAAGATGGTAAACTCCGGCTTCCTTGACGGACTTGAGGTATCCGAGGCTAAGAAAAAGATAATCGAATTCCTCGAAGAAAAGGGTCTCGGCACACCGAAGACAAATTACAAGCTCCGTGACTGGGTATTCTCGCGTCAGAGATACTGGGGCGAGCCGATTCCGCTCGTCGAGTGTCCCTGCTGCGGATGGGTTCCCGTTCCCGAAGATGAGCTTCCTCTCCGCCTTCCCGAGGTTGAATCCTACGAGCCGACCGACAACGGTGAATCTCCGATTGCCAAAATTACCGATTGGGTAAATACCACATGCCCGAAGTGCGGTGCACCTGCAAAGCGTGAAACTGATACAATGCCGCAGTGGGCAGGGTCGAGCTGGTACTTCCTCAGATATATGGATCCCCACTGTGACACAGCACTTGCTTCAAAGGAAGCACTTGAATACTGGGCACCCGTTGACTGGTACAACGGCGGTATGGAGCATACAACGCTTCACCTTCTTTATTCGAGATTCTGGCATAAGTTCCTTTATGATATCGGTGTTGTTCCGACAAAAGAGCCGTACCAAAAGCGTACAAGCCACGGCATGATTCTCGGTGAAAACGGCGAAAAAATGTCCAAGTCACGCGGAAACGTTATCAACCCCAACGACATTATCGAGCAGTACGGTGCAGACACTATGCGTTTGTACATCATGTACATCGGTGACTTTGAAAAGGTCGCATCGTGGGACAGCCAGGCTGTACGCGGCTGTAAGCGCTTCCTCGACAGAGTATGGAATCTGTGCGAAAATGCCGATGCTTCCGATGAAATTACGGCAAAGAACGAAAACGCCATCCACAAGACCATCAAGAAGGTAAGCGAAGATATTGAGAACATGAAGTTCAATACCGCAATCGCTTCCATGATGGCACTTATCAACGAATTTTCCTCAAACGGCGCAAGTCGCGGTGATTTGAAAATACTTCTTAAGCTTCTCAATCCGTTTGCACCGCATATGACGGAAGAGCTTTGGGAAAGCTTCGGTGAGCGTGAGCTTCTTGCGATAAGTGCATGGCCCAAGTTTGACGAAGAGAAGCTCAAGGCTTCAGAGGTTGAAATTGCAGTTCAGGTGTGTGGCAAGATTAAGAGCAGAATCACGGTTTCTGCCGATGCTTCCGATGATGATGTAATCGCTCTTGCATGCGAAGAAGAAAAGGTAAAAGAAGCGCTTGCCACGGGCAAGCTCGTCAAGAGCATAGTTGTCAAAAACAGGCTTGTAAACCTTATTATTAAATAAAAAACAAAATTTACGAATAATTTAAAATTATTCTTGTTGACATAATGAATGTTTTTTATTATAATAGTAATGTTAATATTTATTTTTGGTTCTGATCGCGGAGGGAGGGATAACAATGTCAGAAATCCGTTTAAAGGAAAATGAGTCTTTGGAGAGCGCTCTCAAAAGATTCAAGCGTTCCTGCGCAAAGTCAGGCGTTCTCTCCGAGCTGCGTAAGCGAGAGCATTATGAAAGCCCGAGCGTAAAGCGCCGCAAGAAGAGCGAAGCCGCACGCGCAAAGAAAAAGAGATATTAAAAGAAAAACGCAAGGCAATTTCTGCCTTGCGTTTTTTGTGTCTTTTTACATAAGAGAAAGAAGTTCGGCAATTGTTGATGCACAAACCTCATATGTACGTCCGTCGATTATCTTTTTCCTTTCGTCTCCGCCGACAAACGGGAGAACACTGCGCTCACAAAGCTCAACTCTGAGCGTATACGGAGCTTCTTTTGTGTATGGCTTTATGTCCTTGAAACGGCGGATTGCTTCAAGTGTGCATTCTTCGATTTTCTTTTTTGCTTTCCCTGCCGGGAGCACCATGGCACCGTTCCAGGTCATACCGCGCTTGACTTCGCATTTTACGGTGTCAGGCAAGAATTCTGCCACCTCATTGCACAGCTTATCGTCACCGGAAACCATTATGACCGGTTTGCCGAGCTCGCCGACACCGAGAGCATCAATCTCAGCTTCGCCGACTTTTTTGCCGTTGAGCCAGTAGTTTTGAACGGTTTTTGAATTGAACGTATGTTCGAGTGTACCTCCCATCGTACCTGCCATGGCATGATAGCCGAGAAGGATAACTGCATCACAGTCCTCAATTCCCGTAAATCTCGGCTCGCCCATATAACCGCAGATGTAATAATCAGCGTTATCGGAGAGCTTGTCATAGATAACGGTGCTGCTTGCTCCGTGGCAGTCACGCACATAAATTTTTTCAACACCGGCAGCCTTGGCAGCATCAACGCATGCGTTGATATCCGCTGTCATGCGCTCACGACCCTCGGGGATTTTGTCGGCATCAAATATCTGGTTGCGTGAAAAAACTCCACTCATTCCCTCAAGGTCAACCATTATATATAAGTTCATTAAAATTCCTCCCAAGATATAAAGAAACGGCGTGACTCGAAAAGAGAGTGACGCCGAAACTTTATGCCTGATTATTCCTCAGAGATAGCCTCTACGGGGCAAGCACTTGCGCACTCGCCGCAGCTTGCGCAAGCGTCCTTGTCGATAACATACTTTGTATCGCCTTCGGAAATGCAGCCTACGGGGCAAGCACCTGCGCAGGAACCGCACATTACGCAATCGTCATTAATTACATATGCCATGTCAGAATACACCTCCATATATTTAATATCACTATTGTAACAATGAATAAAGAAAAAATCAATGGGGAAAACTAAAAAATTTAAAAAAATTAAAAAGTTAAATGTGTAAGATTTGGTCAAATGATACTAAAATAAAAAAACAAGGGAATAATGAATAGGTAAAAAGAAATCAATTTGCGGAGGATACGATGTCTTTTGAAAACAGATTTACTCTGCGAGCAGAGTATGTGCTGAAGAATTCACATGAATGTGCGGCGGAAATGGGACACGGGTATGTCGGAAGTGAGCATATTCTGCTTGGAATTTTGCGCGACGGAGAAGGACAGGCGGCAAAGCTTCTTGAAAGTGCAGGCGTAACGTCCGAAAAAGTAAGGGCAAAGATTTGCGAAAAAACGGGTATGGGGGACATCGCAAAAAATACTGCACAGGGGTTAAGTCCGTGTGCGCGAAGAATAGTTAAGAGTGCGTATGACGAGTCAAAACGGACAAACAGTCCGTTTATCGGAACGGAGCATTTGCTTTTCGGAATAGTGACGGAAGAGATGGGAACGGCGAAGAAAATACTTGATGAGCTTGGAGCGGATACAAAAAAACTTCAGGTGTGCATAATGTCATCAGGAAGTGAGGGTGAGGCAGAGTACCGCAGGGCAGGCGACCAAAGGCAGAATAAGGATAAAAATGAAATAAAGCAGCTAAAGAGCTTTGGACGTGATATCTGTGAGCTTGCACGAGCCGGACGCTTTGATCCGGTAATAGGTCGCGAGAACGAAACGGAACGTATGCTTCGGATACTTTCGAGAAGAACAAAGAACAATCCGCTCCTGCTCGGGGAACCGGGGGTTGGGAAAACGGCAGTTGTTGAGGGTCTTGCACAGAGAATTGCAGAAGGCACCGTGCCGCAACCCTTGCTTGGCAAGCGTATATACATGGTTGACGTATCTTCAATGGTTGCAGGTACAAAATACAGGGGAGAATTTGAAGAGCGCATTAAAGCAATGCTTCGTGAGGTTATTCGTGCGCGGGACATTATTCTGTTCATAGATGAGATACACACGATTGTGGGTGCAGGTTCGGCAGAGGGTGCGATTGATGCCGCAAACATATTAAAACCGGCGATGTCAAGACGGGAAATACAGATAATAGGTGCGACGACCTTTGACGAATACAGAAAATATATTGAGCGCGATTCGGCTCTTGCCAGACGCTTCCAAACAGTAGAGGTAAAGGAACCCGATGGCGAGCGCGCTCTTGAAATATTGTCGGGACTGCGCAAAAAATATGAAGAACACCACAGAGTAACGATAACAGATTCGGCTATGAGGGCGGCAGTTGAATATTCGACACAGTATATAAATGACCGCAGGCTTCCCGATAAGGCAATAGACCTGATAGATGAGGCGGCAAGCCGACAGAAGCTTTACACATCATCGCCTCCACCCAGAATGCGTGAGCTTGAGCAGGAAATAGTAAATACTGTGGCACTTAAAGAAATGAGGGTTAGAGAGCAGGATTACGAGATGGCGGCAATGCTGAGAAATAAAGAGCACGCTCTGCGTGCAGAGCTTCGTGTTATAAGCGACGGATGGCAGCGTGTAATAGACGGAAAGGCTGAAATCGACAGTGAGGATGTAGCGACGGTTGTAAGCGAGCAGACAGGGATTCCCGTCTCTCAGATAAAGGAGACAGAGACAGAACGTCTTCTAAAGCTTGAAGAAATCCTGTCAGAAAAAATAATCGGTCAGAAGGAAGCAATAAATGCAGTGGCACGTGCTGTCAGACGGGGAAGATGCGGCTTCGGTGACCGCAGGCGTCCTATAGGCTCTTTTTTGTTTGCAGGTCCTACCGGGGTGGGAAAAACTGAGCTTTGCAAGGTGCTCGCAAAAACTCTTTTCGGTGATGAAAAAAAGATAATTCGCATGGATATGTCCGAATACATGGAAAAGCATGAGGTATCAAAGCTTATAGGCTCGCCTCCCGGTTATATCGGTCACGAGGACGGGGGGACTCTTACGGAGCGTGTGAGAAGAAGTCCGTATTACGTTGTTCTTTTTGATGAGATTGTGAAAGCACACCCGGATGTGGCAAATCTTCTGCTTCAGATTCTTGAGGATGGAGTTCTCACGGATTCACACGGAAAAACGGCAGATTTTACAAACACCGTTATTGTTATGACCTCAAATATAGGTGCGGCAAAGATGCAGAGTGAAGCTATGGGTTTTTCCGGGAATCGGGAAAATGATGCCGAAAAAATAAAAAAGAGTGTTCTGTCGGATATAAAAAAGAGCTTTGCACCGGAGCTTATAAACAGAATTGACGAAATAGTAGTGTTTGAAAAGCTTAGTGAATCAGAAATCGAAAGTATTTGCGATATATTCCTCAATGAATTTTTGAAGCGAGCAAAAGAAAAGGGAGTATACGCAGAAATTACAGATGAGGCAAAGGCTCTTATTATAAAAAAAGGGTACAGCGACAAATACGGTGCACGTCCGATAAGGCGTGAAATAAGACGAAGTGTTGAGGATGCCGTTTCAGAGCTTTATTTGAAGAACAAATGCAAGGGCGGCAGGTGCAGAATTTATGCCGACGGCGATGAGATAAAAATACAGTACGCAGCAGAGTAATTCAAATAAATTGTTCAACAATTTATTGACAACAGGAAAGGATTGATGTATAATTGAGCAGATGAAAGGATGATGAAAAATGAGCGGTCTGAAGTATTTGTGCATAACTCCGGATCTCGAAAAAGAGGGTATTTCAGTAGTTTTGCATTCCGATAAAGAGATAACAAACGTAAGCTATAAGATTTTTGATGCAAACGGTGCTGAGATGACAGCGTCGAGCATTGCTCTCACCGAAAACAAATTCTTTGCCGCGTTTTCCGATATACACGTGTGGACAATAGAAGACCCGTATCTCTATACATTCACGGCTGACATTGAATACAAATCGGGTGATCGAGAGAGTGTTTCGGACACCTTCGGAATGAGAAGTCTCGCTGTAAAGGGACGCGATATCCTTTTAAACGGAAAACCCTTTTATATGCGTGCCGTAATCCGCGGTACGGTTTGCCATGATCATGAAAATATACTTGATCTTCCCGAGGAAGAATTCTATGCAAAGTATATCAGGGCTGCAAAGGAGTACGGCTTCAACACTATCCGCTTCCATTCCCGTATTCCGTCAAAGGCATGCTTCCGTGCTGCTGATAAGCTTGGTATGTTTATTCACGTTGAGCTTCGCTCAGACAAGCAGGAATATAACAATCTTGAAGAAATGGTGAACGGTGTCGAGGTTTTAATCAGCGAAGAAATGATAAAAGAGACGGCTTACGGTCTTATGAACCATCCGTCCTTTATGGTGTATTGCATAGGTAACGAGATAAAACATCCGGGTGAAAATCCTCGTGTCCGTGAAATTGCAAAGTTTATCAAAGAAACTGACCCTTCGCGTCTGTTTATTGATACCTGTGCACACGGCGAGTTTGACCGTGAATACGTCGAGTTTGATGTTCAGCATATGAGCTATTACTATCCGTTCCTGCATCACTATGATATGTTTGAAAACACGGACAATCTGCTTGTTTACGGCTCGTGCACGGGGCTTGAAACTGTTAAAGAAACCGTAAACGGAGGAAAGATAACAAGAGCAATAGTTCCGGAGCGTCCGATAATTGCGCATGAAGTATGCCATTACACGGCTCTCAGAGATTTTGATTCTCTTGCAAAAAAGTATGAGGCGGCAGGGAAGACGGCTCCGTGGTGGCTGGCAGAAGAGAAAAAGATGATTTCGGCAAAGGGAATGGAAAAGGATTATCCCGAGATGTTCCGCGCGAGCAAGGCATTTCAGCTTATGAACTGGAAGCTTGCGCTTGAATCCATTCGTCGCAGCCCTATTCTGCGCGGCTTCCATATGCTTCAGTTTGCAGATACAGACCGTTATGAAAACAGCAACGGTGTTGTCGATTGCTTTGACGAGAAGTCAGGCGTAGATGCAGAGCGTTTCCTCCGTTTTAACGGCGATACCGTTGTTCTTGCGGATTTTCCCACTCGCTGGTATTTTGAAAATGATACGGCAATTATTCCTATTTCCGTATCCAACTATTCACAGCAGAATTACGGTAATTGTGTTCTTACATATGAGCTTCGTGACGTGGACACCGATGAGCTTCTTATTACAGATAAAATTTCCAACATCAATATTGATAAACGCGGATACTGTGAGCTTGTGAAAATTCATATTACATTCCCTGCCTGCACAAGAGCACGTTCTTTGCGGCTTGTTGTGCGTATTGATTCCGAGCTTGTGTCAAAACCGATAGAAAATGACTGGGATGTGTGGTGCTTTGAGAATAAGCCGGAAAAGCTTGATGTTTCAGGGTGTGCTTTCAACCTATCCCGAATCAACGCACAGTCAAGATACCGGAAGGTAGCCCTTTGCCCGAAGAGCGGAGAGGATATCTATGTGACCGATACTCTTGATGATAATGTATTCTCAGAGCTTGAGCGTGGTGGAAAGGTTCTTCTGTTCTACCGCTCACCGCTTACGCGCCATGTGCGTGACAAAAGTGCAGTTGCGGATAAATATACCTTCCGCACGACATGGGCACGCTTTAAGGCGGTCATATGGGATCGCGGCACAAATTACGGCGGCATAATCCACCGTCCTCAAGCATTGTCAGGATTTCCGAACAACGGCATGAGTGACCTGCGTTTTGCCCGTCTTATTGACGATTCGGACAAAATTATTCTCGACAACTTCCCGGTTAATGTTACTCCGATTTTCAGCGAAACGGATAAGAACTGCCGTGACCGTTTTGATGCTTATGCACATTCATTCAACATCTCCGAGCTTCAGTATGACAGAACTTTACGCAAGTTCTCCCACATTATGGAGTTGAATGTCGGCAAGGGTAAGCTTATAGTTACAGGTCTTAATTTTGAAGGACTCGGCACGCAGAATCCCGAGGTGTGCTGCCTGTTTGAAACTCTTATCAACTACATGAAGAGTGATTCATTTGCACCGGAGACAAGTATTGGAGTTTCAGAACTTCGTGATTACTTGTTAAAGACGAGTGAACTGGGCGAGGTTCGAGAGAGAATGATGACTCAGTACTGGCAGCTTGATGCCGAGCCGGTTGAAAGTGCAAAATATTGGGCAGAATCGAGAGTTTACTGTGAAGAAAATGATGCCAAAGGCAGACCGCTTAATTAAATAACTATGAATCAGGCTGTGACAGTAATTTGTCACAGCCTGATTTTGTGTGGTATTTACTTTAACGGGGAACCGTCGTTATCTTCAGCTTGGAGATTTAATCGGTAGTCTCTCGGGCTCATATTATAGCTTTCACGGAAATGACGGTTAAAGGATGAAAGGGTATTATATCCTACGTCAAGTGCAATGTCGGAGATTTTTCTGTCGCTGACGCGAAGCAGAACACTTGCCATACGCAGACGCATTGCAAGGATATATCGGAGAGGAGTCATGCCCGTAACCGAGGCAAACCTGCGCCTGAAATTAGTAAGGCTCATTCTGCACATGGAAGAAAGCGCTTCAACGGTGATGTCGTCGGGGTAATGCTGGGAGATATATTCAATGGCAGGATATACTGCAGAAAGACCGTCTCCGTAGTTGAATAAAATCTGCGCATCAATGTCCAATCTTTGAGCTCTTATAAAAAGGACATCGAGGAGATGAGATACGGCAGCTTCATATCCGCATTTTTTCTTTTCAAGCTCTTCTGATATGAGCTTTAACATCTGTTCGATGGCGGAATCGTAGACTATGCTTGGCGAAATATCTTCGGGGACATGGGATGGAACGGAAAGCTCAAACGAAACAAACATCCACCGGCTCGGATGCGAATTAAGGCTCTGTGCAAAGTGGGGTGTGCCGGGCGGTATTATTGAAACGTTGCCCTGGGCAAAGGGAATCATCTTGTTGCCGATGAAAAAGATGCCTTGTCCCTCCAGGCACAGACCAAACTCAAAGTGATTATGAAACTGCATATCTTCGGCAGTCTTATATTTTTTCTCACAGAAATAATAAGTTACGGGGAACTCTTTGGGGAAATCCACGGTATGTAATTTTCCTAAAAGGAGATTGTTTTGTTTTTTCATATATCTGACACCTCTGAAATTATTTTATCACACTCGCAGAGTGAAGTAAAGGTGTTTTGGCGTTTATTGCACAGAAAAAGACGTTTTCCTCATAGATTTTTATCACAAACGGCGGTATAATCATAATAACAAGGTGTTTGCAGGAAAGGAAAAACCTTATGGAGCTTAAGATAATTTCAAAAAACGGAGAAGAACTCTTTTTTGCAGAGGGCAGAGAAATAGACGTTGTATACGACGGTATATACGAAGAGGGGACAAAGATATGTATAAGCTCACCGCTTTGTGATTTTGTGAAAATCTCTCTTGACTCGGTACTGGGGGATGCAATCATCTATAATCCGCAAGGGCGTTTTGAGTACGAAATCCCCTTCGGTAATCTTAAAAATATGTACTCCGAATACTCCTTTGCAGGGCGCGGACATAAAATACAGGTCAGTGAGCCTGCAGAAGAAGAAATTTACGGCGTGCGGAATATTGCGCTTAATCCGTATGATGTCCGCGGTCAGAAAAAGTATTTTCCCCATGCCTCGGCAAATCTTGTCACACGTGAAAACCCGGTCTTTTTTGAGCGTAACGCAATAGACGGCATGCGTGAAAATCTCGGTCACGGCATGTATCCGTATCATTCATGGGCAGGCGGCGCAAGAGAAGACCTTGAGTTCAGGATAGACTTCGGTGCAGATGTCGAGATCGAAAAGCTTGTTTTCTATCTGCGTGCCGATTTCCCTCACGATACATATTGGAAAAGCGTAGACGTTATTTTCTCAGATGGAGAAAGCTTCACGGCAGAATTTGAAAAGACCGAAAAAGGGCAGGAGCTTATTTTGCCCGAGGTGATAAAAACAAAAAACGTACAGCTTAAAAACTTCCGTCAGGCGACATTGCCCCTTTCATGGGCTGCACTGACAGAGGTCGAAGTTTACGGTAAATACATTAAGGAGGATTTAAGTAAAATGGAAATCAGAAACGCATCAAACCCCAAGGATATGAAGCACTATACCACTGAACGCTTAAGAGAAGAGTTCCACATTTCAAAGCTTTTCACAAAGGATAATATCCGTATGGTTTACAGCCATATCGACAGAATCATTACTGCAGGTGCTATGCCTGTTTATCAGGAGCTTCGCCTCGAAGCAGGTAAAGAGCTTGCGGCAGAGTATTTCCTTGAACGCCGTGAAATGGGATGTATCAACATTGGCGGTAAGGGTATCATCACGGTTGACGGTGTAGAGTATGTGATGAATCCGCGTGACGGCATTTACATCGGCCGCGGCAACCGTGAAATCACATTTAAGTGTGTTGACGAAAACGATCCGCCGAAGTTCTACATCTCTTCCTGTCCGGCTCATAAGGAGTACCCGACCGTTAAGGTTGATATTACAAAGGCAAAGAAGGTTCCCTGCGGAAGTCCGGAAGAGTGCAACCACCGTGTTATCAACCAGTACATCCACCCGGAGGTTATGCAGAGCTGTCAGCTTGCTATGGGTCTTACAAACCTCGAAACAGGCTCGAACTGGAATACCATGCCGTGTCATACACATGACCGCCGTATGGAGGTTTATCTCTACCTCGATATGCAGGAAGACGACATTGTTTTCCACATGATGGGCGAGCCGAATGAAACACGCCACATTGTTATGAGAAACGAAGAAGCTGTTATCAGCCCGAGCTGGTCTATCCATGCAGGCGTAGGTACCCGTGCTTATTCATTCATCTGGGCAATGTGCGGAGAAAATCAGGAATTTACCGACATGGATCATGTCGGAATGAAGGAGTTGTTTTAATATGAAAAACATGTTTGATCTCACAGGTAAGGTTGCTCTCGTAACAGGGGCATCCTACGGTATCGGCTATGCTATTGCAAAGGGCTTTGCAGGAGCCGGTGCAAAAATCGTTTTCAACGACATCAATCAGGAGCTTGTCGATAAAGGTCTCGCTTCCTACAAGGCTGACGGTATTGATGCAAAAGGCTATGTCTGCGACGTAACAGACGAAGCAGCAGTCAACGAGCTCGTTGCAAAGATTGAGAAGGAAGTCGGCGTTATCGACATCCTCGTAAATAATGCAGGTATCATCAAGAGAATCCCGATGTGCGAGATGAGCGCAGAGGATTTTCGAAAGGTTATCGACGTTGACCTTAACGCTCCGTTTATCGTATCAAAGGCAGTTATCCCATCAATGATCAAGAAGGGACACGGCAAAATTATCAACATCTGCTCGATGATGAGTGAACTCGGCCGCGAGACAGTTTCGGCATACGCTGCAGCTAAGGGCGGTCTCAAGATGCTTACGCGTAACATCTGCTCCGAGTACGGCGAATTCAACATTCAGTGCAACGGCATTGGCCCGGGCTATATTGAAACTCCGCAGACTGCACCGCTTCGTGAGAAGCAGCCGGACGGCAGCCGCCATCCGTTTGACCAGTTCATCGTTGCGAAGACTCCGGCAGCACGTTGGGGAAAACCTGAGGAGCTTGTCGGTCCTGCAGTATTCCTTGCATCCGATGCTTCCAACTTCGTAAACGGTCACGTTCTCTATGTTGACGGAGGTATCCTTGCTTATATCGGCAAACAGCCGTAACAGTTAAAAGCAAAAAATCCTTGCAAATGCAAGGATTCAGCGTGTCGATAAACTATCGACACGCTGGGAGACTGTCCAAAAAGGTGTGAGATTGTCCGAATGGAACCCGAAGGCGTATGTGTATACTCCGAGAGGTGACATTCGGGCAAAATAAGCGGAAAATCCCTTGAAGTTCGACACTTCAAGGGATTTT
>JAFQSU010000044.1 GCA_017409405.1 Oscillospiraceae bacterium | reverse complement strand
TGCAGATGAGGTATCGCGCAGTATGCCGATAAGCGTACCCGTGTTTGATTCACATGCACATTTTCTTGAGGACGGCGGAAGCTGTGGCGGAGGCTTTCCTATGGTTGACGGAGACCTTCAGCATATGTCAATGCTTTCCGATATCATGGGCGTTGATGAATATTGCGTAGCACCGTGGCTCGGCATATGGACGGACAGCGAGGCTGGGAACATTATCGCTTCGGATATGGCAAAGCGAGATAAGAGAGTATATCCGTATGTACTCATCGATCCCAACTATGTGACGGATATAGAGCAAGAAGCATATCACTATCATATTGAAGAAAAGATGCCGGCAATGAAGATGTTCTATTCAAGAACAGGAGTCCGTTACAACGACCCGGTATATGAACCGTGGTTTAAGATAGCAAATGAAAATCACCTGTTTGCGCTTATGGACAGTGGTACTTATCCGACATACCTTTCGGATATGGCAGAGCTTGCCGAGCGTTACCCGAACATTTCGTTCTTCCTCGACCATGCAGGACGAAACTTTGCCTGTGCTGAGAGCTATGCTACGCTTGCGAAGAAGTATGACAATATCTATCTTCAACTCACCTTTACAAGCGTCCCGGAGGGATTGATTGAGTATTTGTGTGAAGAAGGGCTTGCAGACAAAACGCTGTATGGAACAGATGCTCCGATGCGTGACCCGAGACCGCAACTTGGCTGGGTTGCTTTTGCAAACATATCCGTTGAGGATAAAAAGAAAATCCTCGGCGGAAATATGAGAAAAATCGCTGATAAATGCTTTAAAAGTGACTTTAACCATATGTAAACTTGTATGAGGAGCATTGCTTTATGTATTTTTTGAATGCTTGCTCATAAAGGGGATTTATAAAACTAATTAATTTACAAAGAGTATAGAAATTCGCATTTGATTTATAGAAGTCAGAAAGGAGTTTTCTTATGAGTACATGCAACGGATTTTGCTTCGGTGTTTCCAAAGAAATTATAACGCCGAGTATACCGAGTACAATGATTGGCTTTGCAAGCATGTTCGGCGTTGAATTTACGGACATTCATGATGACCTTTATGTTCGAACTCTCGTTTTGCGCGATGATTGTGAAACTGTTGTTCTTCTGAGCTTTGATCTGCTGTTTCACGATGATGACCTTCCAAAAGCTCTGAGAGCATATGTAAAGGAAAAATACAACATTCCGGAGAGCAATCTTCACGTAAGCTATACGCATACACACTTCGGACCGGCTGTCAAGGGCTATGATTTCACGTGGTACACAGAGGAGTATGAAGAATTTCTCTTATCACGCGCAAAATCAAGCATTGACCGTGCGCTTCTTACAATGAAAAAAGGAGTTCTCAAATATTCATCTGTTTGCGGTGAATGGAACATCAGCCGCCGCCTCCTCTATAACGGATTTATGGATTTCAAGCCAAATCCTGACAACGAATGTGATAAAAACCTTTATCTGCTAAAGCTTGAGGATGAAAACGGGCAGATGCGGGCACTTGCGATGAATTTTGCATGCCATCCATCAAATGTCAGCAACTGTAGCGTGCTTTCCGCGGAGTATCCTGGAAGGCTGTGCCAGCGTATTGAAAGCGAGTTCTACGGGTGTACCGCACTTTTCTTTCAAGGGTTCGGCTCTGATGCAAAGCTTAAAATAGGCGCACGTGAAACGTTGAGGTTCCATGGTATCAGCTATGATGATTGCGATGAGGTTGCGCTTTCTATGGTTCAAAGGATAAAAACATCGCTGATAAACGGCGATTGGCAGACTTTGCCCGTAAAGCTCGGTTCGGATGTGTTTAAGGTAGAGCTTCCGCTTGATGTTTATCCGATTGAGCATTATAAGAAAGCAAAGGTAAAGCATGCAGACAGCCCTGATGCACATTTTATGCCGGTTCCGGGACGCCTTGATACAATAATGGAAAACGTCAGACAATTCCATTGGGCAAGAGCTGATTATGTTATTGATAAATATGATGAACTGCCGGATGCGTTGCCGCTCAACTGCGGAGTCATCAGGCTCAATCCGGATTTCTACATATTCTCAATGGGCGGAGAACCCGGATGCAATATAGCCACTGTTCTGCGTGAGGCATTTCCCGATAAAAAGCTTATCTGCTTTGGATACAACGATGCTATAGCATATGTTCCGAGCGATAAGATGATCGGTGAGGGCGGCTATGAAGCGGGTGAGCGTTCTATTGATGAATACCGTTTAAAGGGTGCGATTTTACCCGGCGTTGATGAAATATATAAGAAAGGTTATTCTGATGCAATAAACCGCATCGAAAACAAATAAAATTACAGAAAGGAAAATCACTATGAAAAAGAAATTGATGTCACTGGTTCTCGCAGCAATTATGATTCTTTCACTCCTGTAGCAAACACAGAAACAGGGAAAGCGGCGCTTTCAAAGTTTGATGAATTTCGTCAGGGACTTGCTGAGGTTGGTTCTGAAAGACTTCTCGGTGCATATGAGTCAGCATATAATCGTGTAAAACAGTAAGATATCCGTCAAAAATCGCTGATTTTTGACGGATTGGCCAACTGAAAAATAAAAATAAGTAAACTGAGAGGCAGGCTTTGGAAATTAAATTCTCAAAACCCGCTTCTTTTTTGTTTGAAAGTCGCAGAACTTGTTCTGCTAAAAACGGCGTAATGCCGTTTTCTACGACATTGATTATAAGAACAGTATTGACATTTCTGTTTTTTTTAGTATACAATATTCACAGAAACAAAGAAACCAAGAAATAAAATTATTTGGATAAAACCTGTATGCTTGCATATGATGATAAGGAGGGCGAATTATGTCCGGCACAATTGCAATGAAAGGTAAAAGCATTATGGATAGAAAGATTGTCAGTATTTCTTCAAAAAGACAAATTACAATACCGCAAAAGTTCTTCACCGCACTTGGGTTTACAGACGAAGCTGAGTGCATGGTGCGCGGCAATGAACTTGTGATTCGTCCTGCAAGAATCAGTGCGGGCGGTGAATTTGCAGAACATATTCTTGCAGAATTAATTGCAGAAGGTTTATCAGGTAATGAATTATTAACAGAATTTAAGGCAAAACAGGCAAAAATCAGGTCTGCCGTTGAAGCAATGATTAAAGAGGTTGAAGAAGTTGCTAACGGTAATGGTGAATATTCTACTTACGATGATATTTTTGGTGCTGAGGATAATATATGACGGAAGTAAGATTTCTTCCTCCTGCTGCAAAATATTTAAAAAAGCTTAAAGATAACAAATTAAAGCGGCTGTATCAGGAGGCTATTG
>JAFQSU010000043.1 GCA_017409405.1 Oscillospiraceae bacterium | reverse complement strand
TGCGATACATACTATCATCGCATCAAAATCCTGACCGGAAAGCTTTTTAAGTGCCGCCGCAATATCCTTCTCCTCATAGTCATCCGTTACCGGATATACGGAAACAAGATCGAGACCTGCATCAAGAAGGTTCTTTTGCGCTGCTTCACATTTTTTGATTATTACTTCCTTCGGCGTATTTACCTCACCGAAGCCCACAAAAGCTATTTTTCCCATAAAATTCACCTTTCACTCAATCATTGAGTACATATTCAACCGTAAACTTTTCTTCTTCTGACGGTTGCAGCCTGAGAAGAACTGCATCACCGTTTTCAAGTGAAACGGATGCGACATCTGAAGAAGCGCTAACAAGCCTCTGCTTTCCGTCAATTTTACTTACCTCGTAAATGTTGTACTTGCCGTTGAGAGAGATGTCCGCTTTAAGACCCTTCTCAAATTCACGGTTGAGAACAAGGATATATCTGTTACCGTAATCGTCGGTAAATTCACCGACTGAGGTACGCTTGGGAAGCTCTCCGGTGATTAGTTCACAGGAACTCGGGTCGTCTGCATATTTCTTATAAAGCTCATTGTATTTGCCGTAAGGAACAAGGTCAGAGCTGTGGAATACGCCCGTGCTTGTGAGAGCCATAAGGGTATTCCCGAGAGCCTTGAGCTCTGCATGGATTTTCTTTGTGTCCTCAAAAAATTCGCCTTTCTCGCCCGATACGAGAAGTGCCGTCCATTCCGTCGGATATGGCGGAGGTGTTTCTTCCGAGAGATAGCATGCACCGGTTGCAGTCAGGCTCTGAAGTCCCTTAGCGCCATAAAGAACACCCGTATACATCATCATGCGAATCATCGGGAATGTGAGCCTTTTGGTGTTATAAACCTTGCTCGCCTGATAGTAGAACCAGAAGGGAAGCTTATATTTTTTGGCAAGGCTTCTTGCAACAGAAAGGTCAAGCCACATAGGAGAGTTATCAAGCTGCATTTCGTCGGTATAGACATGTCCCGGATAAAGCTCACAGTAATCTCCGATAGGATATATATCCGTTGAAAGAACAGGCGGCTCAACAACGTTTATGTATCGCTCGAATGCGTCATAATACTCTCCGTTTTCCCAAGTGGGTCCCGGGTTATAGCTCGGAGGAAAGACTGAGAACAGGAGAGCATCGGGGTCACACTCGAGCATTATATCGGACTGACGGCGTGCCTCTTTGAACAGATAATCCAAATGCGGTTCATCCCATACGTAAAATCCGACAGTGTGTTTTTTGTCTTTGAGCTTATTCACTATTTCACGAATGACATCATCATCTACCGGGCGGTCATCGTGGCGGTCCATCATACCACCAAAAATTTCAAGATCCTGGAATATGAGGTCAATTTCGTGTTTTTCACACATATCAACAGCTTCCCATGCCTTATGTTGCACACCCCAGCCAAGCTCGAGGAGATTGAAGCCTGCTTCCTTGCAGTTTCTTATCATAAGATCCATATCTTCCGCAACACAGTTGAAGGTGGAAAGTGCAAAATCCTTTTGTTTCCATTTAAACCGCTCATTCCCAAGAGGTTTTCTTGTATAAACTTTATTATTCATATAAGAGTATCCTTTCAAAGTCTTTACAAAAATTCCCCGAGGGCAAATGCCTTCGGGGAATTTCATTTGCTTTTTGTTTTTTATTTTGAGTATATTACTTTTCCATCGACTATCGCATAGCCGGTCATTGTTGAACTTGCGCCGAGGTCGTTTTCAAACTTAAGCTGATTACCCTCGCCTGTCATAGCTATCTTATGTGTTGCAGTTGCAAACGAAACATCTCCGCCGTTTTCGTTGAAGAGAACGCCCTTTTCGCTTGCATCGTCAAGACCGATGAACTCAGCAAAATTACCGCTGATTATTATTCTGCGAAGCTCCTGTGTAACAGACGGCTTGTAATCCTCATAAACCGCTACAAGGTTGCAGTTTTGCGCCGCAAGGAAGGTATAGGTTTTAGCAAAGCTTACTATCTCGCCGTCCTTTGTCCAGTAAACAAAGACCTTTGAGCCGTTGCCGTTCTCACGCTCTGTTGCGGAAACCTTAACGGTGTCGCCGTAGGTGTAGGTGCCTGCACCCGTACCGCCTGTCACGGAAACTGCAATGTTCGCAGTCTGTACATCTTCATACTGTGCAACGATACGCATCTGCTTACCCTCTGCGATTATTGCATCACCGTCGGCATAAACATCGCCTGTTTCTGCACATTTCCATCCGGTGAAGGTATAGTTTTCAAATGCAGGTACAGAAGGAACGGTTACTGTATCACCTTCGCTATAAAGAGCTGTTGAAAGCTCATCACCGATTGCGTTATAGAATGTGACGGGAAGAGTGTCAGAGTTTGTGTTTCTGTAAACCGCTGTAAGCCATGCACCGCCCGAGGTTGCCTTGAAGGTATATTCGGGCTCATAGCATACAACGCGGCGATCACTGCCTATTCCCTTTTCCCAGTACATGAACTCATAATCACCGATTACTTCATCTGCATTTGCAGTAAGCATTGTGCCAACATTTCCGCTGAGTGTGTCTATTACGTCATTTATATCTGCATTACCGTCAATATCTCTTGTGAGAAGATTTACGGTTGCAGTGGTCGGAGCAGACTCTGTCGGCTCAGCGACGATATCAGCTGTCATTGTAGCTTTAATTGTGTTTATCTCAACCTCGGCTTCGGAAAGTGTGCCCGGTACGGGGATGAGGTTTACCTGGCCGACACGGAAGTACTGTGTTGTATTACTATTAAACCCAAGGCTATCTGCACAGGCATCGAAAATGAGATGATACTCACCTGCGGAAGGTACGTTTACTGTGTAATACTCTGCCGCAACCTTATTTTCTGCCGTGGTCTCCTTGGTGTACATACCTTCGGTGTGAACATACCAGCCAAGATACTCATATTCGCCTGAGGTAATCTTATTTTGCACATCGGTTGCATTAAACGCACCGTCTGCTGGCTTACCAAAGTAGACCTTAGCAAATGTACTGGAATCAGAACCGCCAACCTTCACAACTTCGAGCTTATACTGTCCCGCATACGGAACATTGAGTCTTAAAGCGAGATGCGGTCTTGAGGCAATGCTCTCATTTTTGCAATATGAAATGCTAATGTCTTTATAAATATGACTTGTATCAACTTTAGCATTGCTTGATCCAATTTTTGCTGAATCAATCTTAAACGGAGCAGTTTTTGCAAGATCCAAGGTTTTGTACGGTTCAATAGTTTCGTCTACGCTTACACCTTTTTCTGCTGTAGCATCTGCAACAAGCTGTGATGTTGTGTTCCAGTCAAAATAATCAAAGTTCCAGGTAGTTGTTCCGTTCCAGATACCATTCATCGAATCGGTTGATCGCGGAAGTTTTGAGTTTAAGCTTCCTACTTTAAGAACATAACTGAGTTTTTCGGCATCCTGCGGCAAGCACTGTGAAAGCGTAAGGCTTCTGAGGAATATTCTCGCATCGTTGTAAACATCATTGGTCGTTGAAGGGTTATTGGTGATTCCAACGGGAATGAATATCAGATAGTAGTTCTTTGATTCATCAAGCGTCACGGGCAGAAGCTCTGCACTCTTCTTAACACCTGAACCAGCCTGCTGCATATCAACACCCTTGCCTATACGGGCAGTTGACGGAAGCGTCCATGTGTACTCAGTGGTGACGTTATACTTATTACCATTATTGTACCAGTTTAATTGTGCATCGCCGTTTGCAGGCTTCTCAACAAGGTAGATGTCAACAATCGGAGAATTTACATAGGTTGTATAATCAATGGTGGGGTTATATGTGCCGGATTCTTCAATGTCAAGTTCAAAAATATATGAACTTCTCCACGCGGTCGGAAACGCATAACCGGCGTTTGACGTAACGTCCGGGTCGTATACCGGACCGTTGCCGTTTATACGCGGAGTCAGAACCATGTAAGTTGTCTGCGTGTACGGATAACCAGCAGCATCATTCTGCATGTTGACAAAGCCCCACTTCTGATAGCCCGTTTTTGTGTTGGTTATTTTCTGTTCTACGGTTTGAACAGAATTTTTCTTTGTGTAATCGGTGGTATCTGTGCCTTCATGTGAATAAGAGGTAAAATCATACACAAAGGACTTTGCCTCTCTTGCCCATTCCCAGCCTGTGTCTGCCGCAAAGACGGACGGAGCGAGGGTAAGAACCATTGCGAGTGCGAGGGTAAGTGCGATAAGTTTTTTCATCTTGTTTTCCTCCTTGTTTATTTAATGTTCTCAAAAGCAGCTTCATAAACTGCGAGAAGCTCATCTATAGGAAGAGCAGAAAGCTCTTTCTGGAAAGCATCCCACTCTGTGAGCGGACGCTGACCGAGAATGAATTTCTGGATATTCTCTTCAACAAAGGTAACAAGTGTTGTGTTGTAGTCTGCTATTTGTGTTGCAGCCTCAGCACTTAAGTTGAGATAAATAGTCGGGTCGAGCTCGGGATATGTATGTTCGAGCAAAAAGTCTGTAGTTGCCGCCTGCTCTTCTGAGACGGAAACATCAACAACCGCAGGGTCAACACGAAGATACGTTCCTACCGTCTGGAAGCCGTAGAGCACCTTTGAGTTGTCGCCCTCGTTTGGAAGAATAAACTGCTTCTTGCCGTCAACAATCTCATAGGTCTCGCCCTCACGTCCCCAGCTGATGATTTCCGCACCCTCGTCGGAATAGAACCAGTTGAGATAACGGAATGCGTTTGCGATGTCGGCAGGCTTTCCGGTATTCGGGATTGCAAAGCCCATGGGGTCGTTGTTGTATTTATTGACCATTGCAACGCCCATGCCGTTGTCTGCCTTCGGCGGTGTCATAGCCGCCATGGTATAATCGGGGTTCTTGGCACGTGCGATATTGTTGAAGAAGTCGATTCTTACCTGATATTCCGGCATAATAAAGCCGCGGTCTGTGGAAACAAGCTCCTGCCACGATGCAACGTTAATCGTAAAGAAATCGGACGGGATAAGCTTTTCATCTACCATCTTCTTGAGGTATGTTACGATATCGAGCATTACCTCACTCTCACGTGCACCGTAGCTCCACTTTTCGTTTTCAAAATCGTAATAAACGCCGTAGCGGAAGTTGGGCTTCCACGAAGAGCCTATAACGTTGATATTTGAAAAGCCCGAGCGCATGCAGAACGGATATGAATCGGGATACAATTCTTTAAGCTTTTTGGAGACCGTATAAAGGTCGTCAAGTGTTTCCGGGGCTTCGAGATTGTGCTTTTTGAAGATGTCTTCACGGTAAAGCCAGCCGCGGATGTTGGTAGCACGCTCCATACCGTAAATCGGTGCGTAATATATCTTACCGTCGGAGCCCTTACGCGTGTTTTTCATCCACTGTTCTTCCTCGGGGAGACTGTCCCAGAACTTGTTGTAATCCGGAAGGAATTCCGAATAATCATCAAGTGCAAGGAATGCGCCCTGTTCACAGAAATCAGAGAATGAGCCGGGCTTTCCCATAAAGCCGAACACATCGGGGAGACTGTCGGGTGCCGCCATGACAAGAGGGAATTTTGTGCCGAAATCGGATGCCGGAACTGCGTTTACGTTTATTGTTCCGCCGATTTCCTCCTGAATGTACTGCCATACCTTCCAGTCCTCGTCATACGGCCAGGATTCGTGGCTTGCGATTGTGACGTCAATCACTGCATCGTCGGGTACCTGCTTACCCTCGGGGATGTCGTACGACACATCGCCGCCGGAGGTTGTATCTCCGCCGCAGGCGCAGAGTGCCATAAGCATCACCGCTGCAAGAATAAGCGCTGTTAATTTTTTCATCTTCTTCCTCCTTATTTATTATATATAAATGCATTTCTGCATTGTTGCTGATTGTGTTCCTCACCCGTGGGAGATCCTTCGATTCCGCTTCGCTCCACTCAGGATGACAGTGCCGTTTTTTGTCATGACTTTGCGGAATGCACAAGTGCGCCCCCACTTTGTCATTCTGAGCGAAGGACGTAGTCCGCAGTCGAAGAATCTCTGCCTCACCCGTGGGAGATCCTTCGATTCCGCTTCGCTCCACTCAGGATGACAGCGCCGTTTTTTGTCATGACTTTGCGGAATGCGCAAGTGCGCTCCCACTTTGTCATTCTGAGCGAAGGACGTAGTCCGCAGTCGAAGAATCTCAAGCCTTCCCCTCAAGGGGAAGCCTTTCCGAGATGACGGGGTTGTCGCTCTATTCCGCAATGTAATCCAAAATACGCTTGATGAGTACCGCGACTTCTGCACGGGTTGTATAGTCTGTCGGTGCGATGAGACCGTTCTTGCCGTTGACAAGACCTTCGGAGATGAGGAAGGTTACCGCTTCTTTTGCGTACTCTGCGACGGTATCGAAGTCGGGGTAGGACACCTCATCCGTTGACGGGAGGGCGCGGAGACCCTCCCCTACGTTGATTCCGAGGGCGGTCAATGCGCGGTAGACTATAACCATCATATCCTGACGGGTTATGGTATTACGCGGTGCGTACTTGTTATCGCCGATACCGCCGACAATTCCGCAGTTTCGGGCGACCGCAAGCTCAGATGCAAAGTAGTCTGATACGTCAACGTCTGCGAAGTTTTCGGTGTTGTCGGACGAAAGGTCAAATGCGCGGACAAGAAGTATTGCAAAGTCTGCACGTGTTATGTTAGCAGACGGTGAGAAGGTAGTCTCAGATGTGCCTTTGATGATGCCTGCCTTCGCAAGTTCGTTTATTGCATCAGTTGCCCATGCGTGGGAGCCAAGGTCGGTGAAGCCTTTGGACGGGACGTCGGTATTTCCACCGTCGCCGGGTTGTGCGGCTTCGTCGTCTGACGGGAGGGCAGGGACGCCCTCCCCTACATCGGTATTCTCGTCCGTATCCGGGGCAGGTGCGGCACCTCCGCCACCGCCTCCTCCGCCACCGCCGCCGGACGGTGTGTCGGTAGAATCGGTCGAGCCGGAATTATCGCTGTCGCCGGACGGCTTGCTTGTCGTCGAGCCGTAGACGGTAACCTCAAAGCTTATTGTTGCTTCACGTCCGTCTCCGTCAATCGCCGCTATTACAAAGCCTGCCTCGCCTACCTGTGAGCTTCCGGGCTTCCATGTGACAACGCCGGTCTTGGCATCGACTGTTGCCCCTCTCGGAAGTGTACGTCCCACAAAGGTTATGCTGTCGGAAACGTCACTCTGTGCATTCACGTCAATAGTGAAGCTACTGCCTGCCGTGACTGTGAGGTTATTCAGGTCACCTGCCGTAATCTGCGGTCTTGCATCATACGTATCCGTAAGCGGTACGCTAAACTTCTGATACTTTGCAATATTGAAGTTGTAGCCTGCATCAAGGTCGTTATCGTTCTTGAAGGAAGTAATAAGGCTTACGTCACCGATATTGAGGTCGGTATACTCACTGTTTTCGGCATTGGGTGCGGCATCAAGAATTCTGTATGAGCCGTTATGCTTGGTGTTGTTATCAATGTAGATATACTCACCACAAAGTCGGGCAAGGTCAACATCTCCGTCAAAATCAACAGTGATTTTGTTTGTCGAGGACAATGTGTCCGTAAATCCGACAATCTCTCCGTTGTAGCTTCCCACAGATGAGGTATTGCCGATAACAGTACCGTCATTGATGTAGGTATATATGTTGAGTCCCTCATCATTGACACTGTAAACACCGGCAAAGCCTGAGAAGTCAAAGCTTACGGTTATGTCCGCACCTTGAGCGTTTTTGAAGGTATCTGTAACAGTATACTTCGCTCCCTCATTTGTGGAGTAAACAATATAGTCATGTCTTCCGTTTTTAAGGCTTACTCTTATTGCCTTTGCGGTATTGTCAGAAACGGTTGTTCCACCCGATGTAAGCGGAACGCTTACCATATCGGCAATATATTCTTCGCCCTTATACGGCTGGAGAACTGATGTGAACAATGTGTCAAGCGGCTTATCGGAGGTTCTGTGGATAAGCATGTAGTCAAGACCTGTGATTTCCGCATTACTTGCTGTCTGCGGAGGATAGCCCGTGACAATGCCTATTCCCGTAGGTGTCCAGTCGTTGAGTGCCGTAAACTTCATATTGAGTCCCGATGAATCCTCAACCTGGTGTTTGAAGTCGGTCTGCGCAAAGTTTACTGAGAAGTTTCCGCTCTTAATATTCTCTGCACGGTTTACATTGGTAAGCCATGTATATCCGCGTGGGAACATGGTCTTATATGCCGCTGTGTTGTTGCGACCGTTCGGGTCACCGCCGTATTCTACCTCTTTCACCTCAGTGTTAAGGCCTGTTGCCGGGTCAATGTACTGCGCAGTGATGTTATGTCCTGCGTATGTGTCCTCATACTCCCCGTTTTCATCAACCTGCGGAACAAGCGTGAGGTCATCAGTCGTATATCCCATATATGACTGGGTGTGGAAGCTGTAGGTGTGGCTCTTGCCGCCCTTTATGCGGAAGAAGTCAACAGTATACGCAACCTCGTTTGAAGCCTCTACAGTAATTGCTGTTCTGCGGTAAATATCAGTCGATTCATATGACTTTGGTGAATCTACATCAATAACCTTGACCTTGTCCGTACTGTCAAAGTGAAGAGGGGTTCCGTTCCATGCTCCCTTCTGTGAGTCATCGTCAACAACAACCGTGTTGTGAGAGAGAGTTGCCGACGTCCACTGCCATCTGCTTTCATCAAAGCTCGTCGCCTTCGGATAGCCGAGGTCAGGCATGAAGTTGAAGCCGTATGCGTTTATCGCAAGCTGGAGCATATCAAAGTGTGAGTGCGGCTGGTCTGTACGTCCGTAGTACATCCACGTATCATAGCGAGTGTCCTTATCCGCAATCGCACCCGGAGTCTTTACAAGCTCACCGCCGCGGAGAAGAGCAAGTCCGAAGCCTGTGAGGTTTTCGCTTATAAACTCATATTCGCCCTCAGTATCTATAACAGCTTCTATTCTGTCCCTGATGTCTGCGGCATCGGTAAACATGTCAACGTATGCATTCTCAAGGTCTCCGCCGACTAACCAGTAATAATTCTTTGCGAGCTGTGAAATATACGGCTTATGAAGCTCGTTTTCAGGGTCGAGAAGTGCGAATGCACGAAGCGTATCAGCTTTAATGTTTGCCGGACCCTTCATGACTGTGTTGCCGGAGTCGCCTATCGCAAGGGAGTAGCCGTTTCCGACATGCTCTTTCATGAAGGTATTGAACATTTTCAGGAACTTGGGATTTTCAAAAAGGTTAAGTTCTGTTTCCGCACCGGTACGGTAAATAAGCTCTGCAACGTCAAGCCCGTAGGTGACCCAAAGCATGTTGTAGCCGATACCGACCTCGTCACCGAAGCCGTCACGGTCTACACGGTTTATATAACGTGTGAACATTTCACCGCCGTGGTTTTCAGTCATGACGTTATAGGTGGCGTTATAAATCGGGTCAACTTTCGGAGTGATAACCTCGCCATAGGGCTGTATCAGCCAGTTGAACATCTCGTTGGTTTCCGGGCGGTTGTCAAGAGCAACGGCGAAGAGCGTTGCAGGAAGCTGATGCATGCCGAAGTTACCGAATATCTGTGCCTTTTCAATTCCCTTCATACCCTCACGGATTATGCCGTTTTCGATATTCTCACGGATGTGGTCTGCACTCGTCTTTGGATTGGTAACGCCCTTTAATGTCTTTGCCTTTTCGGAAAGATATTCTATAACCTCAGGCTCTGCCATCGCCGGATAAAGCGCATCATACGCACGGGCAAACACCTCAGCGAGATATGTCTCCCAGATATTACCTACAGTTTTTCCGGTATAGTCTCCGCCATGAGAGTTGCCATAAGAAAGACTTACCTTTGTAAGGTCATATGCCGGATAAACGTCCGCAATGCGGTCGAGCAGTATTACACCGGCAACACCGTACTTCTTCTCACCTGTATAGAGATATGCCTCATACAGGTCTCTGACCGCTTTTGTGAAGATGGACTTATCAGCACCGACCATATCCCACACCTTATGATGATAGAATGCAAGCGGTGTATACTTCGGATTCGTCTTTACGCTTTCACGTGAACCGGGAACACCGTCACGCGGTGACCAGCCGAAGCCGTCGTCAACCATCCATGTTGCGTCATGCTCGCTGTACAAATCATTTTTCAGATATCCGTAGCCGTAGTCGCTTCCGGTCCTTGCGTAATCGTCGGCAAACAGCTCACGGTGCTTTTTGAGAGCAAGCTCACGGTCGAAAACACCGTCTTCGTTGATACCGAGCTTATAGAAGCTTCCGAAGTCGTTTGTCGGGAATTTTCTTTTACAGCCCGGGCACGCGATCTTCCACGGATCCTTTATCGGATCTACTATCCACGAATAATATCCGTGTTCCATGAGGATGTTGACTCCGCAGTACGGGCAGGTCTGATCCATCGGCTGTTTTTTGCCGTTGACCTCAATCGTGGGTGCGCCGAGCGTCGCCATACCAAAGCAACGCGGGAAACCTTCAGTCGGAATAACGTCATAGAGCTTATCAAGGTTCTCTACCCAGTTGTCCGCGGCAGCTGTTGCGGCTTTTACCGTATCCTTTGCCCACTGGAAATTCTGCGCGTTTTTAAGCGCTGCATCACGCATCTCCTGAGTGTATATCGTCGGTCCCTTCTTCTGTGAGCTTGATGTTATCTCGGTATCACATGAGAAGGACCAGCCTTCAGCCTCGTTGCTTGCGGTAACCCTTACGGTTCCCACGCCTCTTGAAACGTAATGGGCATAACCGTTTTCTGCCTTTACAATATCCGGGTCCAGACTCTCATAGCTAAAAATAGTCGTTTCGCCATCGAGATTAGCCTTTTCCCCGTTATTCAGTATACCTGTTACGAGTATGCGTGAGCCGTCCTCATCAAGAACGGAAACAACATTGTCCTCGCTTCTTGCCTCAATTGCGGCAAGCTTGATATTTTCTATCTTTATATTCTTTGTTACTGACTTTTCAACTCCGTTGAATGTAGCATATGCCGTGATTTCTACAGTGTCCTCGGCAAGTGCCTTGAAGACATCGTTTTCAATCTTCGCCGCCGTTGTTCCGGGGGCAAGCTCATAACGGACATTTGAAACGTTACGGGCATCTGTCACCGAGCCGTCGGAGAGGATAACCGAGGTTGAAAGAGTCTTTTCTCCACCCACGAAATAAAGTGCATCTTCGTAAAGGTTTACATCTACCTTGTCAAAAGTAATATCCTTGACATCAATTTTCCCTTCACCGGTTCTTTCTTTTCCGTCAAGTATTCCTTCGGTGCGGAGGATTCCGTCACCGGGCTTTAATGCCTTGTAAACACCCTCACTTGCCGAAACGATTTCGGGAGTTGCACTTGTTACGGTAAAGTCAGTTTCCGTCGTACCGTCATAGTTTATGAGCGGCATGTAGTAATGAGCACCGCTTTCCTGTGTGACGGAAACTCTATAGTCTCCTTCCTCTCCGGGTGCCATGACCTTATCTGTTACCTCGACATTGATGCTCTTTATCGCAACCTCTGCATCATCGATGCCTGTAAACCGGAATCCTCTTATGAGCAGGCGGTTACCCGGATGGTCTATCGTAAGTCTGTGTTCTCCTTCATCGAGCTTGATTGAACGGAGCTTCTTTTCAACTACCGTTGTAAAATCAGCAACCGGAGCTCTTGTGTCAAACTCACCGATGTATTTTCCGTCGATGTAGAACTTTGCCGGTCCGTTATTCGGCTCAAGCATAGCCTGAGCTGTGATATCGTATATTCTCGTCTCGGGAACGTTGAACTTTACCGAAAAGTCACCGTAATAAGTGGAAAGATACAGATAATCATAATAGGTTGTAAGTATACGTGCAGTAACTGCTGTGCCGTCCCAGAATATTGACGGCGTGACGTCCGTATCTATACGCCAGGTAGTTCCGACTGTGTCCTTTGTAAGATTGCCGTCTTTATTTACCTGATCCCATACAGCTTTTTCGTTAAAGTATATTTCAAACTCCGCAGGAATCGGCTTTTCGCTTGCCGTGAGTGAAACGGTCTCAACTATTGCCTCTGCCATTTCACCGAACTTCACACTGACTTCAACGGTGAAGTCGCCTGCCTTGTTTGCCTTAATTATACCATCGGCAGACACCGTGGCAATTGAATTATCCGAGCTCTTATATGTAATTGAGCCTTCGGGGAAGACTGCGTCTGAGTCGTCTGACATAGTACCCGAGACATTTATCTTCATACCGTCTTCATCGGAAAGGAGAATGTAGCTTTTTTCCGTTTTGAGTCTGATGCTCCTGAGAATCGGCTCTCCGACCGTGACCGTCACGGTCTTTGTTATTTCGGCATCGCCGATTTTTGCCTTGTAGGTAATGACGGAGCTTCCCTTTTTAAGAAGCTTTATTCCGCTTCCTTCGATTTTTGCAACAGTCTCATCACTTGATGTGAAGAGGAAACTCTCGTCCTCGGCTGTCTTGAACTTATTAAGTACGCCAAGATCCTCAGAAAGAGTTTTGGAGTTTCCGCCAACTCTGATTCCGCCATCGAAAACAAGCTCGACTGTCATGGAGATTTCCTGGCCTGCATAGCCGCTATCGGCATCAAGTGTAAGCTCAACATCAGTAAGTTCCGGAGGTACGTCTTCACGTCCGGTAAATATAAGCTTTGCGGGGCTGATGCCGGCATATCCCGGAGTGTCGCCTGCTATATCGCCGCGGACAAACAAGGTGTGACGTCCTGCTTTGAGCTCAATGGGGCGGAACTGCAGAATCTTGTTGGCACCCTTTTCCGTCTGACCTACATACTGTCCGTCAATCCAGACACCTGCCTGACCGGAACGTGAGCCGTTTGCGCCTATCTGCATTGAAACGTCATAGTAGCCGTCTCTGAAAATCTCAAAGTCGATTGCAAAGGATTTGCCGACAGAAAGATATGCAAGAAGTCCCCAGTTGTAGAAGCTTCGTCCCGGAGTAGCCCAGAAGTCCTTCGTCAGTTCTTCATCAGTGGTTCCCTCACGGTTTGCCGCCCAATATTCTTTTGCGTAATCCAATGCGAATACAGCCTTGGCAGGATTAAGTGTGTAATACTTGAGGAAGTCAATTTCCTGATAGGGAATGCCATCTTCAACTATCATCACGTCTTGGCTGAATGAATACTCGTGACCGGCGCTCTTACCCGAAACCGTAACGGTTCCGATGCCTGCTGCATTGGGCGTTATTTTGAAGGTGATTGTATCCCCTGTACCGTAGACAACGTCAGTAACGGTTATGTTGTCGCTCGCCGTTACAACGGCAGTGTTGTCGGCATCTTCCGTTGATGAGAACGACTTGTAAGTGCCGTCGGTCATCTTTATCTTTGCGGTGACGTCAACGGCCTTTCCGTTTATCTCAGCCGTTTTGAGACTTGTTTCAAGAGACGTCGGTTCAAGCTCTATTGCGGTAAGCGTAACCGTTCTCAGATAAAAGTCCTGATATGTTCCGTAGCTTGTGGGATTTAATTCAAGACTCTTTTTACCCATATCAAAGACGAGGTAGTATTCACCTGCTTCTTCGACATTGATTTTGAAATTGTCAAGCTTATGCTTCTGCTCTTTATTTACAGTAACATCATCTGACCAGCAGCCTTCATCACCGTTCCACCAGCCGAGACACTGGTAAGACGGAAGGAGCGTGTCAAGAGTCTTCTGGTCGTATTTATCCTGAGCCTTTCCGAAATAAAGCTCGGCAAACGCCTTTTTGCCGGAAGCATCTGTTATATCCCCCGGAAGAAGCGTATACTCACCCGGGAAATCAATATACAGTCTTAATACAAGCTGCGACCTTTCTCCGCTTGTATCCTCACGCCTACTGTTGTACATAGTGGACAACAATCCGTTTGGCATAACTCTTGTACTTCCGTCACCTGTGACTCCATACCTTCCAAGTTCCACCGCATACGGTGCTGTCTTTGCCGTGTCAAGCGTTTTATACGGCACCTCTCCGGTGTCTCCCTCAACTACATTCGACGTAGTGTATTTCCAGTTGAAAAGCTCTAACTTCTCAGCTATTTCTTTTGTTCCGTCAAGCCATATCTGATCCTTTGTGGCATCTCTTACCGTTGTGACGGGCACTCGGTCACTCAAAGCATCCGTGGTAAGATTGTAAACTACGGTGTGCTTATACGGTCTTTGTGCCGGCTCCGGAACAATCGTTACATCCTGACTGAAGGAATAGTCACGACCCAAGCTCTTGCCTGAAACCGTAATTTTTCCGTCTCCCGTAGCATTGGGTGTGATTTTAAAGCTGATTGTATCGCCTGTACCGTAGACAACATCAGAAACGGTTATGTTATTACTTGCCGTTACGACAACGGTGTTGTCTGCATCTTCCGTGGAGGAGAATGACTTGTAATTGCCGTCGGTCATCTTTATCTTTGCTGTTACGTCAATTGTTCTTCCGTTTATCTCGGACTTACCGAGGCTTGTTTCGAGAGACTCAGGTTCAAGCTCTATCGCTGTCAGCGTGACAGACCTGAGATAAAAGTCCTGATATGTTCCGTAGCTTGTGGAATTGAGTTCAAGACTCTTTGCGTTCATATCAAAGACGAGGTAATACTCTCCTGCCTCTTCAACGTTGATTTTGAAGCTGTCAAGCTTGTGCTTCTGCTCTTTGGCCGAGGTAACATCAGTTGACCAGCAGCCCTCATCCGCATTCCACCAGCCGAGACGCTGATATGTCGGCAAAAGCGCATCAAGAGTTACCTGATTATATGTGGCCTGAGCTTTTCCGAAATAAAGCTCAGAGAATGTCTTTTTGCCGGAAACCGCTGTTATATCTTCGGGAACGAGCGAATACTCGCCCGGATAGTCAATGTAGAGTCTTAAAACTACCTGTGATCTGTTTCCGCTTGTATCCTCTCGCTTGTTGTTGTACATGGTGGACTTCAGACCGTAGGCTTTGACATGCGCACTTCCGTCGCCGGTAACAGCATATGTTTTATCAAGCTCAACCGCATACGGTGCTGTCTTTGTCGTGTCAAGTGTTTTATACGGCACCTCTCCTGTGTCACCTTCTGCGACATTGGACGAAGTGTACTTCCAGTTGAGAAGTCCCACATTATCAACCAATTCCGTAGTGCCGTCAAGGTATATCTGATCTGCCTTGAGATCTCTTATACTTGACACCGGAACTCTGTCACTCAGAACATCGGGTGTGATGTTGTATGTAAGAGTGTGCTTATACGGTCTCTGCGCCGGCCCTTCCGCAGCAGTAACCGGAACAAGACCGAGAAGCATTGTCATCGCAATAAACAGTGCTGTAAATCTCTTCATTTTCATTTCTCCTCTCTCCACATAAGTTTTCAAACAACCTTGTTATATATTCGCAATACCCATTCCCCGAAGGTCTGCAATAGTTCCGTTTTTCTCCGCCTCATACATTTTCCAGATTATACGAAGACTCTGAAGTGCGGAACGTGCAGACGTCATAGGAGTTTTCCCGTTCAGTACGCAATCTGCAAAATGCTCTATTTCAAAATTTGTATGCTTGCCGTTAAGTCCCTCGGTTTTAAAAAGAACCTTGTAGTTGCAGTCAGCCTCCTGACCGGGGATGTGCTTTTCAAGTTCGTCGTAAAGTCTTACCTCTCCCCTTGTCATTTCGAGCATGCCTTTTTCGGTATGTACCTGCATGTTCAAAGCCCCAAGCATGGTTCCTCTGGCACCCCACGTCGCTCCGTGATAGCCGAGTGCACCGTTTTCAAACTTAAACGAAGCAATGCTTGTGCCTTCCTTTATCATCCACGGAGTTCCGACTCTCGTCCCGAAGTGTGTGCCGGAAACAGGGTTTCCGAGGAATCTGAGAAGAATATCAACATAGTGACAGCCGTGGCTGAAGAACTGACCGCCGCCAAGCCTTGACGTATTTATCCAATGAAGCTCTTCGTTCTGTGTAAGCTGCTCTGTCCAGATTGACATCTGCATAACAGCGCCAAACTCACCGCTGTCAAGAAGCTCTTTGAGCTTTACAACAGCCGGCATGTAAGGAACGGGATATGCACACATAAAGGTGAGTTTTTTCTCCTCACAGCGTTCTATGAGCTTCAAACACTCCTCTTCGCTGTTGCATATAGGCTTTTCCATAAGAACATGCTTGCCGTTGTTTGCAAAAAACATTCCGCATTCATAGTGAAGATCGTGCGGCAAAGCTATCAGGATAGCGTCAATGTGCTCTGTCATTTCTCTGTAATCAGTTGTTACAAAAGCATCCGGAAACAGCTCTGCGACATTCTCTGCCCTTTCAAGCTCAGAATCGCACAGAGCAGTTATGTCCACATTGTCAAGTAGCTTTACTCCTGAAATATGATGCTTCATCATATTTCCGCACCCTACAAGTCCAAGTCTTAAATTTTCCATTTCATTCTCCTTGACTTTTTTAGTTTTTAACCTTATATTGGTAAATAAAGAAAGATTTTCGCTTATTTTTTATAACAAAATAAGCCTATAATAATTTTAACATTTTTATTTTCCTGAATCAATGTTTTTCAATTACAATCTACGGCAAAAATATATGGTATTTACTTGCAAACACGGTGCGTTTGTTGTATTATTGATTTATCACAGAAAGATACGGAGGTGAAGTAATATGAACTATATTCCGCCGATGATCCCGAATCTCGTTCTTGCTCCCACAGAAAAAAACCTTATATATCCCGGTTTTGCCCGTTCTTCGGTATGGGGCTATCGTCTTGATAAACGTGCGAAAAACGAGCTTCACTGGCATACCTATGCGCAGATTTGGTACACTCTTCGCGGTTCGTATTACCACACCGTAAACGGTGAACGTCACCTTTTAAAAGAGGGAGATGCGGCGATAATTCTGCCCTATTCCGTCCACGCCGTAGATACCTCGGAGGAAAATATTGATGACACCGACATCATCGCAATCTATCTTTCCCGTGATGTCTGGGAGAAAAAGCTTATGCCCTTTTCTCCTCTCACACACGAAAAGGCCGTCTTTGAAAAAAACATTCTTCCCACACTTCTTCGTTTTGAAGGAGAAGAAAAGAAGCTTGCAGACGGCATTTTCAGGGTTATAAAGGATGAATTTTCAAAAAAGCAGGAAACGTGCTCCAAAACACTGCTTGAAAATGTAGAGAAAATTTTCCGTCTGTGCGCTCTCAAATCAAATGAACAGATAACTATGAAAGAAGCGGATGAACTGCAGGAGCAGTCGGACAGGATTTATAATGCGGTAAAATATATTACCCAAAACTTTGAAAAAAAGATTCCCCTTAAGGAACTTTGCAAGGTTTCCCTTATGTCTGAGCGTTCTTTCACCAATAAATTCAAAGCCACCACAGGCCTCACATATCACAGCTATCTGAAAGCCGTCAGGATATCTGAGGCTGTAACACGTCTCCGTGATGAAACGGACGGAATATTCGCCATTGCGCGTGACTGTGGCTTCTCGAACAGCGGTCATTTCATAAACACCTGCGCCCGTATGTCGGGGATGTCTCCGGCAAAGCTTCGTCTTTATCTCTCCGACTGGCATTTAAACTATGGCTGTGAGCTTAGGCGAAACCGCCCCTTCGACATTCCGCACAACGATGAATAAAAATAAGCCTCATTGAAAGTTAGAAATTTCAGAAAGGAAAGCCCCCATGAACAAGGATATTATATTAAACGGAATCCATATCGGCGAGCACTCTCCCGATCTTGAAAAAATAACAGACGAAATACGCATCCGCGCAGTAGAACCGGGGCTTAACTTCGTTACGATAAGACCTACCTTTGCCGATGTTCCTCAGGAATATTTTATTGCATGGGCAAAGTACCTCGCCGAAAACAAAATTTATTTTTGCTTTCTCTATACCGTTCAGTTTGCTCCCAAGGGGAAAGACAGTATGCTTGAAAAGGATACTGTCTCAAAAATAAAAGAGGTCGCCGGAGAATATTTTTTAGGCGATATGATAGGCGAAACCGGAAGCTGGGCCGCCTGCATGGCATCGGGATATTTTGACATCAGGGACAACAAAATGTCTGACAATCTGCGCACAGATTATGCAGATATGAAAGAGGCGCATGAAACGTATATTAAAAATGTTTCCGAATTCATCAATATAGACAAAGCTCTCGGCATGCCCGAGATTTTATCCGTCGAAGCAACAGGTCTCAGCAAGTACAATGCAGAAGCAGGCGTTACCATGCCGATGCTTGAGCTCATGTGCGGAAACCCCGATATTCTTGTATCCTCACTTCGCGGCATGGCACGTGCATACGACTCAAAGCTGTGGGGAACGTATATCGCCCACGAATGGTACGGCGGAAACCGACACGACGATACCCTGAAGAGAAAACGTCTGGAGCTCGCCTACAAGTATGCATATCTTGCAGGCTCCAGAGTCTTTTGCCTGGAGAGCGGAGATGAGCTTATCGATTCACACGGATATTCGTTTGCTCAGGACTCCGAGATTTGCGAGGACTATCGCAGAACCCTCGTGAACATGATGGAGTACATAAAAAATGATGCCCGTCCTTGCGGAGGACCAAAGGCCAAGGTTGCCTTTGTCTCCGGGCTTCACGATGCCTGGGGCGGCTGGGGCGGCGCCTCGGTTTGGAACCAGTTCCACCGTGAGGAATGGGGGCATAATGAGGCTGAGAACTCGTTGAATCTGCTTTATGAAATCGGAGCCAAGCGCACGTGGGCAGATGTTTCAAACTACGGCAGCAACGATCTTTCTTCATCACCTGCATACGGCATGTACGACATAGTTCCGATAGAGGCTCCCGTCGAAAAGCTCTGCTCTTATGACTACCTCATATTCCTCGGCTGGAACTCAATGACCGACGAAAACATGGACAAGCTGACCGAATATGTTTCCCGTGGCGGAAACCTGCTTATGAGTGCCGCACATCTGAATTTTAACACTGCACGAAACGGTGACTTCATACCTCCTTCAAACGAAAAACTCAAAAAGCTTTTCGGCGTAGAGTTTACAGGAAATTACATTCGCACAAACGACGGCGTTAAGTTCAGATTCGTTTCACAGAATGAACAGCTTCTTTTCCCCGGTTCAAAAGACTTCTTCTGCGATCCGATATATCCCGGGGGCTATAAGGATTTTGCAGAACTCACACTTTGCGGAGGAATTGATACCGCTATTGTCAGCAACTCTTTCTTCGGAGAAAATAAAACCTGCCCGGCAGTGATTGAAAATAAGATCGGCAGCGGTGTCGCAACGCTTGTTGCAAGCACGAACTACCCCGGCCATCCGGCACTTTTACCATTGTATCGCATGATTGTAAGAGAGATGATTACTTCAAGTGCAAGAAATTGTGATATTAAGGTGATAGCTTCAGACCGTCTGAGGTATGCCGTATATGAGGGTAATAAGATTTATCTTCTTAATACCGACTACGATTTGCCGATCACGGTCAAAATAATCCACAAAGAAAAAGAGCTCCTGATAACGCTCGATTCACTCGAACTCAAGGGCATAAATTTGTAGAACAGTAACAAAAAAGCACAGCAAGGTTTTCAGCGCTTATTCCTTGCTGTGCTTTTTTTGCTTGAAATTTCCAAAAACAGACATAATCTTCCCTTTTCTTAATAATAATTCACTTTATATTATTAAAAAACATTGACTGAACATTTGAAAAATGATATACTTTTATATATGTATTTATATCGTTTTGTGGAATATAAACCTCGCAAAGAAACCCATTTATAGTTCCGAGCAAAATTTCAACAGTTTTATTGAGAAGAGGATAAAGATGACGGAGAAGTTTAAAGAAAAGGTGTGGCTTGCAACCCCCACCATGCACGGTGAAGAACTGCAGTATATGACTGAGGCATATCAGACCAACTGGATGTCTACAATCGGCGAAAACATCAATGTTATAGAAAAGAAAATGTCGGATTACGTCGGTTGTAAGTACGCAGTTGCACTTGCTTCCGGAACTTCCGCTCTTCATCTTTCGATAAAGCTTGCAGGGGTCAAACCCGGAGATAAGGTTTTCTGTACAGATATGACCTTTGCCGCAACGGTAAACCCTGTTCTTTATGAGGGTGCGGTTCCTGTATTTATCGACAGTGAGCGAGAAACGTGGAATATGGATCCGGCATCGCTTGAAAAGGCCTTTGAACTTTATCCCGACGTCAAGGTCGTCGTTGTTGCGGATCTTTACGGAACTCCGGCAAAATATGATGAAATTAAGGAAATATGCAAAAAGCACGGTGCAGTATTGGTAGAAGATGCGGCAGAATCCTTGGGTGCTACGTATAAAGGAAACCAATCCGGCTCATTTGGTACATATAACGTCATCTCCTTTAACGGAAATAAGATTATAACCGGCTCGTCCGGCGGAATGCTTCTCACGGATGATGAAGCGGCGGCAAATAAGGCTAAAAAATGGTCAACCCAAAGCCGTGAAAATGCTCCGTGGTATCAGCATGAAGAGGTCGGCTATAACTACAGAATGAGCAATGTAATAGCCGGTGTAGTAAGAGGTCAGATTCCCTATCTTGATGAGCATATTGCAAGAAAAAAGGAAATTTATCTCCGCTATAAAGAAGGCTTCCGTGATTTGCCGATAACACTGAATCCTTATGTAGAAAACGTTATGGAGCCGAACTTCTGGCTTTCCTGCGCACTTATTGATAAAGAATATATGTGTAAGCAGGAACGAGGCGCAAGTACTGCTACATATGTTAAAGAAAACGGAAAGTCCTGCCCGACAGAGATACTTGAAGCTCTCGCAGAGCACAATGCTGAAGGCAGACCTATCTGGAAACCGATGCATATGCAGCCTATTTATAAGGATAATTCGTTTATTACTGCAAGCGACACAGGTGCTGTAAATGAAGATGTCTTTACACGCGGTCTCTGCCTCCCTTCTGATATAAAAATGACAGAGGAAGAGCAGGATACAGTAATTGAGATAGTAAGGTCGTGTTTTAATGTATAAAAAATACTTTAAGCGCCCCATAGACATATTCTGTGCCCTTGCGGCGATAACCGTTTTCTCGTGGCTTTACATAATCGTTGCAATTTTGGTGCGCATAAAGCTAGGAAGTCCTGTGTTGTTCAAACAAGAACGTCCGGGAAAAGACGGAAAAATATTTAAACTGTATAAATTCCGAACAATGACCGATGCACGAGATGAGCACGGAAATCTCCTTCCCGATGATGTAAGACTCACAAAGTTCGGTCGTCTTCTCCGCAAAACAAGCCTTGACGAGCTCCCTGAAGCGTTTAACATCCTCAAGGGCGATATGAGCGTTATAGGACCCCGTCCTCTTCTCGTTGAGTATCTGCCTTATTACACAGAAGAAGAAATGCATCGCCACAATGTAAGACCGGGACTTACGGGGCTTGCGCAGGTGAACGGACGAAACACAATAACTTGGGAAGAAAAGTTTGCTTTGGACTTGCAATATGTAAGCAGAATCACTTTTTGGGGTGATGTCAAGCTTATTTTTCTTACCGTATGGAAAGCTTTTGTAAAACAGTCTGATGTTCGTGTAGGAAAAGAGTTTGTTGTAGAAAAGTTTATTGATAGCAGGACGAAGCAAAAAGTGGAGTGATTATCACATGATTCATTTAAAGTGTCAGGATATCGTTGTACGCGAATTCGAAGAAAAAGACATTGAGAACAAGGTTAAATGGATAAATGACCCGAAAAACAACGAATATTTGCATTATGATCTGCCTCTTGAATATGAAAAAACGCTTCTGTGGTATCAAAACAAGGCGCAAAACCGGTTGGATTGTGTGATCGAATATGATGATATTCCTGTTGGCTTGGTAGGCCTTATCAGTATTGATAATGTAAGCTTGAAAGCGGAGTTCTACATAAGTATGGGGGAAACTACATACAAAGGTAAAGGAATTGCAACAACAGCAACCAAGCTTTTACTTCAATATGCTTTTAAGGTTTTAAATCTTAACAAGATATATCTAAATGTTGATGAGGAAAATTCGATAGCCTGCAGATTATATCAAAAATGCGGCTTTCGGAAGGAAGGTAGATTTGAAAAAGACTTGTGGCATAGAGGGAGATTGATAAACAGACTCAGATATGCCATTTTTGCTGAGGATTTTCGTGAATATTACAGTCAGAGCACAAAATAAAGAAGAGGCGAGCTCAAAGAACTAATTGGAAGAGAATAAGGGGGTAGACAAATGAAGAATCTCAGATATTATGTATATTGGCTATTGGATGTTTTGCGAGGCGCGAAGATTAAAGGAAATCTCAATGAGATCAAGAATTTGATGAACTTAGAAAATGTTCAGGAATGGCAAGTGGGAAAGATAAACGCATTGCTTTCTGAAGCATCAGCACATTGTTCTTTTTATAAAGAATATAGCAAGTATAACAGATTGAGCGAATGCCCGATAATCAACAAAGAAACCATAAAAAGCAATTATGAAGATATTTTGTCTGATAAATATGACAGAAACACTTTGCACAAAATGTCAACAAGCGGTTCAACGGGAACACCATTTGAAATTCTTCAAAACAAAGAAAAAAGACAACGTGTTCTGGCAGAGCTTATTTATTTTAACTCAATTCTGGGACAGAACATCGGTGATAAGTACATTTTTTATAGGGTATGGAACGAAAAAAACAAGAAAAGCAAGTTAGAGCAAATCAAGCAGAACTTATTGCCTGTAAATATAACAAGACTTGATGATGAGAATTTAAAGAACATCGTTGATGTTCTTACAAAAGACAAAAAACTGCGGAGCACTCTTGCATATGCAAATACATATGACATGATATATAAATATTGCTGTCGCAATAACATCAGACAAAAAACAAAAGTAAAAGCTATGATAAGCAGTTCCGAGGTTTTATCGGACGAAACCCGCGACGGACTCGAAGAAAGACTGGGATGCCGCGTTGCAAACAGATATTCCAATCAGGAATGCGGCGTTATAGCACAAAGCGATATGACAACACGCAAATTGCGAATCAATAATGCGAGTTATGTTGTTGAAGTGTTGAATATTAACGATAATAATCCGGCACCGAGAGGGACAGTTGGAAGAATAGTAATAACCGATTTGTTTAACTATGCAATGCCACTTATCAGATATGATACGGGCGATCTGGGGATTGTTTCGGAAGAAGCAGATGTATATGCATTTGATAGCATTGCAGGCAGACGTGTTGATTTGATTTATGATACAAAAGGAAGAGCTCTTTCAGCTCATACTTGGAGTGTTGAGATGTGGAAGTACGATAAACTCCGTCAATACCAGTTTATTCAAGACGGAGCAAAAGATTATACTTTGAAAGTCAACGGTGCCGAAGGTATTTACGCGAAAGAGGATTTTGACAGTACTCTAAGATCGATTTTGGGTGAAGATGCAAACATAACCATTGAGTTTGTCGATGAAATCCCTGTTGTAGCATCAGGAAAATTCAAAAAAACAATTTGCAATTATACGTATAATGAAAACGATTACAAATAACGGGTGATAACATTGACTAACATTCTGATTTTGAGCGCAGGAACACGAAATAAGATAATTCAATATTTCAAAAATGAGCTTGAAGGTTGCGGTAAGGTTATAGCGACCGATTGCAGTGATATTGCTCCTGCAATATATGATGCGGACAAGCTCTACATTGTCCCTCGGATAACGGAACCGGGATATATTGATACAATTCTTGATATATGCAAAAAAGAAAAAATAAGCGGTGTTCTTTCGCTTATCGATCCGGAGCTTTCTTTAATTGCAAAGCACAGAGCCGATTTCGAAGCGGTGGGGACTACAGTTATCGAATCCGATTACGATATCTGCGAAATAACGCTTAACAAATTCGATATGTATAAGTGGCTCGTTGCTCACAAATACAACTGTGCAAAAACTTATGTAGACAAAGATGCTTTCTACAAAGACGTTACAAGCGGCATGATATCTTACCCCGTTTTTGTAAAACCCATTTGCGGAAGCGCAAGCATTGCCATTTCAAAAGTGTATGATAAAGAAACCGTAGACCTTCTTTTTGCTCACAGCGATAATCTTATGATACAGGAGTTTCTTGACGGTCAGGAAATTGGTGCCGATTGCTATATTGATATGATTAGCGGAGAGGTTGTTTCAATCTTCACTAAGAAAAAAATCGTTATGAGAGCAGGTGAAACGGATAAATCTGTTTCATTTAAGGATGTAAAGCTGTTTGAGCTTATAAAGAACTTCTGCAAAGAATTCGGCTTCCGCGGTCAGATTGATATAGATATCTTTGAAATCGGCGGAGAATATTACATATCAGAAGTAAACCCGCGTTTTGGCGGCGGATATCCTCATGCCTATGAATGCGGCGTAAATCATATGAAGCTTATAAAAAATAATCTTGAAGGCAAAGAAAATATTCCGTCAATCGGAAACTACGATGACGGAATATATATGATGAAATATAACGAAGTGAAAATTCTCAAGTAAGGAATTTGATAAGATGAAAAAGGTATTGTTTGTTGCCTCGGTTTCCGGACATATAAGGGCGTTCCATTTACCATACCTTGAATGGTTTCGAAAGGAAGGGTATCAGGTTGATGTTGCGGCAAGATTAACTGCGGAATTGCCGCCTGAGTATAATTTTCATAATATTTCTTTTGAGCGTTCACCGTTTAAGAAGAGCAACATTTCTGTGTACAAACAGCTGAAAAAGCTGATTGATGAAAACGAATATGACATTATCCACTGTCACACTCCCGTTGCGGCAATACTGACGAGACTTGCGGCACGCAAGGCACGAAAGCACGGCACAAAGGTTATATATACTGCCCACGGTTTTCATTTTTATAAAGGTGCACCTTTGCTCAATTGGTTGATTTATTATCCGATTGAAAAACTGTGTTCAAAGTGGACAGATGTTCTTATTACAATAAATAAAGAGGATTATGAGTTTGCCAAAAAGAAAATGAAGGCAAAATGGATTAAATATGTTCCGGGTGTCGGCTTTGACTATGATAAGTTTTCAAATTTTACTGTTACGGAAGAAAAGAAAAACAAGTTCAGGGAAGATTTGGGAATAGGGGGGAATGACGTCATGCTGGTATCGGTAGGAGAGTTGAATGACAATAAAAACCACTCGGTTATCATCAAGGCATTGTCACAAATTAGTCACCAAAATGTACATTATTGCATAGCAGGAAAAGGTCCACTGGAAAACTCGCTCAAACAATTAAGCGCTTCTCTTGGATTAGGAGATAGAGTTCATATTTTGGGGTTTAGAACAGATGTTCAATTTCTTTTAAATTGTGCTGATATATTTTGCTTTCCATCTAAAAGAGAGGGGCTTGGAATAGCTGCAATAGAAGCTATGGCATGTGGGCTACCTATTGTAACATCCAATATACACGGAATCAACGATTACAGCGAAGATGGAATAACGGGATTCAAGTGTTCGCCAAATGATGTTGTTGGGTTTGTTCGTATTATTAATAAATTGTTTTTATCACCTGAATTGCGTGACCAAATATGTGAAAACAATCGTGAAATTGCTAAAAGTTATAACATTGATACAATAATGAACAAAGTTAGAAAAATTTATTTGGAGGCACTTCGTGAGCAAGATTGAAAGTTTGTTTTTTTATCTTATAATCTATACATTATCCGCTTTCTTTCTTTCGTTGAGTAAGAAAAGAAAAGATAATAAGAAGATAGATATATGTTTTATTATTGCTATTTTACTTCCTGTGGTCATTGCAGCATTAAGAGATAATGTCGGGACAGATTTTGACAGCTACCACTGGATATACCAAGGTCAAAGTGACCTGGACTTTTCTCAATGGTTCCAACAGCATGGAAAGTTCGTAGACGGAACTCCGTTTGGACTGTGGGGAGTCAGTCAAATCGCTAATGCTTTTGATTCACAAGAGGTATATTTTGGCTTGTTGGCATTTCTTACAATTGCTCCAATGTTTTTGTTTATAAAGAATGAATTACCCGAAGACTGTTGTTTTTTGACTGCGTTTATGTTTTTGACCGGAACGTTTACCACGGGATTGAACATTGCCAAACAGTGTATTGCGGTTGCATTTATAATCTACGGAATGAGGTATGTGTTTGAGCGTAAGTTCATAAAATATCTTATATTTGTATTGATTGCATATTGCTTTCACCCAAGTGCCGCTATAGCTTTTTTCATCTATTTGTTTTGGAAAAGCGAAAATTCAAGATTTAGCGTTAAACGATTGCTGTTAATTTCGTTAACAATTATTTTTATGTTTTCAATTTCTTATATTCTTGAGCGTATAGGTGGACGGTTTGCTTTATATGCAGAAGGAACATCGGCTGAGTTTAATAACAGAACGTTTTATCTTGATTTAGCATGGTTATTTATATTCTTCTATTTCAGAAAAAGATATCAAGAAAAAGACATTAAAAATGATACATTTTTAATATTGTTTATTGTCGGGGTGATTATGACGATTTCAGGTTTCGTTTCTCCCTATATAAAACGAGTTGCAATGTATTATACATTTGCAAAGACTATATTAATTGCACAACTTCCTTTGTTGTTTTTTAAAGACAATAGAGCCATCATTGGAATAATTGTGCTTGTCTATGCGATATTTATTTTTACTTATAGCTTCTATATTCTGGAGCATTCAGATATTATTCCGTATAATTTCATTACGAGGAGTGTTATATAAATTATGCCGTTATTCAGTGTTATAGTTCCTATGTATAATGTGGAAAAGTATGCAAGGCAGTGCATTGAAAGCATTCTTTCACAGATATACACGGATTTTGAGCTGATTCTTGTTGATGATGGTGCGAAGGACTCAACCCCGCAGATTATAGATGAATATGCAAAAAAGGATGAGCGCATAAAGGTTGTGCACAAAAAAAATGGAGGACTGGTAAGTGCAAGAAAAGCAGGACTTAATGTTGCAACAGGGCAATACATTGTGCCTGTTGACGGAGACGACTGGATACATACCGACTGCCTTTTGGAGTTCAGCGATGCAATAAAAACAAATCCTGACACTGATTTGTTTTGTTCAGAATGTTTCTATGCAACAGATTCGGGCGAATGCACAGAACATACCTCTTACAATAAATATGGAGCCTGGTCGAATGATTATATTTGCGAAAAAATATACTCCGCTTTTTCGTCATTTGCACAAAGCCAATGGGCAAAGGCATACAAACGTGAATTATATGCGACGTATCAGTTTAAAGTAGATGACTGCATCACGATAGGAGAGGATGAGTCTGTTGTATTTCCGATGTTATACAGTATAAAATCTTTGGTTGTTATAGATAAATGTCTTTACTACTATCGCTACAATCCTTTTTCAATGACGAAGAACAGAAAGAAAGAATGGTCAACCGAGGGGCTTCTTGCAAGAGTGAAGTTGTTTGAAGAAAGTTTTGATTTGGAGAAATATAACCTTGATGCTCAGTTTACTGCTTATGTTTCTCATGCAACGATAAATCAATGTCTCTCGTATTTTAAGGCTAATTCATATAAGGGTGCCAAATCCAAAACAAAGAATCTTCTTAACAATGAGTTGATTAATAAGTATATAATAAAGAAAGTTCGTATTACAAATAAAAAAGAAAAAATCGCAAAATTTGCTTTGAAGTATAGATTATACTTCTTGATAAAATTATATTCTTTATTCTGGTAAGGTTTTACTATGAAAATTAATCGTTTTTTTAAGGATATATTTACTGTTTCAATCGGTAATGTTGCATATCTCATTTCAAGTATATTGTTGGGGTTTGTTCTACCCATGCTGCTCAGCGTTGATGATTATGGGTATTATAAGCTGTATACATTATACTTTAGCTATAGCGGACTTCTTCACTTTGGTTTTATAGATGGAATTCTTTTGGTCTTTGCAGGAAAAGATTATGAAGAACTGGATCGTCAGGCCTTTAGATTATATTCACGCTTTTTTATTTATTTAGAAGTACTTTTAGGGTTTGCCGTTTCATTGTTTGCACTGTTTGTTTTAGACGGCGTATATAAAATAATCGGCATTTTTATAGCCATAAATATGTTTTGCAATAATGTAACGATGTACTATCAGTATATTTCACAGGCAGTGCGGAGATTCAAAGAGTTTTCAAACAGAAAAATTATTGTTGCCCTTGCTTGGATTGCAATTATGTTAATCCTTTTTGTTTCGGTAAAGTTTTTTAAGGCGAAGCCAGGCTTTTCTGTATGCTTGTTGATGTTATCTGCTATATACATAGTTCTTTTAGTTAAATACATATTAACATATCGGAACATTACATTCGGGAAAAGTTATACGCTCAAAAGCGAAAAATCCTCTTTGCTTAACATCTTTAAAACCGGTATTGTAATGACTGTTGCATATGAGGTATCGCGACTTGCACTGCTTGTTGACCAGCAGTTTATTTCGATGCTTTTTGATATTGAAACATATGCCCAGTATGCTTTTGCTTATAATATTTTATCTGCAATTACAACACTGATTTCGAGCCTTTCGATCGTTCTGCTTCCTCAATTGAAGCGAATGCAAAAAGAAAATGCAGTAGATCTTTTCCCAAAGGTAGTTGGAATTGTAAGTTGCATAATTGCCTTTTGTTTGACCGGATATTATCCTGTTTGCAAAATAGTAGAGTTTATTTTACCGGCATATGTTGATTCGCTCGTCTATTTCCAGATAGTTTTACCGGCACTTATTCTTACCGGCTGCATCACGATTGTTATGTTTACATTTTTCAATGCACTCGGGAAAACCAAAGAATTTCTCTTTTTGGGGCTTGTTTCGCTTGTTGTTTCATGCGTGTTTGATTTCGTGGCGTATAGAATATATGGCACTTCGGTGGCAATCGCTCTTGTCAGAGCGATAACAACAGCTATATGGTATCTGCTGAATGTGCTGTACTTTGCAAAAATATATAAAGTGAAATGGGTGAAGAACTTCATATACGCGGTACTTATTATAGTTGGATTTTATTTCACTACATTCTGCATACCAAACGAAATCATAAGTGCAGTTGCATATTTCTGTCTTTTTGTGATTGTATCCGTAGCCATGCTAAAAAACGAAATCTTGAGTTTAAGGAAGAGGTAACGCGATGACAAATATACACAATTTATTCTTCTTTCTTATTCGCACGGAAGTTTGCGGAGCGAAAAGTCAAGAAGTGTCAAAACAAAACATAATAGGATCAACCTTGCAAAGCCTTTTTGATTTTGCAAAGACGCATGATATGGCGCATATAATCGCGGAACCGCTTTTGAAAAACAAGCTGATTCCCGGTGAGCTTGCAGCTTCATTTCGCAAAGAGCTTATGATGGCTGTTTTCCGAAGTGAACGTTTGTCGGATGAAACAAAGCGTATGTGTGAGCTATTTGAGGAAAACAAAATTCCGCACTTACCGCTCAAAGGTGCAGTTCTTCGCAATTATTATCCGGAGCCGTGGATGCGGACAAGCTGCGATGTTGATATTCTTGTTAAACAATGTGATCTGCAACGTGCATCTGATTTGCTTGTTGGAAAGCTTGGTTACACTCTTGAATCAAAGTTAAGCCACGATTGGGGATTCTTTACTCCTGACGGTTTTCATATCGAATTGCACTTCGATTTGATTGAGCAAGAGGTAGCAAGCGATGGAATTGTAAACCATAAATGGTCATCTGCTTGCCTTGATAATGTTTGGAGTCTTGTTTCTTGTGATGAAGGAAAGGAATATTCTTATCACATGAGCGACGAATTATTCTATTTTTACCACATCGCGCATATGGCAAAGCATTTTGAACGTGGTGGTTGTGGCGTGCGCTCATTGCTTGATTTGTGGATATTAAATCATAAAATCGAGCAAAATGAGACAGAACGAAAGCGATTGCTTGTTGAAAACGGGCTTTCTACTTTTTCAGATGTTATGACCAACTTGTCAGAGGATTGGTTTTCAAAAGATACTTGCCGAAGCGAATTGGAACATATTTCCGAATACATACTTTACGGCGGTGTATATGGGAATAGCGCAAACTCTATAGCAGTTAGGCAAAATAAGTCGGGAGGGAAAATTGCTCATTTTTTTTCGATGGTCTTTCTGCCATATTATTCGATGAAGCTTCAATATCCAATACTTGAGAAACACAAATGGCTTTTACCTGTTTGCTATATTCGCAGGATTTTCAGAACTATATTTTTGCGGTTCAACAGGATTCAGTCATCAGTAAAAAACTTGACCAATACTTCGCAAGTTACGCTTGATAAAACGAAAACCATGTTAAAGGATTTAGGTCTTTATTAGAGAAAACCTCATCTTCCGGTATCGGGAGATGAGGTTTTGTGTTTTATTAAAATAAGACGTAAAACAGGCACGCAGAAATCTGCGTGCCTGAGTTTTTGTTGTTTAAATTATGCCTTTTTCTTAGCTGTGTGCTGGAAGAAGTGCCAGCCGCCAAGCTGTGCCGGGTTGCCCGGGTCGTCAGCAAGAAGCTCTTTGTAGTTTGCACAAACCTTCTTGAATGCGTTTGCATACTGCTCAATGACTTCCGGCTCATAGTTTTTGAACCACGGAATTGAGTATGTTCTTGCGCCGATGTCCTCACAAACATCAAGGTCATTGTCCATTTCACGAACATCCTTATCAGTAAAGGCAATGCGGGTCGGCTTGCCGTCATTGTATACGTCAGCAACCTGGAACAAAGGATGTGTGTGAAGCGGAAGGTTACAGCCTGCGCTGACTGCGTCAACACCCTCGGCTCTGAGAGCTTCGCAGAAGCGTGTTACGGAGAGGCCTTCAAGCTCTTCCGGAACATAGAGACCGTGAGCAGCGTACCAACCTGCCATGTTAGAACCTGTGCTTTCATCAACACGGTGTGCACGGATACCCGGAACGCCTTCAAGGAGATCCCAGAAGTAGTTCATAGCCTTACGGATTGTAGCGCAACGCTCATCATAGTACTTAAGCTGTACACGACCGACAGCAGCACTGATCTGATGCATTCTGTGCTTGTAGCCGCCGAGCGGAAGACCTGCAAGAGGTCTGAGGTATTCAGTCTGGAAATCCTTGCTGAAACGCTCATATGTACCGAATGCGATAGCGCGCTCATAAATCTCGATATCGTCTGTGTGGAGGATACCTGCCTCACCGATAGCAAGAGACTTACCTGCCATAAGAGACATAGCAGCTACGTCACCGATAGTACCGAGCTTTCTGCCCTTATAGAGACCGCCCTGTGCGTGGGAAACGTCTTCGATAACCTTGACGTTGTGCTTCTTTGCGATAGCCATGATTTCATCCATATCTGCCGGATAGCCGAGATAGTGAACAACAATGATAGCCTTTGTTTTGCTTGTAATCTTTGCCTCAAGCTTCTTCGGGTCAAGGCAGAGAGTGTTCGGGTCGATATCACCGAAAACAACTGTTGCGCCGAGAGTAAGTGCGCTTGTGCAGCTTGCCCAGTATGTACGGCTCGGGCAGATAACTTCATCGCCACGGCCGACACCGCAACCGAACATAGCAGCGTGGAGAGCTGCTGTACCGTTACATGTACCGAGAGCGTACTTTGCACCAACCCACTTACAGAAATCTGCTTCGAATTCCTTAGTTACGTTTGTGCCGCTCATTCCGCCAACGCGAAGAACGGAGAGTGCTGCTTCTTCATCTTCTTTTGTGATGACAGGCCACTTGAACATATCCGTACCGTCATTCTTACCGGTACCTACGTATGTAACTGCGGGCTTGCCTCCGAACAATGCGAGTTCTGACATAATAATCGTCCTCCTCTGAATTTTTTGCTGTCTTCACTACAGGAAACAGCTCGTAGGATAATATTGCTTATCCTTTCAACTACCCAAAGTATAACAAACATATTTGCAAAAATCAATCCAAAAATCAAAATACAACAAGAATTTTCAAGTTTTGAGCAATATTATACATTTTCGTGCAACGCTTTATATATTTTAATTTTGTATATATTATTACATTTTACGACAAAATTTTGTATATTATGCTAATTGAAATAAACCGTCAGTCATGTTAACATATTTTTAATATAAATGCCGAAAGGCGTAGATAGAGGTGCGTTAATTAAGAGTAAATATGCTGTTTTCAGGAAATACTGCATATTAAAAGGAGTTAACGCCGAAGCGACATTCCGCAGCCTGATACGGGATGTATGCTGGGTCGGTATATAACATATACCGGACTGTCACTGATGTGGAGCGCTATCTTCAATAATGTTGAATTTTATTTGAGGTTATGAAGCTGTGTTTTGCATCATAGCCTCTATATTTTTAAGGAGGGTGAATTATGATTCACACAAGAAAAAGCCGTATCCTCGCAATTACCTTTCTCGCCATTATGCTGTTGGTATCGGTTCTGCCGTTCGCATGCGCGGTTGATGCTGATCTGACAGACGCCGAAGTCGCATCAGAATATCTCGACAGCTATTCTGACAATGTCGGAAACGACGCAAACTTCAGCGAAAACCTCAACAAGGCGCTTGAAACGAAGAGAGCAGATGTTCCCTCGTATGCAACATGGCTGTCTTTGCTTCCGCCGATCATCGCAATTGCCCTTGCCCTTATTACCAAAGAAGTATATTCTTCCCTTTTCATTGGTATTACGGCAGGCGCACTGATGTATGCAAAGTTTAATTTCTCTGCAACAATTGACCATCTGTTCGTTGACGGTTTTATTGCTTCCATTGCTGATTCATACAACATAGGAATCATCATATTCCTCGTTGTTCTCGGTGCAATAGTTTCGCTCATGAACAAGTCGGGCGGTTCTGCCGCTTTCGGTCGTTGGGCTTCGACCCACATCAAATCACGCGTTGGTGCACAGCTTGCAACAATCGCTCTCGGCATACTCATTTTTGTTGACGACTACTTCAACTGTCTTACAGTCGGCTCAGTTATGCGCCCTGTTTCCGACAAGTTCAACGTTTCACGCTCTAAGCTTTCTTATCTTATCGACGCAACCGCTGCTCCTATCTGCATAATCGCTCCCATTTCATCATGGGCTGCTGCTGTTGCAGGCTTTGTTTCAGAAGACCAGATTGGCGGTCTTGAACTCTTCATCAGAGCAATACCGTATAACTTCTATGCAATCCTTACAATCGTTATGATGATTGCAATAGTCTTAATGAAGCTTGATTACGGTCCAATGAAAAAGCATGAGCTCAACGCTATGAACGGCGATATCTTCTCCTCTGAGGGCAGAGACAAGCTTGAACAGCTTGAAGAAAGAGATGTTAACAAGAACGGAAGCGTATGGGATCTCGTTGCCCCCGTTGTTGTTCTTATCGCAGGCTGTCTGCTCGGTCTTCTCTACTCCGGCGGCTTCTTCTCCGGTGCAAGCTTCGTTGATGCTTTCTCCGGTGCAGACGCTTCTCAGGGACTTGTATTCGGTTCGTTTGCAGGACTCATCTTCTCAATCATCTACTTCATGTGCAGAAGAGTGCTTAAGTTCAAGGACTGCATGGACTCCCTCCCCGAGGGCTTCAAGGCAATGGTTCCGGCTATCATGATTCTCTGCTGTGCATGGACACTTAAGACAATGACAGACAGCCTCGGCGCTAAGATATTCATTGCTGAGTTTGTAAGAACAAGTGCAGGCGCATTTATTCCTCTGCTTCCGGCTATCGTCTTCCTTATCGGTGTTGGTCTTTCATTCTCAACCGGAACATCATGGGGTACATTCGGCATTCTCATTCCGATTGTTCTTGCCGTATTCGGCGGTTCAATCAGCAACGAAATCTGCATCATTGCAATCTCTGCATGTATGGCAGGCGCTGTCTGCGGTGACCACTGCTCACCGATTTCCGACACCACAATCATGGCGTCTGCCGGTGCACAGTGCAATCATATAAATCACGTTTCAACACAGCTCCCGTACGCTATTACGGTTGCCGCTGTTTCGTTTGTGGCGTACATCATTACGGGCTTTGTCAAGAATGCATGGATTTGCTTGCCGATTGCAATCGTGCTTATGCTTGCAACACTCTTTGTAATTAAGGTTATCACAAACAAAAAATCAGCATAAACAAGCCTTAGCAAATATTAAGTGGCACTCCACACTGTGGAGTGCCACTCAGACTGTCGAAAAAGGCGCGAGAGCATAAGCGGAGGAAAAATTTAAAGAGAGTTTTTTCGTAAAACAAACATTGGTCAAAAGCAAATGCACGCATATTTAAAATCCCTTGAAGTGTCGAACTTCAAGGGATTTTCCGC
>JAFQSU010000042.1 GCA_017409405.1 Oscillospiraceae bacterium | reverse complement strand
TACCGCAAGCTGCATAAAGCTTTTAAAGCCTCCGCGCGGACTAAGCTTTTTCAGAGCGAATATTCCTGCAAGCATAAGCAGCAATCCGTAACCTGCATCAGAAAGCATAATTCCGAAGAACAATGCAAAAAACGGTGCCATCGTCGGGTTCGGATCAATTCCGGTATATGCCGGCGGACTGTACATATTCGTTATCATATTAAAAGGTGAAACCACTCTCGAATTATATGTCAGTGTCGGGGGAACTTCACCTTCTCCCGGTTCTGCAAACTCATAAGCGCATCCGTTTGCCTCGAAAAACTGCGAAAGCGTTTTTTCTTCACGGGCAGGGCACCAGCCCTCAATGTAAAACGCATGCTTTGTGGTTATGCCCATATCTGCGGCATTTGCACACTCAAGCCGAGTTGAGAGCACATCCTCTGCCGCAAGAAGCCTGTCATACTGCTCGACCGTTATACTTATGCCCTCTGCAACCTCTTTGAGCTTCAGCTCTATGTCGCTTATCTCACGGTCAAGCTCTTTCATCCTGTCACGGGCAGATGACTTTACGCCCCGGAACAAGACAATCGCACCGCCAAGCTGCCTGAGCTCATCACGCACACGCCCGGCATCTTCTGCAAGGCTTATAAGCAAAATGTATCTGAGCTCTCTGTCCGACGATACCGTAAAATACTCTGCCGCGTCGCTTACCGAGCTTATCGCCTGCGCTATCGTCTCTTCGGAAACTGCAGCCGGCACCGTCATGAGCGTAGTTTTGTAGAACCTGCCCGACGGTGGGTCAAGTGCAACATTCAAGCTTTTCCACGGAGCATATGTTTCGCGGAGAGTCAAAAGCCTTGCCTTTTCGGCATTGAGCCTCATCATCTCACTCTCGCTTGCATTTATGCGTTCTGCGTCACGGAGTGCCTCAAGCACAAGCTCTGATGAAAAAAACTTGCCCTCAGCCATCTGTGGTCGCGGAGTGAATAAGCCTTTTTTAAATTTTCCGTACTTTCGCGCTGTGCCTTGTGCAGATAAAACAACGGAAAGGTTTTCGCGGAGCTTTTCTGCGTCTGTCGGAGCGTCTTGCGAAAAACCGTCATCTGCCGTCGTTTCACTTATCTCAACAACGCCGTAATGGGCAAGCAGACGTAAGAGCTTTTCGCGATCCTCCGCCATAGCCAGCATGCGAAGCCGTTTCATTCTGACAATAGACATATTATCCTTTCACGACCCTTTCTGCAATAAACGCTGCTGCCTTATCCATTCTTCCTGCCGCAAGCGTTCTGAGCTTTTCTGCCTCATCAATAGCCTTTTTTTGGATTTCTCCGGCAAGCCTTTCAGCCTCTCCGTCAGCACGGGAAAGCCTGCTTTTAACCTCTGCCTCTGCAGAAGACTCTGCCTCTGCGAGCATTTCGCGTCCCGTTTTTTCTGCCTCGGCAACAATCGTCTTTGCACGCTCACGCGCAAGAGCAATTTTATCCTCTGCGGACTTTTCAGCCGATATAACCTTTTTGACGGCATCCTGAGCCATCTTCTCACCGCCTCTTACATGTAATAACACATTTTGATTATTGTACCATAATTTTCCGCAATTTTCAATCTCCGTAGATGGAAAATATTCAAGCTTTGGCACATTTAACTTACAATTAACATTAGTATATGATTTGACTTTTATTATATTCTGTCTTAAAATATATAAAAAACCGAATTACGGAGGAATTATGCAGGATTTTTTTCATACAACACTTGACAAAAACGAAATACTCGAAATGAGCTCTACTGCTCTCGCCCACGTCGGCGATGCCGTATTTGAACTTATGGTCAGAGCAAATCTCTCAAAAAGCGGCATACGCAAAGTGCGTGAACTTCATAAAAGCACCGTCCTGTCAGTCTCGGCGGCTGCCCAGGAAAAGGCCTCGGAAATAATTCTGCCGCATCTGACAGAAGAGGAACACGAGGTTTATCTGCGTGGCCGAAACGCTAAGGTCAACACCCTGCCAAAGCATGCAACTCCCGAGACCTATCATGCCGCCACGGCATTTGAGGCCCTGTTCGGATGGCTTTATCTTCTCGGAAGATATGACCGCATAAACGAGCTTTTTGATATGATAAACGACAAATAGCGAGTTTTGTTTGCATATTTTAAAAATCTGTGCTATACTTTATTGCATTATTTTCAAGGAGATGTTTAAAATGATTCCGGCGCTTATAGCTTTTGGTGTTACATATGTACTTCTTCTCACGTTTCAAAAGTTTCGCCCCTATATCGCAATAGCCTCTGCGGTTGTTTTCTCGGTTATGTGCGGTTTTAACCTCGGCGATGTGTGGAGCGCTATTGACTGGAATGTTCTTATGATGATAGCAGGTACGATGGGCACGGTGTATCTTTTTATCGAGTCGAAGATGCCCGACCGTCTTGCCGATATTATTATTGACAAGGTCCCGAATGTGAAGTGGGCAATCGTATGGCTTTCGCTTTTTGCCGGAATTATATCTGCATTTGTAGATAATGTTGCAACCGTTCTCATGATAGCTCCTGTTGCTCTTGATATCTCGAAAAAACTTAAAATCAATCCCGTTCCCATGATAATAGCTATCGCAGTTTCTTCAAATCTTCAGGGTGCGGCAACTCTTGTAGGTGATACCACTTCCATTCTCCTCGGCGGTGCACTCGACATGACCTTCCTTGACTTTTTCTGGTATGACGGCATGCCGGGTCTCTTCTGGGTCGTTCAGGCAGGTGCCGTTGCTTCAGCCATCATCCTCATGTGGCTTTTCAGAAAAGAAAAACAGCCGATTGAGTCACACAGCAAAACTGTTGTCAGCGACTATTTCCCGACCGTACTTCTTCTCGGCACAATAGTTCTTCTCATTATTGCTTCATTTATTCCGAACAAGCCGGCAGAGACAAACGGATATATTTGCATTGCGCTTATGATTATCGGTATCCTTCGTGAACTCATTTTTAAGAAGAACAAAAGCATTGTCAAGAATGTTTTCAAGGAAATCGACTTCTTCACACTCGGACTTCTTGCAGGTCTGTTTGTAGTCATTGCAGGTATTGAAGACCGCGGTGTTATAACTGCGATAAGTAGTCTCTTCTTAAAGCTCGGCAATAACCCGTTCCTTATTTATACCGTTATCGTCTGGGCATCCGTTCTTTTCTCTGCATTTATCGACAACATCCCTTATGTTGCCACAATGCTTCCTGTCGTTATGAGCATGTCAGACAAGCTCGGTATGGAACCGACCCTTCTCTGCTTCGGTCTTCTCGTCGGCGCAACACTCGGCGGCAACCTCACACCCATCGGTGCATCTGCAAACATCACGGGTATCGGTATCCTGCGAGGTGAAGGGCACGAGGTTAAGACGGGCGACTTCATGCGCATCGGTATTCCGTTTACGCTCTGTGCAGTGCTTTGCGGATACATCCTCGTATGGCTCTTCTGGTGCTGATTATGAACGGAATATTAGTTGTCAACCAATTTTTAAAAGCAGAAAAATTCCGCGACATATACTCGCGGCTTCAAAGTGCGTTTTCAGAGCGAGGGTGCAAACTCTCGCTCTATACTAATTCCGAGCTTTCACATCCGCTTGGTGAGCAGGTTCCGTTTCTTGAAAGACCCGATTTTGTGCTTTTCTGGGATAAAGACATAAGTCTTGCAAGGGAGATTGAAGCTCAGGGCATTTTATGCTTTAACTCAGCAGCTGCGATTGAAAGCTGCGATGATAAGGCAAAAATGCATCTTGCATTACGCGGTCTTCCCATGCCGAAAACCGTTATTGCTCCAAAAACATTTCCGAATATCGGATACACCGATACCGGATTTTTAAGCTCTGTTGCAAAAGCTCTCGGCTTTCCCGTTGTCGTGAAGGAGTGCTTCGGCTCCTTCGGTGCACAGGTGTATCTTGCAAGCAATATGGACGAGCTTATCAAAATAACTTGTGAGCATGAGCGTGTTCCGCTTCTTTTTCAGGAGCTTGTGCGCTCAAGCTACGGCCGCGATATCCGCATAAACATCGTCGGTGGCAAGGTGTGCGCGGCAATGCTTCGAGAGAGTGAAAACGGCGATTTTCGTTCAAACGTCACTCTCGGCGGAAGGACTCTTCCGTATTCTCCGACAGATGCGGAGTGTGAGCTTGCACTCGCCGCCGCCGAACGGCTTGGTCTCGATTTTGCCGGTGTTGATATTCTGTTCGGCGAAAGAGGTCCTCTCCTGTGTGAGGTCAACTCAAATGCACATTTCAAAAGCACTTATGACTGTACAGGTGTCAACCTCGCAGAGCTTATTGCCGAACATATAATAACTAAATGCAGGTGATGGCATGAAAGCATGGCTTGTTTATGAAAAAGAGGGCGCCGGGCGCAACCGTGAATACATCAGATTGTATATTGAAGAGGGCAAAAAGCGCGGAATTGATATATCACTTGTTCTGTGCGAGGACGGATTTCCCGACGAGCTTCCCGATTTTTGCATAGTGCGTGCCATGCGCCCCGATATTTCGGAATATCTTGAAGGTCTCGGAAAACGTGTGTTCAACAACTCACACGTTTCACGCATATGCAACAACAAGGCAAGAACGTATGAATATCTCCATGAAAACAACATTCCCGTCATACCGTGGATGTCGGCACATCAGGCAGATATTCCGCCCGAAATCGCACAGTATCCTGTTGTAATAAAGCCATGCTGCGGTCACGGCGGCAAAAATGTCACACTCATACGAAACGATGAGGAATACCGCGCGGCGAGAGAAGCAATTGCGCCGGATGAATATGTCATACAGCCTCTTGCAACAGAGTCCGGTCGTGACATGAGGGTTTATATAATCGGTAATCGTCCCGTTGCGGCGGTTCTCCGCACCTCGGAAGGTGACTTTCGCAGTAACTTTTCACTCGGCGGAAGGGTTTGCGCAAAAAAGCTTTCCGGGGATGAGAAAGCGCTTGTGTCCCGTGTGTGTGAGCTTTTTGACTTTGACTTTTGCGGTATTGATATAATGTATCATGAGGGACGCCCCGTGGTAAACGAAATAGAAGATGTTGTCGGGTCACGCATGCTTTATGCAACGCATGATATTGATATAGTCTCCCTTTATCTCGACTATATAACAAATGAAATGAAACCGGAATAATTTGACCTTTTGCGCATAGAATTACTTTGGGAGAGTGATTCTATGCGCAAAACATTAAAAACGAAAATAATATTCGTTCTCATCTCGCTTGGTGTCGGCGCACTTTCGGCATTTATCACAAAAGACAGTATGGATATATTCGACACTGTAACAAAGCCGCCCCTTGCCCCTCCGGCTGTAGTATTCCCCATTGTCTGGACAATTCTTTTCATACTTATGGGACTCGGTGCGGCAAGAGTGTATCTCAAAGAGCCCGGCTCGAAAGCGCTTTATATTTACGGAATAAACCTTGCGGTAAACTTTTTCTGGAGCATTATCTTTTTCAATATGCGTGCCTTCGGGTTTGCCTTTATCTGGCTTCTTCTCCTGATTGCAGTGGTTGTTCTTATGATAATAAGCTTTTTTAGAATTGATAAGCTCGCGGCATATCTTCAGCTTCCGTATCTTCTGTGGCTCCTTTTTGCTGGATATTTAAACCTTTTTATTTACCTTGCAAATTGACTTTTCCGCAAAAGCGTGTATAATATTCTCATAGAACACCAAAACGGAGGATATTACAGCTATGATAGTTATTGAAATGGAAAACGGCAAAAAGATTAAGCTTGAGCTTGACAAGTCTGCAGCCCCCATCACGTGCGAGAATTTCGAGAAGCTCGTACAGGACGGCTTTTATGACGGACTTACCTTTCACAGAGTCATCTCTGGTTTTATGATTCAGGGCGGATGCCCCCTCGGCACGGGCACCGGCGGTCCCGGCCATACCATTAAGGGTGAGTTTAAGTCCAACGGCGTTGACAACCCAATAAAGCACACACGCGGCGTTATCTCAATGGCTCGTTCCATGATGCCGAACTCTGCAGGAAGCCAGTTCTTCATTATGCACAAGGATGCTCCGCATCTTGACGGACAGTATGCCGCTTTCGGCAAGGTTGTTGAGGGTATTGAGGTCGTTGACGAAATCGCAGCTTCCGATACCGACTATTCCGACAAGCCGAAGACCCCCGTTGTTATGAAGAAGGTAACAATAGAATAATCTGTTCGACGGTCTGTGGCGAAGTATGCTTTGCCACAGACCGTTTCACGAGAGAGGTGTTTTTTGTGAGGAGTCGTGCGGTAAAAATTATCATTCTTCATATTGCTGTATTTTCTGCTATTGCACTTTATTTATATATAACCGTTCGCTTTCGCATTTACTGTCCGTTCAACCGTCTTACGGGGCTTCCTTGCCCGGGCTGTGGCTCTACACGGGCGCTTTTTGCGCTCTTGCGCGGTGATTTTGCCGCTTATTTTTCGTATAACCCCTTTGCGCTTCCGCTTCTTGCCATGCTTGTTATTTTTCCGCACCTGAAGCTGTTCGGGCGCTTTAAGCTTCCCCTTCTTGTCTTTTGCATACTTACCGCCGTGTTCAGCTTTGTGTACAATCTTTTAAGAATCCTCGTCATATCTTGACATAAAATGAGTTTGGATATATACTTTTTACAGATATGTAAAGGAGGATTTTCTTATGGATATGCAAAAGGTTGATTCATATATACTTGCCAATGCACGTATGTTCAGCTCCGAACAGCTCCCCGTAGTCAGGGAAAAGCTTCTGTCTCTTGACGAGTCAAAATTCCCGCTCGTTCTTGCCTCAGACCTTAAGGACCCCACGCTTGCCCTGGTCTTTTCCCTCGTTCTGGGCAATCTCGGCGTAGACCGCTTCTATATCGGCGACATCGGGCTTGGCGTTCTTAAACTCCTCACGCTCGGCGTTTGCGGAATCATGACCATCGTTGACTATTTTCTGATTATAGGCAAAACGAGAGACAAAAACTTCAACGCAATCATGTCTATATTTTAGAAACGATTTAAAAATCCCCACACGGGACTCCGTGTGGGGATTTCATTTCTTTACTTGTTTGCGTCGGCTGCTGCCTGGATTGTGAGGATTTCGCGTGAGGTACGGATAACCTCGGCGGTATCAATAAGCAGGTCTGTCTCACCGTTAATCTCACGGACAAACTCGCCGATGCCCGTTACATCGTACTTTTTAAGCTCGACCTTCTTAAAACCGTCGCTGCCGTCGAGAGCTACCATGAGCTGTGCACCTACATCAGAGTCAATGCCGGCACTTGCTGCCTTGAGCTTGTACTCGGCAACGCCGCGTGTTCCCCAAACGGTTGTTCTCCAGTATGTTTCAAGGCTGAAGCCGCAGCTTGCAGGAGCGGCGTAGGAAACGTCAGCAGTAAAGCCTGCGCCGTTTTCAAGCTCGACCATGAACTGACCGCAGTCACAGAACTCGGGAACTTCTGTTGCAAAGTGATTCCACGTACGTGCGCCGTGTACCTTTTTGAGGCCGTAGCCCGTAAGGAAGCGGACAAGATCCATACCGTGGATGGCGATATCGTTGATTGTGCCGCCGTGCTTGCCCTTTTCAAAGTACCACATCGGGCGTGTGCCGTACTGAAGCGGATGCTGACCGGTCATGTTGATTGTGCCGATTTCACCGAGAGTACCGTCCGAAATCATTTCACGGATATTTCTCATGCCGCCCATAAAGCGCATTGTGAGATAGCATCCTACTTTGAGGTTCTTTTCTTTTGCGAGCTTTTCAATCTCGTCAAGCTCACTGAGACTTGTGCAGATGGGCTTGTCACCGTAAACGTGCTTGCCTGCCTTAAGTGCCGCAATGGCGTGTGCACCGCGGTCGCCGTAGCAACCGCCGAGGTTTACGGCATCAACACGCGGATCTGCAAGAACTTCTTCGAGGGAGGAATAGTTGAACTCAATTCCCGTACCCTCTGCAAGCTCACGTCCGATTTCTGTCTCTTCCCATGCGCCGAGGACATTTACATTGGGGTCTGCCATTGCCTCCTCAAAGATTGCCGATGTGTGTCTGTGTCTGAATCCTACAAATACTATATTCATAAGTTTCTCTCCTTTAATCTTCGTATCAAAAAAACGATACGTTTTATGTACTAATGAGATTATATACTGTAAAGTAATTTTTTTCAATTGCAAAATCAACTTTTCAAGAAAATTTTTTCAGCAATTATGTTTTTAAAATGGCACAGCATATAAAATTTGATTTCAAATATAAAATCCGCTTGTAAAAAAGTGACCTTTTTTTTGTAAAACAGTCCCATATCTTCCATAAGCTATTGACTTTTCTTTTCACTTTGCTATAATACACTCGAAAGGGCTATTTCCTTATCTGTCAGTATAATATTGGCAGGTAAGCATCCTTATCTAAAGTAAGGAAATTTTATTGAAAAGGAGCCTGGAAATTATGAAAAAACTGAACGTTGCCGTAATAGGATACGGCAGAAGCGGATGCAACATCCACAGCAAGTTCTTCAAATCAGAGAAGAACGACATTGTAAACGTTGTTGCCGTAGTCGAGCTTGACCCTGCACGTGAAGCAGTGGCAAAGGCTGATTTCAACTGCGACACCTACAACGATTACAAGGCACTCTTTGACAGAAAAGACATCGATCTCGTCGTCAATGCTTCTTATTCTGACATGCACTACGCAACCACACTTGACCTTATAAACCATGGCTTCAATGTCCTCTGCGAGAAGCCGATCTGCAAAACTGCAGACCAGCTCCGCGAGCTCATTGCTGCTGCAAAGAAGAACAACGTTCTCTTTACCATTTACCAGCAGTCACGCCTTACAGAATATTTCATGAATATGGAAAGAATCATGAAGTCCGGCGTTCTCGGAGATATAAAGCTCGTCCGCGGTCGTTGGAACGGCTTTTCACGCCGCTATGACTGGCAGACACTTCTCTACCGCGATGCAGGAAACATGAGAAACACCGGTCCTCATCCGTTTGAGCAGTGCATCTGGCTTTCCGGCACTGATGAGATGCCGAAAAACATCTATTCAAAGCTTGAGATCTGGAACTCCAGAGGCGATGCCGAGGACTATGTTTTCGCAGTTTTAGAGTACGAGAACGGCCCGCGTTTTGAAATCGAAACAAATCCGTCCGACCCGTACAACGACGGCTGGCTCTACCGTGTATACGGTACACGCGGTGCAATGCGTGTTTCCTCCACAAAGCTTGAGTACCAGTACTACCTTGAGAGCGAATCTCCCCAGCCGAAGCTTGACCATAAGTCCCTCCACGATGCAGAAGGCAATCCCTCCTACTGTACGGATAAAATCACGTGGCACAAGGAAGAGCTTGAGCTTCACGGTGACGCATTTGAGTTCGGTACTGCCGAATACTACCGTCGTCTTTACAATCATATGGTCAACGGCGGCGAGCTTTTCATCAAGCCTGAGCATATCATTCCAGAGATTCAGATTTTCGAAGAAATTGAGCGTCAGAATCCGCTTGTACAGAAGTACTTTGCAGCTGAATAAAAAGCAACAAAGTGCTAAACAACGTCAAAAATGTCCATTGAAATTCAAGTGATTATGCTTTATTATTAGTATAAGTAATTCAAAAGATTGGAGAGATAAGGATGTTTAAAATAGCAATTCTCGGTACCGAGAACTCCCACGCACGTGCATTTACAAAAATCATCCACGAGGGTCACGCCCTTCTCGGCGGTGTTCCGTACGCTGATTTTGAGGTTGTAGGTCTCTACGGCGACAGTGCTGAAGAAAACGAGCTTCTCCGTGGTATCACAGGCGGCAAGGCTGAAATTTCCGACAACCCCGAAGCATGGGTAGGCAAGGTTGACGCAGTTATGGTTACTGCACGTCACGGCGGAAAGCATTTCAAGTATGTCAAGAAGTACATAGAGGCAGGCATCCCGGCATTCATCGACAAGCCCATCACGATCGACCCTGAAGAGGCACTTGAGCTTGTACGTCTTGCAAAGGAAAAGAACGTTCCGATTTGCGGTGGCTCAACTCTCGGCTTTGTTGATGACACACAGCAGATGAAGGATCTGCGCAACTCCGACAAGATGGAGCGCGTATACGGCGGTTCGGTCTCTGCTCCGATTAACATGAAGAATGACTGGGGCGATTTCTACTTCTATTCACAGCACCTCGTTCAGATTATGACAGAGGTTTTCGGTCATGATGTTGAATCCATTCTCGCTGTCGGTCGTGAGGATGCTGCTACATTTATCGCACGTTATGCAGATTATGACGTAACAGGTCACTACGGCACATACGGCTATTCTGCAACAATTTACGAAAAAACACAGACATATCACAAAAACATTTCCACAGCTCCGGACCTCTATCTTTCCGAGTTCCGCCGATTTGAACACATGGTAAGAACAGGCGGTATGCCCGAGTCTTACGAAGAGCTCATCACACCGGTATTCATCCTCAACGCAATCAAGGAATCTCTTGACACAGGAAAAGAAGTTAAGGTAAGAAAGCCGGCTCTCTAAAATTAACCGAAAATCCTCCCGAAAGGGAGGATTTTCTTCGATATGCTATTGCATTTTCGGTACATTTGTTTTATGATTATAGTACAAAACTTTAAAAAAGGTGATTGAAATGGTACATAAGTTTTATAACGGTAAGGTTATTCTCGGCAACACCATCGCTCCCGAGGGTACAGCAGTGTATACCGACGGCGACAGAATCGTTGCAGTAACGAAAGAAGACCGCCCGTTTGATGTCGGTCACGATGCCGGCGGCAAATATATATCCCCCGGTTTCATTGACATCCACGTCCACGGCGGCGGTGGCGGTGACTTTATGGACTGCACCGTTGATTCCTTCCTCAAAGCTGCCGAGCTTCATGCAAAATTCGGTACAACTGTTCTTCTTCCGACAGCTTCTTCGGGTGTTATAGAAGAATACATCGGTATGTTTGAGGTTCTTGACGAAGCAAACGCCAAGAACACAAAGGGCGCATACATGCCCGGTATACACCTTGAGGGACCGTACTTTGCCCTCGCTCAGGCAGGTGCACAGAACCCTGAATACATCACTCCGCCAAAGCCTCAGGATTATAACCTTCTTCTTGAAAAATACGGTGACAAGCTCGCACGTTGGAGCTCCGCTCCCGAGCTTCCCGGTTCAAAGGAATTTGCAAGAGCTTGCATCGACCACGATGTTGTCGTAGCTGTCGGTCACTCCGATGCCGAATACGACGAGGTCATGGAGGCTTACGACTGGGGTTATCAGCTTGTAACTCACCTCTATTCCGGCTGCAGCACCGTTCACCGCAAGAATGCATACCGCTATTCCGGTGTTGTTGAAGCTGCATACATGATTGACGGAATGGACGTTGAGATTATCGCCGACGGCTGCCATCTCCCGTCTTCACTTCTCAAATACATTGTCAAGTTCAAGGGCGTTGACCGCATCTCCCTTATCACCGACGCACTCCGTGGTGCAGGCGGCGCAGAGGGCGGAACCTTCATTGCCGGAAGTCTCAAAAACGGTTATGAGGTCGTTATTGAAAACGGCGTTGCAAAGCTTATGGACGGCACTGCATTTGCAGGAAGCATCTCTACCACAAACCGTCTTGTCCGCAACATGATGGAGATGGCAGACTGCACATTGCTTGAAGCTGTGCGTATGATGACTGCAAACCCTGCACGCATGGCACATCTCCGCGACCGCGGTGCAATCCGCGAGGGCAACTTCGCCGACATCGTTATCTTTGATGATAACATCAATGTATCGTTAACAATGGTAAACGGCAACGTGGTCTTTGAGGGGTAGTTATTCATGATACATAAGTTTTATAACGGCAAAATAATTCTCGGAAGCTGTCTTGCTCCCGAGGGCACTGCCGTCTATACCGACGGTGACAAGATTATTGCGGTAACGAAAGAGGATCGTCCGTTTGATGTCGGTCACGATGCAGGCGGCAAATACATCTCTCCCGGTTTTATTGACATCCATGTCCACGGCGGCTTCGGATATCGTTTCGAGGAATGCAAGGTTGAAGAATTCTTTGACCTTGCAGAAAAACACGCTCAATTCGGCACAACCACGCTTCTTCCCACCGCCTCTGCCGCTACAACAGAGCAGTATGTAGAGATGTTTGAAACCTTCAGAAAGGTTAGAAATCATAAAAATCCGCGCGGTGCGTATATGCCCGGTTTTCATATGGAAGCGCCGTATTTTTCGCCACTTCAGGCAGGTGCGCAGGGTCCGCTTATCCGTGGATATGACAAAGAAGAGTATACTATGCTCATCGAGCGTTACGGTGACCTCATAAACCGTTGGAGTGCCGCTCCCGAGCTTCCCGGTGCAAGGGATTTTGCCAAGGCTTGCCGTGAGGCAGGCATACAGCTTTCTATCGGTCACTCAGAAGCTGAGTATGACGAGGTTATGGAAATGTACGGTCTCGGCTTTGACTGCGTAACCCACCTCTATTCCTGCACAAGCACAGTCCACCGTAAAAACGCATACCGCTATGCAGGTATTGTCGAGGCGGCATATATGCTTGACGGCATGGACGTTGAGATTATCGCCGACGGCAAGCATCTTCCTGCTCCTCTTCTCAAGTTTGTTGTAAAGCACAAAGGGCTCGACCGTGTTTCCGTCGTAACGGATGCCACACGCTTTGCAGGTTTCCCGGACGGTGCCGAAAAGACGCTCGGTTTCACCGATGTCATTATCGAAGACGGCGTTGCGAAGGTTCCGGACCGCAGCTGCTTCTCCGGAAGCTGTGCAACAACAGACAGACTCGTGCGCAACATGGTACAGCTTGCAGAGCTTCCGGTTCTTGATGCGGTACGCCTCGCGACGGTAAATCCTGCGCGCATGGCACATCTTGACAATCGCGGCGCAATCCGTGAGGGCAACTTCGCCGACATTGTCATCTTTGATGACAACATCAATGTATCGTTTACAATGGTCAACGGTAACGTGGTATTTGAGGGCTGATATTAAAAGGAGGTTGGGATTTTATGAAGCTTTTACAGCTGCAATATTTCTGTACGGCGTGCAAGTATAACAACATCACCCGTGCATCCGAAGAGCTTCACATTTCTCAGCCGTCCATTTCAAATGCCATAAAAGAGCTTGAGGCTGAATTTGGTGTAACCCTTTTTAGAAGACTGAAAAAGGGCTTCACTCTTACCGAGGAGGGCGAAACTCTTCTCAAGCATGCGCAAGAGCTTTTGCAGCATGCAGAGCGTATTTCTCTTATTATGTCGGACAAAAGCGAAGAGAGACGGAGCATCCGCATCGGTATTCCTCCGATGACCGGCATTTCAAGGCTTCCGAAGCTCTATCGGGGTTTTAAGTCAATCTGTCCCGAAGTCAGCCTTTCAACACACGAATTTGGCGCAAACAGTCTTCTTGCTTCGCTTCGTGACGAAACGCTTGATCTTGCAATAATCCCAACAAATGTAGTTGACCACGCACGTTTTTCTTCTCTCGACCTCGGCGAGGTTGAAACCGTCTTCTGCGTGCCGTCCGACCATCGCCTTGCAGGTGAAAAATCAGTTGATATCCGCGCTCTGCGAGGTGAGCCGCTTATCCTGTTTGACAAGGGTTTTATCCAGTATGATGTTATAACGTCCGCCTTTGCTTCTGCAGGTATTGAGCCGAACATAGTCCACCTTTCTTCACAGCTCTATATGATTAAGGAATTTATCTCGTCCGGCTTTGCGTGCGGCTTTATGTTCCGTGATATTGCAGAAACAATTCCCGACATCGTAAGCATTCCGCTCAAAGACCCGATAAAGTCAAAAATCATTCTTATCTGGAGCAAGGAACGCCACATGTCAACGGATGTAATGAAGTTTATAGACTACGCAAAAGGTGCAAAGCTTTAGGGAGATTCTTCGACTGCGTGCTGACACGTTGTGTCCGCACTCCGCTCAGAATGACAAACATAAGTATTCAGACACTTCAAAACGGAACGGTTTTACCGTTCCGTTTTTTTGTCCTTTTGTTTATTGAACAGCTCCGACACTCCTATGAACAGCAAAAAACCTCCGAAAATCCGTCTGAGAAGCGTCATGTCAAGCCTTGCGGCGATAAATGCGGCAATAACGGTCGTTACAAGCCCTGCCGATGCCGAGAAAATAACCGCACGCCAGACTATTCTTTTGTTTTTTATGTGTGACACAAGCGCACAGCCGGCAGTAGGCATGAAGTATAAAAGGTTAATCCCCTGCGCCGCAAGCTGAGAAGTTCCCCGAAACATGGTAAGATACAGAATAAGAAGTGTACCACCGCCAACACCAAAGCCTGTTATTATACCGGTAACAGCTCCGGCAAGCATATTCAGAACAAATTCCATATAAACTCACCTCATATTGCAAGTAAGGCACGCACGCCGCCGTAAATGATAAACAGAGCAAGTACGCGCCGCAAAAGCTTTGATGACATTTTTTTGAACACGCATCCGCTGATTATTCCTCCGATAAGCCCTCCCAGAAGATACGGAACTGCGGCGAAAAAATCAATTTCACCTTTTATCAAATAGACTATTCCCGATACCACGGACAGCGGCATAATTACTGCAAGAGATGTCGCAAAAGCACGCTTATCCTCCATTCTGACCCATCGGCAGAACAGCGGCACAAGGAACATTCCCCCTCCTGCTCCGAAAAATCCGTTGGCAATTCCTGCAAGAGAGCCGCTGACAACATATTTTACTTCCTCACGTATTTTCATTTCCTTTTCTTCCCTCTCTGTCTGACAAGCATCCACACTGCCGCAAGCAGTGCAGAAAACGCAAGCGTCAGTAAAAATCTTATGATAAACTGCATTACCGCACTTGTGAATATCTCACTGCCCTCTTCTTCGGCTATATCGTATTCAAACGAGCGAGTGCGTATTTCGCGCGGTCTTTTCACCTCAACCGAAACGGTTGCACTTACTTTCCCGTTTTCCGTATCTATTTTTATATTCTCCGTTCCCTCTTTCGCACCGTATACCGTACAGTATTCTCCTCGTGGGTAAATGTTTATCGTTCCGAGCTCCTCAGGCAAGCTCCACATAAGCTCACGGGGCGCATTTTCGGGAATAACATCTGCATATATCTCACAGCTTTCTCCCTCAGACAGTGTAAGACGCAATGTGCTCGGCAAAATATTTGTAACCCTCACTGCATCCGAATCGTAAAGCATTTCATTGTTTAAGTAAAACTCACGTTCAATTACGGGCACTGCACCGCTTTCCCCTGTCATCAGGCAAATAAAAAAAAGAATAAAAACAAGCTTTTTCATAAAATCACCTGTTTTTATTCTTCCGTAAAATGCTTTGTTTTAAACAATATATTATGCTGTATGAGAAAAAGGCTTTTCGGAAATTCCGAAAAGCCTTTTGGATACTTTATTTAGTCTTCTTTCTTTTCTTCCGCTTCGCGCTTTGCAAGGTCGTTGTAAGCGTCTTTTCTTGAGAAGTTTGTTCTTCCCTTATCGTCAACGCCCATGAACTTAACCCATGTCATATCGCCGACATTGAGAACATCCTCAACCTTTTCAACCCTGCGGTTTTCAAGCTTGGAGATATGAACCATGCCGTCCTTGCCCGGAGCGATTTCAACAAATGCGCCTATCGGGATGACACGGACAACCTTGCCGTAATAGAGCTCACCGACAACGGGGTCAAGAACGATTGTTTCGATAACCTTCTTAGCGTTCTTGCATGCTTCGGAGTCGATAGCGGAGATGTAAACATTACCATCGTCTTCAATGTCAATCTTTGCGCCGGTGTCTGCAACAATCTTCTGGATAACACTGCCGCCCTTACCGATAACATCGCGGATCTTATCGGGGTCGATTGTCATGTGAAGCATCTTCGGAGCGTACTTTGAAAGCTCTGCACGCGGCTCGTTGATGCACGGAAGCATGATTTCATCAAGAATACGATATCTTGCATCGCGTGTTATTGTGAGTGCGCTGCGGATGATTTCGGGGGTGAGACCGTCTGTCTTGAGGTCCATCTGAATAGCAGTGATACCTGCCTTTGTACCTGCAACCTTAAAGTCCATATCGCCGTAGAAGTCTTCTACGCCCTGAATGTCGATAAATGTGAGCCACTTATCTTCGTCTGTTACGAGACCGCAGGAGATACCTGCAACGGGTGCCTTGATCGGAACACCTGCATCCATAAGAGCAAGAGTACTGCCGCAGATAGAGCCCTGAGAGGTAGAACCGTTGGAGCTGAGAACCTCAGAAACCAAGCGGATGCTGTACGGGAACTCTTCCTCGCTCGGGATAACCGGCTCAAGAGCGCGCTCAGCAAGTGCACCGTGACCGATTTCACGTCTGCCCGGGCCACGGCTCGGACGAGCCTCACCAACAGAGTAGGACGGGAAGTTGTAGTGGTGGATATATCTTTTGAACTCTTCTTCATAGATTGTGTCGAGCTTCTGCTGGTCAGCGATTGTACCGAGGGTTGCAACGGTAAGAACCTGAGTCTGACCGCGTGTGAACATACCACTGCCGTGTGTGCGCGGAAGAACGCCGACTTCAGCTGCAAGGGGACGGATTTCGTCAAGAGCACGACCGTCAACACGCTTGCCCTCAAGCAACCACTGGCGGACAACAATCTTCTGAAGCTTGTAGAGGCACTCGCCGAGGAACTGCTCAATGTCGGGGTACTTCTCAGAGTACTCTGCGATAAGCTCATCGGAAAGAACCTTGAGGCGCTTGTCGCGGATTGTCTTGTCATCGGTGTCCATGCACTCACGGACACGGTCGAGAATGTTTGCCTTGAGCTCTTCAAAAAGCTCATCGTTAAACTCAACATGCTCATACTCGAACTTCGGAAGACCGATTTCAGCCTGAATGTCGGAGATGAACTTTACAACCTTTTTGATTTCTTCATGTGCAAGCATGATGCCGTCAAACATGACGTCTTCGGGAATCTGGTCTGCACCTGCTTCAATCATGACAACCTTTTCGGCACTGCCTGCAACCGTAAGGCTCATTGTGCTCTTCTCACGCTGTGCGCTTGTCGGGTTTACAACATACTGACCGTCAACATAGCCGATGGAAACACCTGCAATGGGTCCGTTCCACGGAATGTCGGAAATAGAGAGAGCAACGGACGTACCGACCATACCTGCGATTTCAGGTGCGTTGTCGTTGTCTACCGAGAGGACGGTGATGGAAACTGCAACATCGTTGCGAAGATCCTTCGGGAAAAGCGGACGGATAGGTCTGTCGATAAGACGTGATGTGAGGATAGCACGCTCACTCGGTCTGCCCTCACGGCGCATGAAGCTGCCCGGGATGCGGCCAACGGAGTAAAGACGCTCTTCAAAGTCAACAGCAAGCGGGAAAAAGTCAATACCTGCACGGGGCTTGTCTGATGCTGTCGCTGTGACAAGAACTACGGTTTCGCCGTAGCGGATGAGGCAGGAACCGTTTGCAAGACCTGCCATCTTACCGGTTTCAACGGTAAGCTTTCTTCCTGCGAACTCTGTTTCAAAAACTCTGTTCTTGGAAAAAACCATTTCTTTCATTTTCTTTCGCTCCTTTTAAATTATTTGATTCGGAGCTTTTTCGCGGTGGGTTTAGCATTTGCAGCTTATGTCAAAAGCTTTGGCAGAAGCTCCAACTGCTAAACAAAACCATACGCGAAAAAGCTTTAAATCCCCCGGACGGCACTCCGCCCGAGGGATATTGTCAGACTTACTTACGGAGTCCGAGCTTTGCGACTATTGCGCGATAACGCTCAATGTCCTTCTTCTGGAGATAAGCGAGCAGGCTGCGGCGCTTACCAACCATCTTGAGAAGACCGCGGCGTGAGTGATTGTCCTTGTGATGGACCTTGAGGTGCTCTGTGAGCTCTGAAATGCGCTGTGTGAGGATTGCGATCTGTACCTCCGGTGAACCTGTGTCGGTGTCGTGGAGGCGGTTATTCGTGATAACCTCTGTCTTTTTTTCCTTGAGAATCATGTTTTTCACCTTTCTCTTTCCTTAATTTCCCTGCATCAAAGTATCCGGCGGGTGAACTCCCTGCATGGAGCAGGCGTTATGTCCGGAAACTGTGACGTGGGTTTGTTTATAATGCCGGCCGAAATTTCGGCACTTTAGCATGCTTTGATATTTTACCACAGATTTTGCGAAATGTAAATACCCTATATAAAAATTTTGCTCTTTTAAAATATTTTTTCACAAAAGCTTTTACTTTTATGTATAAAGTATGTTACAATATTTGTATTACATATTATACAATAACAGGACTGATTTTTCAATGACTTCTTCCGTATGCTCCTTTTCAGGGCACAGACAGATATACCGTATCCATTCCGAAGCTCTTCCCAAGAAGCTTTCCGAGCTTATTGATGTTCTTTGTGACTGCGGCATAACAAGGTTTCAGAGCGGAGGCGCAATGGGGTTTGATCTTCTTGCCGCCGAGCTTGTTATTGAAAAACGTGAGCGTGGCCGCGACATTTCCCTCTGCATGCTTCTCCCCTGCCGTGACCAGGCGGCAAGATGGCCGTCTGCCACTCGCAGACGTTACGAGCGTGTGCTTGAAAAAGCCGATGAGGTCATGTATATTTCGGATAAATACAATCAGTTTTGTATGCACGAGCGAAACAGAAGGCTCGTCGATACCGCCGATACGCTCCTGTGCTATCTGATGCGCGATGCAAGCGGCACCGCCTACACGAAAAATTATGCCGAAGAGGTCGGTAAGAAAATCATAAACATTGCCGATATGCTGTAAGATATATTCAAACGAGGTGAACCCCATGGAACATATTACCGAGATAGACCGCTGCCACATCTCGCTTCCCGTGCGTGATAAGTTTGCTCACAAGGGCTCTTTCGGTAAAGTTCTCCTTATCTGCGGAAGCGAAAAGTATACGGGTGCGGCATTCTTTTCCGCGCAGGCTGCGGTTAACACCGGAAGCGGTCTTGTTTTTTTGTCTGTTCCGAAAAAAATCCGTCCGACACTCGCCGCAAAGCTGAATGAGCCGATACTTACGGACAGAAAAGCCCCCGACTTCAAACCTGATGCAACTCTCCTCGGCTGTGGCATCGGTCTTTCCCGAAAAAGCCTTAATCTCGTAAAAAGAGAGCTTTCTTCCAATGCAAATCCTCTCATACTGGATGCCGATGCAATTACGCTGTGCGCAAAAGACAGGCTTTCTCTGAAAAATTCGGCGCGGACACTTATTCTCACTCCGCACGAGGGAGAGTTTTCCCGTCTTGTTCCTGAATTTGACAGCTCACGCCGTGAAGAATTTGCCGCAAATTTTGCACGTGAAAACCGCTGTGTTCTTGTGCTTAAAGGTCACCGTACAATTACGGCGGCTCCCGACGGCAGGCTTTTTGCCAACACGACCGGCAACCCCGGCATGGCAAAGGGCGGCAGCGGAGATGTTCTTGCCGGTATAATCACCTCTCTTGTCGGTCAGGGCATACCGCCGACAGAAGCATCATATACTGGAGTATGGCTGCACGGCGCGGCAGGTGATGCCGCATCGGAGATGTACGGAGAATATTCCATGACCCCCACCGATATGCTGTGTACGCTTAAATCGGTTATCGGGCAGGTGTGTTGCAAATAATGAAAACCCGTCTTTTTTCGTTTGTTCTTCTTTTTCTGATACTCTCATCGTGCGCCTCGGATACAGACACTATGACGGATATCTCAGAGCATATCCGTGAAATACCGTCTGCAAATTACATAGCTCATATAACGGCAAGCTTTCCCGGTCGCGAGGTCAAGTTTTCTTTGAATTATGTTTATTCAAAAGACGGCGATGACCGAGCCTCCGTCATTTCCCCCGAAGAGCTTACGGGCATTTCGATGACTCACTCAGAAAAAAGCTCGCACATCGAATTTGACGGTGCCCGTCTTGAATTCGGGTCTCTTGACGAGAGTGGGCTGTCACCGTTTTCCGCGCTGCCGAAGCTCATCACCGTATGGACAAACGGAAACTTTGAGGAATGTACATCAACACGCATATATAACCGTGATGCGTATATGCTTGTATCCCGTATCTCCGACGGTGGTACGGATGCGGAATACCGTTCATGGTTTTCAAAAGATAATCTTACTCCGCTGTATGCAGAAATCTTCTCCGACGGAGAACGTGTCATACAATGTGAATTTGAAAGGGCTGAATCCAACTGAAGATGAATCCGAACAGAGCAGAGGCATTTATCAACCTCGAAAATGCAAAACACAATTATCTGGAAATACGGCGAATGACCTCGGCCGCTCATATAATTTGTGTCATAAAGGCAAATGCCTACGGTCACGGTGCCGTGCGTCTTGCGCAGCTATACGAATCACTCGGTGCAGACATCCTTGCCGTCGCCTGTCTTACCGAAGCACTTGAGCTTCGCGAAAGCGGTATCAGAATGCCGGTCATGATTTTGGGTGCCACACCGCCCGACTGTGCAGATATCCTTTCTGAGCACAGAATCATCCAGTCGGTGCACTCACTTGAATATGCAAAAGCATTAAACGATGCACTTGAAAGCTCCGGCAAGACCCTTGCGGTTCACATAAAGCTTGACACCGGAATGTCGAGACTCGGCATTTACGCCCACCACGGTTTTGCAAACGATGCGGCAAATGAAGCCGAAGCGGTTACAAAGCTTTCAAACCTGCGTGCAGAGGGTATTTTTACGCATTTTGCAGAGTCCGAAAGCCCCGATTCTGCATTTACCGAAGAACAGCTTCTCGCATTCTCTGAAGTATGCGGTATTCTGGAAAAACGTGGGCTATCTTTCAAATTTTATCATTGCGCAAACAGCGCAGCTGTGGTAAACTATAAGAAAGCGCATCTGAACTGTGTACGCCCCGGGCTTATCCTTTACGGCTGCTCGCCCGACGGCAACCCGATTGACAGTCTCGACCTGCGCCCCGTAATGACCTTCAAAAGCCGCATTGCCGATGTCCGAAGCATCCGCCGCGGTGATTCATTGAGCTATAACCGAAACTTCACGGCACCTCACGATATGAAGGTTGCAGTTGTTCTTTGCGGATATGCCGACGGTATTCACCGTTCACTGTCAAACAAAGGCTTCTTCCTGATAAACGGCAAACGCGCTCCGATTCTCGGCAACATCTGCATGGACCTGACGCTTGCAGACGTGACGGACATTCCTGATGTCCATCCGTTTGACGAGGCGGTTATCTTTGGCGAACAGAACGGCGCTTTTCTCTCCGCCGATGAGCTTGCGAAGCTTTCCGGTACAATTTCCTATGAGCTTCTGACCTCGGTTTCAAGACGTGTTGTCCGAACATACTCTGACCCGTCCGCATAATATAAAGCGGAGGTTAAATGAGAATTTTTAGAAATTTCAGTAAGGCTGATTAAAATATGCTCGCCTGTGGAAAAATATAGTTGTCGGAAATCCTTTTCCGGCTACTACATTCCTGCGGAGCGTGAATTTTGGTGAATTACAGCATTAAACGTGGAGATATTTATTACGCCGACCTGAGCCCCGTCGTGGGCAGTGAACAGGGTGGAATGCGCCCTGTCCTCATAATCCAGAACGACGTCGGCAACAAGCACAGCCCTACGGTAATTGCCGCTGCAATAACGTCACAGATAAACAAAGCCAAGCTTCCGACGCATATAGAGCTTGGCGGAAAAAACTTCGGTCTTTCAAAGGACTCCGTTGTTCTGCTGGAACAGGTGAGAACTATTGACAAGACCCGTCTTAAAGAAAAAATGGGCAGACTCGATGACAACCTCATGCACAGAGTCGATAACGCCATTGCCGTGAGCTTCGGTCTTATGGCAAACTGATACAAAAGAAAAACGGGAGGTACTTTACAAATGAAACAGAAGAAATGGAAAACCATAACATCGGTATTGCTGCTTTGTGCACTCATTGTTGTCGGCGCGCTTGCCATAGCCGCTGAATATGGAACAACGGACGACCCACTGGTCAGCCTGAGTTACATAAACAACGTGCTTGCACCACAGATTTCCGAAAAAGTAGATGCTATTATTGCCGAAAAAACTGCCTCCCTTGAGGATGACCTTGACGGCAAGATAAATTCAATCTCAAGCGAGATTGACGATAAAATCTCACAGTACACGTCAAAAAGCTCTGACGAAATCGTGACCGATGCTTTTGTGGAAAGTGTAGCCGCAAAGGTCTCGGAAAAGGTTGGGTCTTCTTCCGGCACAAGCTCGGTCTTTGCGCTCGTAAAGCTCTCCTCCGGTCAGACGCTCACCGCAAAGGTCGGCTGTGAAATTCTCCTCAGGATAGGAACTGCGACATGCGTATCTTCCGGCACCCCGGGACTTATCGACATGACGACCGGCGGCGACCTTGCCGGCGGAAAGCCGCTTGAGAAAAATCATCTTTATCTGTGTACGGTAGACGGTCGCGGTGTGAAAGCCACCTCGAATGTAACAGCTCTCGTGCGCGGACCCTACACCGTTTCGTAAATAAGAACAAACGTAAAGACAAAACCGCAAAGCTTCGGTACCTTCGATGCTTTGCGGTTTTTTTATATATCAAAGGAGGAATAACATGGAAAAAACTCTTCCGCTGTACCTCGGTCCATCCGTGATCGGCTCTGTTGTGTGCAACGAGGAATCAGCGACCGTAAGCCTCACCGCAAAAACCTATGCGACAATCGACGGCATCTGCCGTGCCTATGTGCGTGGCGTGGACGGCAACCTTCTCATAGGTGTTCTGTCCCCTGACGGCAGTGCTTTTACGGCAGAAAAACGCATCAGTAAAACATCACTTTCAGACAGCGGTCTTTCCTTCGACGGCATTACATACGCATACGCACAAATGACATCGGAAAGGAGTGAGCCCGACACAACGCAGTGGCGCAAGCTCGGACATCTTCCCGACATTCTCACAAAGGATGTGGCAGTTTGTGCGCTCGCAAAATCCACCGATGTCCTTGCCGACAGCAGCTTTTCTCCCACAAAGCTCGCCGTACCTCTTCTCACAGGTCGCCCGTTTCCTCGCCCCGACATCATGTGTCTTCTGACTCCGCGCGAAATAAACGGAACACTTTACGGAGTACTCGGTATCTCAAAAAGCGGAAATCCCGTGCGCATATAATTATTATCCGACTATGGCATCAAACCCCATGTCGCCGGATATTTTGATGTTAACTCTGTTTGGTATGCATATTATAGCCTCACCGCGCTGTGATATTTCCCCCGTCTTTATACATACCTTGTCAGGGCAGTCGCTATCGGCAACATATGCCTTTCCGCCCTCAATTTTTATCCTGCAGCCGGCGGCGTCCACCTCGGTGTCTTCATCAAGTAAATATGTTCCGACAAGAGCTCCGTCACATTCAACGGTCACACTCGCTCCACGCTCCCCGTTTCGCAAAAACGGAGCAGCCCATATAATCGCGGCGAGAAGTATAACGCACGCGACTACAAAGAAATCACCTGTTTTCAACTTCATATATATATCCTCTGCTTTCGTTTGGTATGAAGCTTCCGGCTATTCCTTCGGTAAGCGTAACCCGTCCGTCACGCCCTACAAGCACAAGCTCAAAGCCGTGCTCTTTGCGCCAGAACGAAAGTGCGGCATCCCGTCCCATCACATACAATGCGGTGGAATATGCATCGCCGAGAAGCCCGTCCTCACAGATTACAGTGACAGAGGTGAGGTCACTTTCCGCAGGACTGCCTGTTTCGGGGTCTATGATATGATGAAAACGCTTTCCGTCTTTTTCAAAATACCTTTCATAATCTCCCGACGAAATGACAAATCTATCCGTCAGATGCATACTGCCGAACCAGTCATTGGGGCTCCCCTGAGGGTCGCGGAGTGCAACATTCCATCCGCTCCCGTCAGGCTTTCTCCCATGTACATAAACATTTCCGCCAAGTGATATAACTGCGCCTGAAACACCGTTTTTAACAAGCATTTCACGGAGCACTTCCGAAGCATATCCCTTTGCCACAGCACCAAAATTCAATCTCACTCCGTTTTTTAAGCTTACACACCCGTCTGCAATCTCGACATTTTCGAGCTTGCTTGTGCTCATTGCACGAGCAAGCTCGTCCTGTTTGGGCACTGCATTTTTCTCTCCTATTCCCCACAGCTCGATAACTGTTCCGAGAACGGGCGAAAAAGCACCGCCTGTCTTCTCGGAAAGCACAAGAGAGCCGTTAAGCAGATGTCCGGAATGAACTTTAAGCTCACCGCCCGAGCTGTCGTTTATATTTTTTATGTCACCGTCATATGCCGAAAGCTCTCTGTCTATCTCGTATAGCTTGCCGCACATTTCATCAACAAGCTCCTCATTTTGCGGATATATCTGCAAAGTGGCTACAGAATCCATTACATATATACTTCGTAAGCTTTTGTTTTCTCCGCATGCACACAGCACGCAAAGAAGAGCAAGAAACAGCAAAAAATTTTTTGTTTTCACGAAAGCACTCCTGTTTTTTCATTTTTATGCCTGATATAAATAATCGTCACCATTTTCTTTCATTATAGTTCATTTGCCCACGTTTTGCAAATAGCTTATCAAATTTCGTACTTTACGCAGAAACCACCCCGATGCGTTACGCATCAGGGTGGTGGGGGGCGGATTACTTGCTGATTATGCTCCTATCCATCAAGACAATAGAACCGTCCCCTTGTCTTAGGCATCCAACACCGTCAGCTTATAAACTGCAAAAGCCAATCTGCGTCCTCGTAGAACGCCGCAATGATGTTAACGTGATTGTCAAATGGGTTTATCACACAGACATAGTACGAATATTCCTTGTCGGGAACATATCTTACGGGCGTCGATGAGATGTATTCCCAAATCCTTCGCTTCGTGTCGCTGTTTGATATTCTCACGGCATCGGGGATGTTTTCAAACAGGCGAAGCTCGGTTACCGCAACCTTTTCACCGTGTTCACCAACCTCATATGTCGTGTTGTGCTCTTCAAATTTCTGCCACTGCTCGTCGGTGATTACAGTTAGGTCATTCGGCTGGCTGTCGAGAATCTTCTTTATATACCCGTGCCCGGAAAGCCACGACATCGTATTTTTAAAGCTCGGGTTTATATACTGGAGACACTGACTGAAGCTACGGTCGGGCATGTCCTTTGAAAGCTCGTCTGTCACGGAATAATATAACCATATGCCGAAATCCCATGCGGAATGGTTGCGCGTCTCGGTGTAGTCAAGAGCGAGAAGGTCACGCTTTAAGCACTCCACAAATTCGGGAATCTCCTCCGTTTTGAGGTTTTCGTCGATGTGGGACAGGTCAACCGTGTGGATTTCTCCTATTTTTTCGGTGAAGAGCTCAAGGTTATTCACCTTGTACTCTTCGGACTTGTACAGCGGGTCCATAACCTCGCAGAGCATTTTATTTGTAACGGGGTATCTGCGGACAAGCGTTCTTCCGTTTTTGAGCTTATAGTCAATGTACAAGGACTCAGTGCGCTCGCTCGGGTATGTAAATATGGTATATATATTTTCCTTGCTTGTAAGCTCTTTGTGTACCTCGGTCACATATTCCTTGATTTCATCGTTTGCAACATATCCCGAGACATCGTAACGGCGGTTTTGCGAAATGCTTACCGCCTCTGCGTTTTCGGGAGTGGGCACCCTTGTTTCATAACCGAAAAAATCGGTGAACGCAAAGACCGATACAAGTGCCGTGAAAAGCAGAACAAAAGCAAGATATCCCTTATACGAGCGCCAGATTTTAAAGCTCTTTTTGAGAATCATTTCAAGGGCGAAGTATGAAACTGCGCTGACGGTCAGAACGAGGAACACGGGATAGAGCACGCCGTCTGAAAGCTCATGGCAGCAGATGCCGAAGGTGCCGAGAGCGGAGAGGAAGGTAAGCAGATATTTGAATATCGGGTTGAGCACCTTGTATGCCGCAACATCCTCGGCAGTTTCAAGCCGTCTTTTACGATACAGTAAAAGCGCAAAAGTGTACAGAGCAAGTGCGATTATAAGCATAATGCAAAGCTTCAGCCAATCAAACGGGAAGGTTTGAAGTATGCTGTCAAATCGGTTTGCGAGGTTGAATATGTATACTGCGAAATTCCACTCCGTTATCACGTTGATAAGTGAGTTTGCTTCAAAATATCCGTAGAGAAAGGAATCGGCAAGAGCCGAAAAGCTTGCGGCAAAAATCAAACCGATGAGGTGCAGGAGAAGGTTTATTCCGACAAGGGCGAAGCTCGAACCCGTGAGAAACGCCGAAAAGCTTGAAACGGAGAACAGGAGAAATACTGAGAGCAGATTAAGCCCCGTCCATATAAGACATGAGGTGAAATCAAACAGCTCTCCATAGCCGCAGGCGGATAAAACCGAGAGGATTGCGCCGTTGAGTATAACTGGTACCGCCATGAGCGTGAGCGATGCCAAAAGGGTTGAGATGTAGTTTGCGCTCCTCGAAACAGGAAGGCTGTGGAGAAAAACCGACGTTTTCTTTGCGTGAACAAAGCGGTATGCGAGAAGCGCCATAACGGTAGGCACGAAAATTGATATTACAAGCGGAAGATACAGATATATATCGGTAAGGATAAGCTGACGTTCATAGTCACGGACACCCATGGTATATGTCTCAGGGTCAATTGAGAACAGAATGGGCATGGATGTACACATAAACAGGAGAATGGCGTACAGGACAGCGCCCCATATGTATCTTCGTATTGCGGATTTATATATACCTCGGTTAAAAAATGATGTTTTTAAAGTCATATCCCAAACCTCCCAACTCGTATATGAAAACCTCTTCAAGAGTAAGACTTACTCTGTCGCACAGCATCGGTGAGAGCGTGCTCATGCGTGCCGTGCAATCGCCGGAATCTCCGCGGATAATAACGCTGTAAACCGAGCCGGTTTTTGAAATGTGCAGAACCGATGCATCACTCCGAAGCTTTTCTGCCGCCTCGTCATCCAGAACGAGCTGGAACTTATGCACATTTCCCTTAAGGTCATCAAGCGGTTTTTCGAGAATCATTTTTCCGTTGTGGATGATTCCGACCCAGTCGCAGATGTCCTCAAGCTCACGCAGATTGTGCGAGGACACAAGCACGGTCATTTCACGGTCTGCAACCTCGGCTATAACGAGGTTTAGAACCTGCTTTCTCATAACGGGGTCAAGCCCGTCGAGCGGCTCGTCTAAAATAAGCACATCGGGGACTGCCGAAAGGCATAGCCAGAAGGCAACCTGCTTTTTCATGCCCTTTGAAAGCTTGCGGAGCTGGCGCTTTTCGTCAATCTTGAAAATCTCGCCCATGGCACGGTAGCGCTTCTCGTCAAACGAGGGGTATATATCTCGGTAAAAGCCTGCCATCTCTTTAACTGTAAAGGTGCTGAAATAGAACCAGTCATCGGAAATATTAAGCACCGTGCGCTTGATTTTTTCGTTTTCAAAAACGGCTTCACCGTTTACGGTAATCTCTCCCGACTTTGGCGTGAGCACACCGTTTATATGATTGATTATTGTCGTTTTTCCGGCGCCGTTAGGTCCGATGAGACCGTAAATCGTGCCGCGTCTGACATGCATTGATATGTCATCCAAAACCTTAAAATCGTCAAAATATTTTGTGACATGTGATACCTTTATCATAACGACCCCTCCTTGTCTGCGTATGCTTTATCAACAATGTCATACAGCTTCTTTTTCTCCTCGCCGAGGAAAGAAAGCTCTTTGACCGCAAGAGAAAGCGCGCCAAGAAGCTCTTCTGAGCGTCTTCGGCTTCCGTCTGATGCACGGTCTGAAACAAAATTGCCCTTGCCCTTGATGCTGTAAATAAATCCGTCCTGCTCAAGCTGCTTATACGCTCTCTGAACCGTGTTCGGGTTTACCGTAAGACTTATTGACAGCTCACGGACGCTCGGAAGCTGTTCATCGGATTTAAGATGTCCGTTTATGATAAGGCGTTTTATCTCGTCCTCTATCTGCTCGTGCAAGCTTTTTCCGCTCTTGTAATCCGGATTTATCATTTCCTCACCTCCTTGATGCACAACTGTATTAGTTGTATTAGTACAATTAATATAGCATGAATAAAAAATTTTGTCAAGAGGGGACACAGCGGAGGCATCCCCCTCGTATCGTGCAAACTCTTTCAGAGCTGCATAATTCTGTTAAACAAAGCAACATGCCGGGTATCCACGTCGCAGTCGGTATGGTAATGACCGAAATACCATTTGTCGTACGAGCAGGTTTGCTTGATTTCTTCAAGAAACTCAGTAAGCTGATTTTGCTCATATTCGGAAAAAAAGCTTTCCTGTATACTTGCCGGTGCACAGTGCGTTATGATAATATCAACAGCATTTTTGTTTTTCAAAAGATTTTTCCGGGCTTCTTCGTATTCTTCACCTGACGCCATTTCGGCAGCACACCAGTTTTTATGCTCTGTTCGGAAGTCTTTGTCGTGAGAGCTCGCTCCTCCCATTGTAAATATGTCCTTTCCGCAAAGAGAAAAGACCTGTCCACGCATCAGATGATATATGTTGTCGGATATTTTGTGAGCCCTTCCGCCTTTATAGGAAATAACGGGGTAGTCGCCAAGCAAATCAAAATTCTCATGATTTCCGTCGATAAACAATGTTGTGAAGTTTTTGTTCTCCAGCCATTTTATCCAATACTTTTCTTCTGCACTGTTGCTCCAGATTCCTCCAAAATCGCCGCATATTATTACATAATCTTCGCGGCAGAGATTTTTTTGTTCGGGGAAACGTTTGCTGTTAAGCTTTTGTATATCTTCTGTCGGGATGTGGATGTCTCCTGTTATATACAGCATACTGAATTATTACTCCTTCCAAAACAGGTCATTAAAAGACATTTTTACATTCTCCTTTCTTCATTATAATTTATTTGTCCTTGTTTTGCAAATGTATTATGTCGTTTGATGTTGAGATTCTTTACTGTCGCACAGAATGGCACGTGTGTGTTAAAAAGCAATTCCGTCATAGCCCAGCTTTTTGAGCTCGTCAACAGTTATAAAGCCGGATTTCCCTGTCGGCTCCGAACATCTCGAGACAAATTCCTCCCACCCGTACTCAAAAAGAGTTTCGGGACAGTTTTTGCCGGTCCAGTCACGGTGCGAGAGGATAGCGGACGGTGCGATTTTATGCTTGCTCATAAGCTCGCGCACGAGCCACACGGCATTGTCCACGGTTTTTTCAAAATTGCCGTCCGAATTGACACAAAGCTCGATTGATATTGAGTTCTCGTTTGCTTTTGTGCTTGAGGTATGATAGCTCTTTTCCTCATCGGGGATATGTCTGTATATTTCTTTGTCATCCACGGTATAATGCCAGCTTGTACGGGAGTTTAGCGTCTTTATGTATTTTGCGTGAGACCGTGCATTCGCCCCTGCCTTTTTATTGGCGGTATCGTGGATTGTTATGGAAGTGCACGAGTTTTTTGCTCCCGGGCGATTAACACTTCCGATTTTGATAATATCCTGTATTATTTCCATTATATTCACCTCCTTGCAATCGTTTGTGTATTATACCACGTTTCGGAATTAACTTTGTGCCAAGATTGTGCCAACTTTTTTCCTTGCGATTATGGACACTTTCTGCTAAAATATAAGTAAAAAAGCGAAAGGAATTATTAACCAATGAAAAAATTTTTATCAATTATACTGATTTTGCTGATGCTTTCGGCGATTTTATGCGGATGTGCCGATAATGAGCCTGAGAAGAGTGACATGGTGACATTCTCCTCCGACCACGGTTATACGGTCTCATATCCGGCAAGCTATACGCCGACCTCACTTTCTTCAGATATTGATTTTGTAATCATGGACGAGACCACCGGTTCAAATGTAAATATCCTCTCCAGAGTCAGTGAAGGAAACGTCCTCGATTTCACGGAAGAAGAGTTTGTAAGCGTCATGGAAGAGGACGGTATGGATATAGAGCTCATGGCGTTTGAGTTTAAAACCGTCAATGAAACTCCGGCACTTGTAGCGACATATAAGTATAAGGAGAACGAAATTACCCAGATAATTTATGATGCAAGTGATAATACCTACTATGCAACATATACAGAGCTTCCCGGAACTTCTGTGAAGGTGAGCGGCGAGATGCTCACGGTAATCTATTCGCTTATGGCATAATTGAGGAGTGGTGAATATGTCAAAGAAAGTGCTTGTAACAGGAGCATCACGAGGCATAGGCTTTGCTGTAGCAGAAGCCTTTGCAAGAAACGGCTACACCGTATTTGCGACATATCACAATACAAAAAACACCCTTACCAAGCTCTCTGACAGGCTTGATGCAGAAGGGTATACGCTTATACCCGTAAGCTGTGATGTATCGAGCGAGGAGTCAGTAAATGCAATGTTTTCTGAAATCGGTGAGGTTGATATTCTCATCAACAATGCCGGTATTGCACAGTTTAAGCTGCTGTCTGACATAACGTGTGAGGACTGGGACAGCATTTTAAATGTAAACCTCAAGTCGGTTTTCCTTTGTTCAAAGGCTGCATCTTTCGGCATGATAAGAAATCGCTTTGGAAGGATTATAAACATTTCATCCGTCTGGGGTGTTGTGGGTGCGTCCTGTGAGAGTCACTATTCCGCATCAAAAGCAGGAATAATAGGGCTTACACGCGCGCTTGCAAAAGAACTCGGTCCGTCCGGAATAACGGTTAACTGTATTGCACCGGGAGTTATAAGAACCGAGATGAATGCACATCTCTCGGATGAAGACATACGAGTGCTGTGCGAAGAAACTCCGCTCGGCAGAATAGGAGAGCCGGAGGAGATAGCGCAAGCGGCACTGTTTTTTGCCACGGCTGATTTTGTTACGGGAGAAACTCTTTCTGTCGGCGGCGGCTTCGGCATGTGACTTAACAAGTGAATATACCTAAAAAACGACTTGTCTGAACAAGTCGTTTTTTTCTGTTGCTTATTCCTGATTTTAATACGAGAATAGAAGTGGTACTTTTAACCTCAGAGAAGCGTTCAGAGTGAAACTTTTCTTTGAGCTTGTTCTTTTCTTTATACCGCTATTTGTACATATTTTTGTTTTGGTTCTCTATTTCTTTTTCGGTTTTTATCATACTGTCAATGATAGAAAGTATTTCTTTTCGTGTAATATTATTCTCATTTAAATAAGAAATACTTAAAGAGAATGTATTATCATTTCCGGCTATATTACGAGCTTCTTGATTAGTTTTTGTCTTTTCAACCTTCTCTTTTAAAGCATATAAAGCATCTATTTGTTTCGAGCTTTTGAAAGTACTTGGTTGTACCCCATAAATTCTATTGAAAAACAAAGATGCTTCATCATCGTTCTTTGTCTCAAATAACTGCAGTTTCCCGTTATTGTTTAATGTACCGTATATTTTATAAGTATCAATGACATTATATTTTTTGTTATAGTCAAAAGAAAAATAAATTTGCTTTATATGTAAAACATCATTGGTAATGTTATTCGGTCTAAACTCAATATAATTTTCCCCCTCAACGATAATGCTTGCTTCAACGGTATAAACATTATTCTCCGGTTTCGATGCTGTCCATTTTAAATCGTAATCATTAAAATAATTTTTTAACGCATTTCCTATTGACTTGTCAGAATAGTCTGCCAATTTCATATTTTTTACAGTTTCAATTATATTTTCCGAAGAACCGCTACATCCGACAAAATTGAATATTAAGCATAATATTAAAGTTATTGACAATAATTTTTTCATTATATTTCTCTCCTTTGTATTTTAACCGGTTTATAATTGTACTACTTCTTCATTTCATATTTTACAGCGGATATGCGCACTTGTAGTATACTTAATTCTTTCAAAATAAGTCACCTTTTATCACATAAACAACATAATCATTAAAAACCCATAGATTATCGAAAATGTACCCAACGCTATGCCTGTTATTGCAATTCCTTTTCCTTTTTCTCCTGATTTGTTAATTTGAATTAAACCCATAGCAGAGAGAAGTACGGCGGCGATTCCGACAAGTCCCCAAAAATTCAAAAAAACAGAAATGCCGGCAACTATCATTCCCACTATTGACATGGTATTAACCGGTTCCTGTTTTTTTCCGAATCCTGCTCGTGTACCGCAGTACTCGCAGAAAGCAGAAGAATCTCTCAATTCTTTTCCGCACTGTTTGCAATACATTTACATTCACCTCCTTAATGTATTTTTTCTATGATAACATATTTCCCTTTTGTTTGCAAGCAAATTTATACGTAATTATTGCTTGCAATTTTGATTGTATCATTAAATATTAAATTAGTTTAAAATTATACTACAAAAGGAGGTGCTTTTATTATGGACTTTATAATAAAAAAACCAACAAATTCAAATCGTACAATACGTATGCCAGACGATTTAATAGATACTTTAGGTAGAATTGCAGCTGAGAAAGGAATATCATTTAATCAACTTGTTATTCAATGTTGTGAATTTGCACTTAACCATTTAAATAAAACTAATTCTTCAGACAAAATAGGCGAATAAGCTGTTTTTATTATGTAAAAAAGCAATATTATGTCTGTCAGATTTTTCTGTTTTTTATTTGAATTTGCAAATAGTAGTTGTCAAAATTTGGCGTAGCGATATCATTTGCTTTAAATGATATAATATCCGTTCTGCTTAGAACAGATATTATATCAAAAACCTCTTTTGTCTACCAAGACAAGAGAGGTTTCTTTTCTGGCGCGCCCGACAGGAGTCGAACCTGCGGCCTTCAGAGTCGGAGTCTGACGCTCTATCCAACTGAGCTACGGGCGCATTCGTTATCTTAAATAGTATAACAAACGAAAGCTTTTTTGTAAAGGTAAAACATGTATAAAAATCTGCACAAACGAAAAGAATAGCGTATGTGGAGAGTGATATACATGAATATGTCGAAAAAAGAGTATGCGGAGTTTGTAAAACAGACGGAGCCGAAAAGTCCGCATCTTAAAAACTTCATAAAAGCTTTTGTGATAGGTGGTGCGATATGCGTTCTGGGTCAGCTTCTCACAAATATGTACATGGGCTTCGGGCTTGACCGTGACAACGCATCAGCTGCTACATCCGTAACACTTATAGGTCTTTCTGCGCTCTTTACCGGGCTTGGCTTGTATGCACCCGTTGCAAAGCACGCAGGTGCAGGAACGCTTGTGCCGATAACGGGATTTGCAAACTCAATAGTATCGGAAGCCCTTGAGTTCAAAAGTGAAGGCTATATCCTCGGTCTTTGTGCAAATATGTTCAAGCTTGCAGGACCGGTGCTTGTTATCGGTATATCCGTATCGGTAGTATACGGCTTAATACTTCTTGTTATGTAGGAGGTTGCTATGGTAAAAGGAAATGAAACGATATGCTTTAAAAATAAGCCCAAGATACTTGCAACAGGCTCAATAGTAGGAAAGAATGAGGGTGAAGGACCTCTGGCAGAGTATTTCGACAAGTGCATAACAGACGGGCGCTACGGTGAAAAGACATGGGAACAGGCAGAAAGCAAGTTTCACAATACCGCACTCGGCTTTGCGCTTGGGAAAGCAAATCTCGGCATGGGGGATTTGCAGTGCATACTGTCGGGAGACCTTTTGAATCAGTGTGTTGCATCAAGCTTTGCATGGCGTGATATGGGGGTCCCTTTTCTCGGTCTGTACGGTGCATGCTCTACCTTTGCAGAGGGAATGGCGCTTGCAGCGGTGCTTGTTGATTCGGGAAGCTATGACAATGCGGCAGTGAGCGTTTCATCCCACTTCTGCACCGCAGAGCGCCAGTACCGCAACCCTCTTGCGTACGGTGGACAGCGTCCGCCGACTGCTCAGCGAACCGTAACAGGAGCCGGAAGCGCCATTATAGCAAAGGGAAACGAAGAGCACCCCAAGGTTTTATGTGCGACTTTAGGCTCAGTAGTCGATTCTGGAATAAGCGATGCAAACAACATGGGTGCGGCAATGGCACCTGTAAGTGTTAAACTAACACCATAAGGCGATGTGCTAAATCTCTACAATTTATGCGATTTTCAGCCTGATTTTGCATTTTGCGAGGTGATAGTTTAACATTTTTTATTTACAGAAGACGGAGGTGTCAAGTTGAGAAAAATTTATACTTATCAGAACGTACAAAATTTTATAGAAAGTGATGATGAAAAACTTAAAGACAAATTTCAAAATATTCTTGCCTATATCTCAAATGAGAAAAACGAACTTCGTGAACCTTATGTGAGACATATTTCTCAAAACCGATTTAAAGGACTTTACGAAATCAGATTGAAGGCATCAAGAACTATGGCAAGAGTTGTCTTTTCAAAGCAGGATGAAAATATCATTCTCTTATACGCTTTTTACAAGAACGATATTAAAGACACTAAAAGAGCTCTTGGGTATGCACTTAAATTATTAAACGAGGCAAGAAAAAAATAATTGCAAGGAGGTACTTATAGCATGAGGAAAACATTTGTGTTTAGTATTGTTTTAACAGCGTTGTTGTTTGGTAGTAAAGTTTTTGCAGCGGATATTGTTTCAGGTCAGGATATTTATATCAACGGCACAAAGACAGAAATTTCGGCAATCAATTATAACGATAATAACTATGTGAAGCTTCGGGATATTGCTAAGGCATTAAATATTGAGATTATATATGATGCAGAAACAAATACTGTTTCAATTAACACAGAGAAACCTTATATAGAAGAAAAAACAAAATCTATTCACATAGATGGAACTTCCTACTCAAGAGAAGATTTCTCGCAAAAAGCAAATCCCGATATATTCAATGAGGCATACACAAGAGATGCTTATAATGCAATCAGACAATCTATTGTTGATATTAAGGAGATAGCCCAAAACACCGATGAAAATGGTTATAATCCCAATTACACCTATGCCCATTTAGTTGATAAAAAAGCTACCATGAGTAATTTGAGCGAAACCATTGAGGCGATGAAATCGGTAACTGCATCAATGTTCGGCTATTATAATTTCGGTTTTGGATATGAACCAACGATAAAGAATTTATACCAATATCCCGGTTACCGTATCTGCAAAATACAGATACATAAACACTTTGAACCTGCCAACAAAGCAACCGACAGTTTTGTTGCAGAAATATCCAATCTTACAGACAGAGAAAAAGTAAAGCGGATTGCAGATTATATCTGCGACAGAGTTGCTTATAAGAATGAAAATGTTGCAGGAATAAATAAAGTATTCATCGGCACGCCTCCTGTCAATGCAGTATGTGGCACTTATGCAGATGCATTTGTTTATCTTTGCCAACGAGCAGAGATTCCATGTATATCAGTTGTTGATGATATTCACGCATGGAACGAAGTGTATGTTGACGGCGAATGGCTTACTACAGATATAAGCTACTATGATGTGGCAAGAACTGATGAATACCTGTTCCCTAAAAACTATCCACGAGCAGATATCAACAAACAGAAAACAAATTTTGCAAAGGAATTACTTGTTCCGGGAAGTACAAATTAATATTTCAAATGAAGCGGTGCATTTAGTGTGCCACTTTTTGAATAAAAGAATAGAAAATGAAATATACTATTTAGGCAGATTTGCGATTGTATCGTAAATCTGCCTTGACAATTTAAAAGTTTTAGTGTATAATGTTATCAAGTGAAAGTGTAAAGGAGAATCTGTATGGATAATTATATCAAACGAGATTTAGAAGAAAAAATAATTGCTGCATCAAAAGAATATTCCTGTATTCTTATAACCGGCGCAAGACAGGTCGGAAAATCAACTGTTTTAGAGCAGCTTATGGGAAACGAACGTGAGGAAGTATCTCTTGATGATATGGTAGAACGCAAGCTTGCATCAAAAGATCCTGCCCTATTTTTACAAACACACTCTACACCGATTTTAATAGATGAAGTTCAGTATGCTCCTGAATTGTTTTCTTATATAAAAATGGCGATAGATAAAGGTGCTGCTCCCGGTTCTTTCTGGCTTACCGGTTCACAACCGTTTAAACTGATGGAACTTGCACAGGAATCATTGGCAGGTAGAATTGCAATTATTCATATGCCTCCTCTTTCCCAGCACGAAATTTACGGAACCGGAAAAGCTGAACCCTTTGCAATTGATATGGATAAACTTAAAGCTCGTGCAAAAACAAATGCACCTGCTGACCTTAACGAAATATACAATCGTATCTGGAATGGATCACTTCCTGGTCATGTCAGCAAAAAATATACTGATAGAGATTTGTTCTACAGCAGTTACATTCAGACATATATCGAACGAGATGTAAAATACATTGCAGATATTGAAGATACTGTACTTTTTGGTGATTTTATTCGTTCTGCTGCCTGCAGAGCCGGACAAATGCTTAATGTTACCGATATTGCACAGGATGTTGGCATATCAAACGATACTGCAACACGTTGGCTGAAGATACTTGAAAAATCCGATATTATTTTCTTCCTGCGTCCGTACTCTAATAATTTATTAAAAAGAACTGTAAAGACACCGAAAATGTATTTCTTCGATACAGGTCTTGTTTCGTATCTTACCCGTTATTCTTCTCCTGAAATATTGGCTAACGGAGCAATAAACGGTGCTATTCTTGAAAACTATGTTGTGTCGGAAATTATAAAGACATATCATAACAATGCTAAAGACTGTTTGATTTGGTACTATCGCGATTCAAACAGCAATGAGATTGATCTTGTTATCGAAAGCGACGGTATGCTTCATCCTATCGAGATAAAGAGAACTGCAAACCCCGGAACGGAACTCGTAAGACCTTTTAAACTGCTCGATAAAGCTTCTGTACCAAGAGGAAAAGGTGCAATTATCTGTATGAGAGAAACTTTGTCTGCGGTTGATAGCGATAACTATATTGTACCAATTTGGATGATATAGGTTAATAAAAAAACAAACGGAAATGAGATTGAAATCATTCAACTTCATTTCCGTTTTGATTTAATTAGCATAACGCACAATCACATAAAACACAGCGAGTTCCAGAAGGATAACTACACTTTTTGCAACGAATAAAGACGATGCCAAAAAAATTTCCTTTCATATGCAAAAAGCGATACTTTTAGAATCCTGTTTTCAAAATTTCTTCAATTTTTCTCACTCCCGACTCTATAGACTTGCTTACCGCCATTTTGCTCACACCTTCGATTTTGCCGATTTGAGTCATTGTCATATCCTGAAAAAAGTGGGCATAAATACGCCTTGCTTGTTTTTCGGGTAGCTGATTTATCGCACGATAAAG
>JAFQSU010000041.1 GCA_017409405.1 Oscillospiraceae bacterium | reverse complement strand
CCAGAGTTAGTCCTGCTACATTAAAAAAGAACCTGGCGTTGATCAACGCCAGGCCCAAGAAGGTTTTACATTATCAAAAACCAGCTGATTTGTTTGAATTCTCTCTGTCTAAGTGTTGCACTTAGTTTGACAATTCATCTTCTTGCGTGTATTTTCTTTACTCAACAGTGACCGATTTTGCAAGATTTCGCGGTTTGTCAACACTGCAGCCGCGCGCAACTGCGATGTAATAAGAAAACAGCTGCATTGCAACAACGGACAGTGACGGAGAAAACTTGCTGTAACAATCCGGAACGGCAAACAGACAGTCGGAAACATCTGCAAGCATGTCACGTGTGGCTTCCGAAGCTATTGTGAGAACACATGCGCCGCGCGCTTTTACCTCTCGGATGTTGCTGACCATTTTTTCTGCAAGCTCAGCCTGCGTTGCTATTGCGACAACAAGCGTGTCGTTCTGTATGAGTGCGATTGTGCCGTGCTTGAGCTCACCTGCCGCATACGCTTCGCTTCTGATGTATGAAATCTCCTTGAGCTTAAGCGACCCCTCAAGACCTGCGGCATAGTCAACTCCGCGCCCGAGGAAAAATATGTCCTTGTGGTTATGAAATTTTGAAGCAAAATACGAGAGCGTATTTATCTGAGAGATAACAGACTCTATCTTTTCGGAAAGATGGGATATGTCAAGAGCGAGCACCCTCTCTTCCTCATCGGAAATCAGCCCCCTTGCAGATGCAAGCTTCACGGCAAGCAGATAAAGCATTGCAAGCTGGGTAGAATATGCCTTTGTTGTTGCTACGGCAATTTCCGGACCTGCCCATGTATACAGAACGTGGTCTGCCTCGCGTGCAATCGTACTTCCGACAACGTTTATTATTGCAAGAGTCCTCACTCCGTGTTTTTTTGCTTCACGCATAGCGGCGAGGGTATCAGCGGTCTCTCCTGACTGACTTATGACGATGCACAAATCGTTTTTTGAAATAATGGGCTTGCGGTATCTGAATTCAGATGCAAGGTCACATTCCACGGGGATGCGTGCAAGTGACTCGATTACGTATTTTGCAACGATTCCCGTATGATATGCCGAGCCGCAGGCAATGATGTGAATGCGTGAAAGCTCTGACAGAAGCTCGAGCGGAATGTCTGTATCAAGAAAAATTTTCCCGTTTTCAAGGCGTGGAGACACCGTGTCACGGACAGCCTTGGGCTGTTCGTGGATTTCTTTGAGCATGAAATGCTCGTATCCGCCCTTTTCGGCAGCTTCAACACTCCAGTTTACTGTAAGGCGTTCCTTTTCGATTTCTTCAAGGTCTGAGTTGTATACTGTGACGGAATCCTTTGAAAGACAGACGATTTCTCCGTCATCAACCGTGTAATAATCACGGGTATGAGAAAGAAAAGCCGGTATGTCCGAGGCGATGAAGTTTTCGCCGTCGCCAAGCCCGACAATAAGCGGACTGTCAAGTCTTGCGGCAATAATCTCATCGGGTCGGTCCGCACAGAGGACGCCGAGGGCGTATGAGCCGCGCACCGTTGCCATGACCTTGCAGAGGGCAGTAAGGATATCGCCCTTGTAATAGAAGTCGAGAAGATGTGCAATGACCTCTGTGTCCGTTTCGGAAACAAAGGTGTAGCCGCGCTTTATAAGGCGCGCTTTGATATCTGCATAATTTTCGATAATGCCGTTGTGTACAACGGCGATTTTTCCGTCTGCGGAAAGGTGAGGATGCGAGTTTTCATCAGTAGGCTCACCGTGAGTCGCCCAGCGTGTGTGCCCGATGCCGCAGCTTGCAGAGAAGTCCGGCGTCTGACGGAGCTTGTGCTCAAGCTCGGAAATTCGTCCGCGAGTCTTTACGACACGGATGCTTCCGCTGTCGAAAGCGGCGATTCCTGCGGAGTCATAACCCCTGTATTCGAGGCGTTTTAAGCCATTGACAAGTACGGGGAGCGCATCAGCACTTCCCGTGAAACCAACTATACCGCACATTTTAATTAAATCCTTTCATAATTGAACAAAGGGGACAAAAATTCCCCGACAGCAAGATAGAAAAATTTAAGATGCTGTCGCTGTTGCAAGCGTATCATTTGTCGCTGCGGTTGCCCACAGGTTTTGAGATACGCCCCGCTTCAGTCCGCAACAGATGGACAGGGGAGCATCCGCCGAAAACTTCGATATGGCATATTTTACGCAAATCAGAAAGGAAATATGCCGACTCCCACCTCGTCAACCCAAGAAAAACATTCGGGTTCCGGCGCTTTATCACATGCCCCTAATCTATAGGCAACACCTCACTTTGATAAATATATAACACAGTATACAACAAAAAAGAAATTTTTTCAAGAAAATATTCATATTACTAAAAACAACTTACATTAAAAAATTTTACATATAAAATGGACATTATGAAATGTTTGTGATATACTATAGTATACATTATTTTCGACTTTTTGAAGAGAAGGGAAGTGCAACATATGAATAAGCAGTATTCAAGGCTGGTTGAGCCGAAGCTCCGCCTGTGTTTTGTTATGCTGTTTTTGTTTGCGATAGCTTCGTTTTTCTTTGCGGATACTGCAGTTGCGGTTGCAGAACTCGTCCTGTGTGTGATTGTATACGTTATTTTTGTATCGGCATCCCGAAAGCGCGCCCGTGAAATCAGCAAATATATAGAAGAAACGATGAGCGACATAAGTCGGGCAAGCAAGGATTCATCGCTTAATTTCCCTATGCCTGCCGCAGTTGTCCGTATTGACACCAACGAGCTTATATGGGCGAATTCTGAATTTGAGGATATGTTGGGAAGGCACGACAATCTTTTTGAAGCACGTCTTCTTGATATAATACCCGGTTTTGAAATAAACTGGGCTCTCGAGGGTAAGCACGAATGCCCGGTAGAGGTGACGGTAAATGATAAGGTGTACCGTGTATACGGAAGTGTGTTCAGAAGTGATGAGGCTGAAAAGGGGGCTGTTCTTGCGACCTTCTATTGGCTTGATGTTACCGGATATTCAAAAAGCATAGAAGAGTTTGAAAGCTCGCTTCAGACCGTCTCTGTAATTATCATTGACAACTACTCTGAGATTATGAACGGTCTTAGTGATGCGGAGCGTTCGATGATAATAGCAGAGGTTGATAAAAAGCTTGCAGAGTGGACGGCATCCGCAAACGGTATATTTATAAAGTATGAGCGCGATAAATACATTTACATTTTTCAGCAGCGATATCTTGATGAATATATAGCCTCAAAATTTGCTATTCTCGATTCCGTAAGAGAAATTGAGAGCAAAAACGGCATCAAGATTACGCTCAGTATAGGCATAGGAAAGGACGGCCACGATTTCAAGGAGAATCACCGCAACGCACGTCTTGCAATAGATATGGCTCTTTCAAGGGGCGGCGATCAGGCTGTAATAAGAAATAAATTCAATTTTGAGTTTTTCGGCGGCCGCTCTCAGGAGCTTGAAAAACGCACGAAGGTCAAATCAAGAGTTATGGCAAACGCTCTTGAAGGACTTATCCGTGACAGCTCCGGCGTCGTTGTCATGGGTCATAAGAATGCGGACAACGACAGCATCGGTGCCGCAGTCGGCATCGCATGTATAGCGAGAAAAATCGGCAAAAGCGTATCAATCGTTACAGGTCAGAAGACGAGTGCAGATGCACTTATAAAAAAAGTACGCTCAGAACATGAATATGACGGAGTGTTCGTCAGTGCGGAAGATGCACTGATTGAGGCGGACAGCGACACCCTTGTAGTAATCGTCGATACAAACAGGACATCTGTTGTTGAGTCGGAGGCTCTGCTTGAGTCTGCAAACAAAATTGCGGTTATCGACCATCACCGCAGAGGGACTGATTATATAGACGGTGCGGTGCTCAATTTCCATGAACCGTATGCATCAAGCACGTGCGAGCTTGTAACAGAGCTTTTGCAATACATTGTTGAAACACGCGACATTTTAAGCGTAGAAGCCGAGGCGATTCTTTCGGGTATCGTCATAGACACGAAGAAGTTTACTATGAAAACCGGCGTGCGCACCTTTGAAGCTGCGGCTTACCTTCGCCGTGCAGGCGCCGATACGACAGAACTTAAACGCATACTTCAGGATGATATCCAGACATATGTCAAACGGGCAGAGCTTGTCAAGCTTGCACGCATGTACCATGAAAAGGTCGCAATTGTTGAATACAACGGCTCAAGCACCAGAAAGCTTGCGGCTCAGGCTGCGGATGAGCTTTTATCAATCAGGGGTGTTCAGGCATCGTTTGTTCTATACCGTGAGGGCGACGGAGTTATAATTTCCGCACGTTCTCTCGGCGAAATAAATGTACAGGTTATTCTTGAAAAGCTTGGCGGCGGCGGTCACTTTGATACGGCAGGCGCACAGGTTTCAAACAAGAAAATAGAAGAGGTATCACAAGAGCTTATGAGCGCAATAGATGATGCGCTTAGTTAAGGAGGAAAATATGAAAGTAATTTTAAATGCAGACGTTAAAGGGCAGGGAAAGAAAGGTCAGATAGTAACCGTATCTGACGGATATGCGAGAAACTTCCTGTTTCCGAAAAACCTTGCCAAAGAGGCAACTGCCGACAACCTCAATGCCGCAAAGATTAAAGAGGCAGCAGACGCCGCAAGAATTGCACGTGAAAAAGCCGCTGCAGAGGAGCTTGCGAAAAAGCTCGGCGGTCTTGTTGCTGAGATTACGGCGAAGGCAGGCTCAAACGGCAGACTTTTCGGTTCAATCACAACAGCAGATATTGCCGACGCCCTGAAAAAACAGCACAAGATTGAGATAGACCGTCATAAGATAGTTCTTGATGAAAATATAAAGCAATTCGGAACATATGAAGTGAAGGTCAAGCTCTATGCCGAAGTCAGCGGCAAGCTCAAGGTGAGCGTGAAAGAGGCATAAATTGAACCGTTTGTTCGGTTTTGGGAGGGGAATAAAATGGACGAGCTTTTAGGTGCAAGACTTCCGCATAATGTAGAGGCGGAACAGTCGGTGCTCGGTTCTATGCTGCTCGATTCCGGGTGCATTCCGGAGGTCATGGAGCATTTGCGTACAGAGGATTTTTATATTTCACAGAATAAAGCTATCTTTGAAGCCATGCAGAGCATGTTTACGCTCAACGAGACGATAGACCCTGTCACCGTTATAGACAAGCTCACGGTAAGAGGCACCCTTGATGCCGCCGGCGGCAGAGCGTATATTTTAAAGCTTCTGGACATTACCCCGACAGCCGTAAATGTTGCTCAGTATATAAAAATCGTGCGTGATAAGGCTGTGCTTCGCAACCTTGATAAAACAACTGCCGAAATCCATGACGTAATTGCATCGGGAGAGGGCGAAGCTGAGTCGGTTGTCGAATTTGCCGAGCAGAAGATTTATGAAATAAGAAGTGATAAAAAGGCAAAGGGAATATCACCGATTCGCGATGTTCTCGAAAATACATACGCACATCTGGGTAATCTCGCAAAGAATATGGGCAAGCTCCCCGGTGTTCCTACGGGCTTTTCGTCGGTAGACACCTTCCTTTCGGGACTTAACGATTCCGACTTTATCATCCTTGCCGCAAATACCGGTGTCGGTAAAACAAGCTTTGCGCTCAATATATGTGCAAATGCGGCAAAATCTTCCGGAAAAGCCGTTGTCGTATTCTCACTTGAAATGTCCAACGAACAGCTTGCACTCCGCCTTATTGCAGGTGAAGCGCTTGTTGACTCCAAAAAACTCCGAACAGGCATGCTCAGTGAGGATGAATGGGTTGCTATTGCCCATGCATCTGAAACGCTTGCAAATACAAAGATTTATCTTGCCGATGCTACCGGAATAACAGTAAGTGAAATGAAGGCGAAGTGCCGCAGACTCAACGAGGAGATAGGTCTTGTAATCATCGATTATCTCCAGCTTGTTCAGTCCGGTATACGAAGCGATACACGCGCAAACGAAGTCGCGGCGATTTCCCGTGCATTAAAAATCATGGCGAAGGACTTAAACGTTCCGATTCTGTGTCTGTCACAGCTGTCAAGAAGCAGCGATAAGCAGGAGCGTCGCCCCCGACTCTCCGACCTTCGTGAATCCGGCGCAATTGAACAGGATGCTGACGTCGTTATGATTTTATACCGTGAAAATCCCGAAACTCCCGAAACGGTAAAGCTTCTTATAGAAAAAAACCGTCACGGCAGTACGGGTGATATAGACCTGCACTGGGACGGTAAGTATACAAAGTTTACGTCGATTGATACACATGGTTACTAAGGTTTTAAAAACAATAGAAGAAAATGCAATGCTCACTCACGGAGAATGCGTACTGTGCGCACTGTCCGGTGGGGTGGATTCGTCTGTGCTTCTTGACGTGCTTGTAAAGTGTTCGCATCAGCTTGGAATACGTGTGTGCGCAGCGCATCTCAATCACATGCTCCGGGGAGACGATGCTGTGCAGGATGAAGAGTTTGTCCGTCAAAAGTGTGAAAGCATGGGGATACCTCTGATGTGTGAGAGAGCAGATGTCGCGCGCATTGCAAAGGAAACGGGTGAGTCCTGCGAGCTTGCAGCACGTAATGTCAGGTATGAATTTTTAGAGCGTGCCGGAAAGCATTTTGGCGCATCAAAAATTGCTACTGCGCATAACGCAAATGACAATCTTGAAACAATTCTGTTCAATATTGCACGTGGCAGCGGAATCGACGGACTGAACGGGATCCCTCCTGTAAGAGGGAATATCATCCGCCCCTTGATTTCCGTTTCACGAAAAGATATAGAAGTTTATGCAAAAGAAAATCAAATTGCTTTTTGCGAGGATAAAACAAACGCCGAAACAGTATATTCAAGAAACAAAATCCGTCATCAGATAATCCCGGTTATGCTTGATATAAACTCAAAGGCTGTTGAAAATGCTTTGCGCTCATCAAAAATACTGAGGGCAGAGTCGGCTTTCCTCAACCGTGCGGCATTGGCTGAATATAAAAGGATTATGCTCGACGCCACGTCATGTAAAAGAGACGAAATTTTAAAGCTCGACGATGCTATGTTCGGAAGAGTGTGTGAAATTTTTTCAAGACATGCACTTCAAACAGACGTATATACGCTTGAGTTTTGTCACGTAAACGATATCCGCAGACTGTGTGAAGGAGCTTCTCCGTCAAAGTACATTGAGCTTCCTCGCGGACTCCGTGTGCGCTGTGAATATGAAAAGCTTGTGTTTGAAAAGGATGCAGAGAGATCAAAGCTTCTTCCCGTAAGTATCTCTGAGGGGTCCTTTTCGTACGGTGAGTATACGGTAACCGTAAAAAAAGAGGTAAATTCCGGAAAAATTAATAATTCCTTAAATACTTTTATCATTCCCTGTGATAAAATACAAGGTGATTTGGTTATAAGACCCAGAAAGACGGGAGACGAGCTGAAAATTAAAAACCGTCCTTCCAAAAGTCTTAAAAAGTTTTTTATAGAAGAACACATTCCAAAGCATATGCGAGACTCGGTTCCTGTTCTGGCAGATGACGAAAAGCTTTTCGGTGTTTGCGGCTTTGGTCAGGATGTCCGTCTTTCATCATCGGAAGGTGAATATATTTTTGTTATAGATATAAATAAGTAGGGTGTGGGTATATTGAAAAAAGACATAGCTAAAATTCTTCTGACACGTGAAGAAATTGGCGAAAAAGTGAAAGATTTGGCAAATCAAATAAAAGGTGCATACGAAGGCAAAAATCCGCTTATATTATGTATATTGAAGGGCTCTCTTATCTTCACCGCCGACCTTGTACGAGAGCTTGATTTTCCGTGCACAATTGATTTTATGCAGGTATCAAGCTACGGTGCAGGTGCCGAAACGACGGGTGAGCTCCGCATAAAAAAGGATATGGATACCGACATCAGAGGAAGAAGTGTAATTATCGTCGAGGATATTCTTGATTCGGGTATTACCCTGTCAAATCTCATCCCCGAGCTTGAAAGCAGGGGAGCAGAATCCGTTGCGGTATGCGTGCTTCTCAACAAGCCTGAGCGCAGACGTGTTGAGGTCAAGCCGAATTTTGTAGGCTTTGACATCGAAAATGAATTTGCTGTCGGTTACGGTCTTGACTATAACGAAAAATACAGAAATTTACCGTATGTAGGCGTTCTCAAGCGCGAAATATACGAAAAATAAATACAGATTAAGGATGTGACATCACTTGAAAAAAAACAACACACGCGACATATTGCTGTTTTTACTTATAATTGCAATATTGGTATCTGTCGCCTCATTCCTGTTCGAGGGGCCAAGCACAGAAAAAATAACATATGCAGATGTTGTGCGCCAGTTCGAAGCTGAAAATGTAGAGGAGTATATTATAGACGGCGGTCTTCTTACAATGAAGCTGAAAAGACCGCTGCCATCGGGTCAGGAGATTATAAACTTTGACCTTACCGATCCCCAGGTGCGTGCGGATTTCCGTATGGATTTGGGAGAGCTTCTGCGCCGGCATCGCTCGCTCGGCATAATAACCGATGACGACCGCCTGCCGGATGAAGGAACTCCGTGGTGGATGATGCTTCTGCCGTACGCCCTTGTTTTTGTCGTAATCGGTCTTATGTGGTATTTCATGTACAGCAAGGCTGACGGCGGTGCAAGCAAGACCATGCGTTTCGGAAAAGCCCGTACAAAGGACGGCCGTGACGAGAAAAAGAAGGTCACCTTTGCAGATGTTGCAGGTGCAGAGGAAGAAAAGCTCGAGCTTGCAGAAATAGTAGAATTTTTAAAGGACCCGAAAAAGTTTACCGAAATCGGAGCAAGGATACCTAAGGGTGTTCTTCTTGTAGGCCCTCCGGGAACGGGTAAAACCTATATCGCCAAGGCAGTTGCCGGTGAGGCCGGCGTTCCGTTTCTTTCCATTTCCGGCTCTGACTTTGTAGAGCTGTATGTCGGTGTCGGTGCATCCCGTGTCCGTGACCTTTTTGAGCAGGCAAAAAAAGCCGCTCCGGCTATCATATTCATAGACGAAATTGATGCTGTCGGCCGTCACCGCGGTGCAGGCTACGGCGGCGGACATGACGAGCGTGAGCAGACGCTCAACCAGCTTCTTGTCGAGATGGACGGCTTCGGAAACAACGAGGGTGTCATCATTATAGCGGCAACCAACCGCCCCGATATTCTCGACCCGGCTCTTATGCGCCCGGGCAGATTTGACCGCCAGGTATATGTCGGTCTTCCTGATATGCGTGACCGTGAAAAGGTTCTTGAAATCCACGCACGCAAGAAAAAGCTTGCAAGCGATGTAAGTCTTAAAACTGTTGCAAAGTCTACAAGCGGTTTTACACCTGCAGACCTTGAAAACCTCCTCAACGAAGCTGCTCTCCTTGCGGCACGCCGCGGAGAAAAGAGCCTTACGCAGGATGACATTGAAAAATCAATGCTCAAGATAATCGCCGGTCCTGCAAAGAAAAGCAGGGTGAGAAGTGAGCGTGAAAATAAGCTTGTGGCGTACCATGAAGCAGGTCACGCCCTCGCTATGAAGTTTTTGCCGACGCAGGATCCTGTGCACCATATTTCAATAATTCCGCGAGGTATGGCAAACGGATACACTATTTCACTTCCGCGTGAGGACGTATACACAAAGTCCAAGACTGCGATGAATGAGGACATAGTTTCGCTTCTCGGCGGACGTGTTGCAGAAAAGCTTGTTCTTGACGACATTTCAACGGGTGCTTCAAACGATATCCAGCGGGCCTCGGGTATCGCCCGTGATATGGTGACAAAGTACGGTATGAGCGACCGCTTGGGTCCGATAAGCTATGCTTCCGACCGCGATGAGGTGTTCCTCGGCCGTGACTTTGCCGAAAAGCGTGCATACTCTGAAGAAATTGCCGGTATTATTGATGAAGAAGTCCGTGAAATCGTAGAAAACGCATACAAAAAATGCGAGCAGATTTTGAATGATAACATGGATAAGCTTCACGAAATTGCAAAATTCCTTCTCGAAAACGAAACGATGGAAGCCGAAGATTTTTACGCATTATTTGATGAAAAGGTTCCCGAAAGAGAAGACGGAGAAAACGCAATCCCCGATGCGGATATTCAGGCTGATAAAACTGAAGAATAAAAGAAGTGCGTGTGGCAAAATACATTTTGCCACACGCCTCTTTTTAAACTATCTGATTTTATTAAACAGCTCAAGCCATTTACGGGCGATTATTTCATGCGCCGGCTGTGTCGGGTGAATGCCGTCGGGTGTCCAGTACTCCGCAGGTGCAAGCTTTAAGGCCTTGTCAATCTCGGGATGGAGATGCGCAAACGGCAAAGAAAATCTTTTTGCAACATTTTCGCATGCCTTCTGATAAAGCGGAAGGTCAGAAATTAAACGGTCGAGGTCAATGTCCGTACTCTCCTTGTGAATCCTATAGAAGCTTTCACAGGGTATCAGAAACGGCGACATCAGGAAAATTTTCAAATCGGGAAGTTCGCACAGAATCGCATCAACAAGAGCAGTATAGTCCCGCTCAAATCTTTCGGAACGCTGTCCTCCGCATGAAAGATAGTCACGGAAAAGGTCGTTTACGCCTATAATAAGGCTCATGTAGTCGGGCTTCAAATCAAGAATATCTGCACCCATGCGTGCGTAAAGGTCACTTATCTTATTTCCGCCGATTCCTCGGTTCTTAAAGCTGTATACACCGGGAAAATCAAGCCCGAGCCGTGCGGAAACTATAGTTGCATAGCCCGAACCGGTAAAGCGGTCTTCTTCACGAATGCGCCTGGAGTCGGTTATGGAATCTCCCTGAAACAAAATCAGTTTTGGCATCTGAACAAACCTCCTTTTTCTGTAATTATAGCAAATGACAAGAAGAATTCAAGTCCCCTCAAAATAAAAAGAGAATAAAATACAAAAAAGATATAAATAAAGAGAAAAACAGGAAAGAAGCCGATCGCGGACTCTTTCCTGCTTTGATATATTTACTGAAATTCTTCAATGTTTTTTGCAATGCTGTGGTGAATGGGCTTCCACTCTATTTTTTTAAAAATAGCAACAATAGAGATGGGAATGTATGTGAAAATAAACAGCGGAAAGGTGAACATATAAAGAATTTTTCTTCCTGTTGAAGAATTTATTTTATGCCACTCGGTAACGGTAGTTATTGCTCCGAAAAAGAAAAGAACGACATAAAAATTGAAGAATGTCATAAAAAGAGCTATGCCTGCTGTGAGCGCAAGCATTTTTGCGGAAGGAAGGTTGAGCAATGCATAGATAAGAAACGAGGAGTTTATGATTGCGCCAATGAGCGTAATCGTCATGGCGGGCATGATTGTCATAAGCATATCGTATGCGGCAAAGCTTCGGTTTTTGAATATTGCGCGAAAAAGCTTTCCGCCGTATGCGGCAAATACCTGAAAGAAGCCCTTTGCCCAACGTATACGCTGATTCCATGATTCGCGGAAGGTATACGGCTGTTCGTCATACAGCATGGCATTTTCCGCATATCCGATTTTTTCGTTCTTTATAACACTGTCGATTGAAAACTCGATATCCTCGGTAAGCAGATAATACTGCCAGCCGCGGTTGTTCTCTATAATTTCGCGTGAGACGAGAAAGCCGGTGCCCGAGACTGCACAGCTTGAATTGAGAATCATGCGTGAAGCGTTGATATACTTTGCCTCGCGCAGAAACCAGAGCGAAGAGCCTGCGGAAATCCAGTTTGTGTCATAATTCTTTGAGTTGCGGTAGCTTGTAACTATTCTGTATCCCGAATCAAAAACCTTGTTCATTTCGGCGATGTAGTTTTCATCAAGCAGATTGTCGGCATCAAACACGAAGAAACCGTCATAATCCGAGAAGGAGCCTGCTTCAACGAGCTTCTTGAAGCCGAAATTTAGGGCATAACCCTTTCCGACAAGCCTTTTATTATCTCTGCAAAAAACCGTAGCGCCTGCCGCCCTTGCGATTTCTGCAGTATCGTCGGTGCAGTTGTCGGCTATAACGTAGATATCACAAAGCTCTGACGGATACCTTTGCTTTTTTATGCTTTCGATAAGCTGTGCAATGACCACACGCTCATTTCTTGCGGCAATAATAACGGCAAACTTATGTTCTTTTTTTGCAGTAAATGCTTTCTTTTTGCCGAGAAGAGAAACGAAAACATATATAAGCTGGTATGAATAGAGAACCGTAAAGAATATAAAAAGAAGAAGATTTATATTATCCAAAAAAGAGCGCAAAAATACGTCCCTCCTTAAATGCTGATAAAGACTATTACACATTATATTACTCGTGAAGGTAAAAAGCAAGAGAAATTTGTTCTAAACAATTTAAACATATGTTAAAGACTGAAATAATAGAATTAAAGTGAAAGGGGAGAATTGCTTTGCAAAAAGACAGCTTCAGAGTTCGTGCCGCCGATTTGCTTGATATTCCGGCGGATATAAAGGGTGGGCTCTTGCATATTGAAATAACAGGAAAACGTGAGGTTTTCATAGAAAACCACAAGGGGATACTTGAGCTTTCGGAAAATGAGGTCACATTAAATGCCGGAAAGGAAACCGTGCGTGTACTTGGGCAAAGGCTCCGTGTGCTTGCGATGAATAATAATGAGATACGGCTTTCGGGTATTATTGAAAGTGTGGGCTTTGTTCGGGAGGGATCTTCTTGCAGTCAGCTGTAAACTTCGTTCGCGGAAGTGTGCTTTTAGAAGTTAAAAGCTCATATCCCGAGCGTTTCTTTAATCTGTGCGCAAGACACGGGATAGAGTTCTGGGATATGACGAATGACGGACTTGGTGTATTTCGCATAAGGATGACGGTTAAAAATTTCAAGCGAATCCGACCGGTTGCGAGAAAGGCTATGTGCAGAGTTCACATAGTCAAAAGATGCGGACTGCCGTTTTTTTTAAACAGATTCCGAAAACGCGCGGCGCTTATTTCCGGATGTGCGGTGTTTTGCATAATTGCATGGATATTCACAAGCTTTGTGTGGGTAATAGACATTGACGGGTATGCAGAGCTTGACACTGCAAGACTTTTAAACGAGCTCTCAAAGCAAGGGCTTAGAGTAGGCACGTATGCACCGTCTGTTGAAATGGAAAATTTAAAAAACAATATACTTATCGATATGCCCGAGCTGTCATACATATCTGTAAACATAAACGGTTCACACGCACATGTCACTGCACGAAAGCGTACACTTCCGCCGGAAATTCTCCCGTCGGAGCTTCCGTGTGATATAATTTCGGATAAAGACGGTATCATACATGACATAACGGTAAAATCAGGTACTCCCGAAGTTGTAAGAGGCGAAACCGTAACCAGAGGACAGATACTTGCAAGCGGATACGTTACGGGAAGAGCGGGAACAACCATTACCACGCATGCCGATGCAGAAATACGTGCCCGTGTCTGGCGAAAAAAATCCGCACGCATGCCGAAAAAATACAGTGAAAAGGTCTATACGGGAAGAGAAAAGGACCTCTATACGATATTATTATTTGACAACAGAATAAAATTATATATAAATAGTGGAATTTCATATACAAAGTGTGATAAAATAATAAAAAGAACAGATCTCCGGCTTTTCGGAAGATATCGCTTGCCGATATCGCTTGAAAGGGCAACCTGCAGAGAGTATGAGATATCTAAGGCTTCCGTGTCTGACGAAACAGCATATGACAGCCTGAGTAAGGGGCTGATGTCATCGCTTGAGCTGCCGGAAGATGCAGAGGTGATAAATGCAGACTTCATTACCTCATCGGATGAAGTTTTTGCGTATGCCACCCTCACTGCAGAAAGCATAGAACCGATAGGAACTAAACGTGAAATACTTAGAAACGGGTGATATATAACAACATGGTAGAACGAACGATAAACATTGAAAGACTTGAACAGATGACGGATATTTTCGGCTCTTTCGATGAGAACATCGCAATCCTCGAGCGTGAGCTCGGCGTTACCGTACTCAACCGAAATACCGAGCTTAAGGTTGTCGGGGATGTAGAGCGTGCCGACCGCGCGGTGCGTGTAATTGAAAGCCTTCTCGTGCTGTCCTCCAAGGGCGAGGGCATAAACGAGCAGAACATCCGCTATGTCATAGGTCTTGTTGAAGACAATAAAGAGGGACGTATTGCAGAGCTTGCCCGTGACGTTATCTGCATAACAACAAAGGGAAAACCCATAAAGCCCAAGACAATAGGTCAGCGTGATTATATAAATGCAATCAATAACAATACCGTAACACTCGGTGTCGGTCCTGCCGGAACGGGAAAGACATATCTTGCGGTTGCCGCGGCGGTAAATGCGTTCAGGGAAAAGAAGGTCAACCGCATTATTCTTACCCGTCCGGCAATTGAAGCAGGCGAAAAGCTTGGCTTTCTTCCCGGAGATTTGCAGAGCAAGGTTGACCCGTATCTCCGTCCGCTCTATGACGGGCTGTATGATATGATAGGACCTGAAGCCTTCCAGCGGTATATGGAACGCGGCACCATCGAGGTTGCGCCTCTTGCATATATGAGAGGCAGAACGCTTGATGATTCATTTATAATCCTCGACGAGGCGCAGAACACAACACCCGAACAGATGAAAATGTTTCTCACCCGTCTCGGCTTCAACTCCAAGGCAGTTATAACGGGTGACATAACACAGATTGACCTTCCCGACGGCAAATCGTCGGGACTCCGAGATGCAATGAAGGTGTTAAAGGACATAGAGGATGTCGAGATCTGCATGCTTTCTTCAAAGGATGTCGTACGACATGTTCTTGTTCAGAGAATAATAAACGCATATGAAAAGCGCGACCGTGAAAGAGAAAAGAAATTACAACAGATAAGGCAGGGTTCAAAAAATGGCAGAGCATAGCATAACAGTAGTTTGTAAGGAAAATTCAGAAGCACTGGAAGCTTTAATCACAAAAACGGTAAAGGCGGCACTTGATGCTGAAAATGTTGAGCAGAGCTGTGATGTGTGCGTTATAATAACGGACGATGAAAACATCCACGAGCTCAATATGGAGCATCGGGGAGTAGACCGTCCCACAGACGTTTTGTCGTTTCCTATGCTCGAGCTTTCGCCGGGGCAGAAGATAGAAGTAAATCCGCTTGAAATAGATGCTTCAACCGGCGCTGTTATGCTCGGCGATATCGTCATTTCAGAAGACCGTGCCCGTGCACAGGCTGAGGAATACGGTCACAGTGAAGAGCGTGAGTTTGCTTTCCTTACAGTCCACGGCATGCTTCATCTCCTCGGCTACGACCATGAGAAGGGTGAGGAGGACGAAAAGCTTCACTTCTCACGTCAGGAGGAGATTCTCACCGCCATGGGAATCGGGAGGTAGAAGTGATGCGGATGAAACGTGAGATGAGAAGTCTTGCGAAAAGCTTTAAAAATGCATTCTGTGGGATTTACGGTGTCATAAAGCATGAGCGCAATTTCAGAATACATATTTGTATGATGCTTTATGTAATATTGTTTTCCGTAATAGGTCAGGTTGAAAAAACGGACGTTTTGCGCTTTGTTCTGTGCTTCGGCGCAGTGCTTGCGGCAGAGCTTGTGAATACATCGCTTGAGCTTCTTTGTGATGCGGTTTCATCAGGCTTTGATGAGCGTATCCGTGAAATCAAGGATATTGCGGCAGGCGCCGTACTTGTAACTGCAATTTCTTCTGCTGTTGTAGGGTTGATTACGTTTCTCGACCCGGTTGTCTTCGGCAGAATAATGAAAGTGTTTTTTGAAATGCCGTATGTTGCCGCAATTGTTGTGCTTACGCTTCCGTTTGCGGTCAGGTTTGTTGTAAAGCGAGGAAAATAATGAAAAAGGGCGACATCCATACAGTTGAAATCACAGGCTACACCTCCGAGGGGGCAGGGATAGCACGCATTGACGGCATGGCTGTTTTTGTTCCGCTGGCTCTGTCGGGTGAGCGTTGTGAAATAATGATACTGAAAGTAGAAAAAAGCTTTGCCTATGCAAAGCTTGTCCGTGTCATCGAGAGCTCTCCCGAAAGGGTGGAAGGCATGTGTAAGCATTATCCGAAGTGCGGAGGCTGCACGATGTGGCACATGTCGTATGATGAGGAGCTTCGCATGAAGGAAGAACGCGTCCGCTCGGCGATTGAACGCATTGCAGGAAAAAATACCCCCGTTCTTCCGATTATAGGGGCAGACAGCACCGTGCGTTACCGTAACAAAGCACAGTTTCCTGTCGGGAAGAATTGTGAGAGCGGCTTTTACAGAACAAGAAGCCACGACATAGTTCCGTCGGATGTCTGTCTTATTCAGAGCGAAATTGCAGATAAGGTGCGCGCTGTTGTACACATCTGGCAGAAGGAGTATTCTATACCGGCTTATGACGAAGAAACCGGCAAGGGTGTTCTTCGCCATATCTATGTGCGAACCGGCAAGGGCGGTGCTTTACTGTGTCTGATATCCGCAGCACGTCCGGCGCATGTTGACAAGCTTATTGAAACGGTAACGCAGCAGTGTCCCGAGGTCTGCGGAATAGTGCTTAATATAAATAAGAAGAAAACAAATGTCATTCTCGGCGATGAATATATAACACTGTGGGGAAACAGTACGCTTTCCGATGAGCTTGCAGGGAGCGAGTTTGAAATCTCTCCTGCGGCTTTTTATCAGGTAAATCACGCGCAGACAGAAAGGCTTTACGATATCGCCACAAGGCTTGCACTTTGTGACGGCGCAAGGTTTGTTCTCGATTTATACTGCGGTATAGGTACGATTACTCTGAGTCTTGCAAAGCACGCAGAACGTGTTATAGGTGTCGAGGTTGTTCCACAGGCGATTGAGGATGCAAAGAAAAATTGTGTGCTTAACAACGTGACCAACGCTGAGTTTATCTGTGCCGATGCAGGAGAGGCTGCCGCCCTTCTTGCAAGGCGTGGCGAAAAGCCCGACACTATCGTAGTTGACCCACCGAGAAAGGGTCTTTCTCCCGAAGTCATTGAAGAGATAAAGCGCATGAATCCCAAAACGCTTGTCTATGTTTCGTGCGACCCGGCAACACTTGCAAGAGATATTAAGCTTCTTTGCGGTGACGGTATGTATAACGCGGTTTCTGTTCAGCCTGTCGATATGTTCCCGAGAACAAAACACTGCGAAGTTGTTGCACACCTTCGCAGCGATATAAGCATAAATACATAACAAAGGACTAAAGCTATGAAAAAGCAAAATTCGGTACTTAATTTTAAAAATATTTTCACGGAGGGCTCCGGATTTAAGATGTTCTTACTTTCGGTGCTCATAACCGGCATATCTTACGGTATTTATAAAGGCATGCTTGATAACTTCCTTGCTGAAATTGTCGGCATGGGTGAAATGGACAGAGGTGTTACGGAGTTTTTCAGAGAACTTCCGGGTATTCTTCTTATATTTATTCTTGCGACTTTTTATATGCTGTCGGCAGAAACTCTGTACAAGGTCGGTGCGGTTATCATGCTTGTGGGTATGGCTATGCATGCGGCACTTCCGCCGACAAAGGTGTTTGCAACACTTGCTATATGCATGTACTCTGTGGGTGAGCATATACAAATCGGCATGAAGAGTACGCTGTCTTTAAAATATGCGAAGCCTGATTGCGGAGGAACAGCTCTCGGCGCACAGACTGCCGTTAATCAGATAGGAACTCTCTTCGGATACCTTATGATTATATTGGCGTTCTCGGTTTTTGCAACTTCTCAGCCGTACACAGAGTTTTTCTGGATTGCCGTCGCTCTCGCTGCAGTAAGTGTAGTTTTTTCGACAAAAATTTTCGGAAAAAGCGAAACCGACAAGACGAAAAGACGCTTCTATTTCGACAGGAAGTATACAAAATACTACATGCTTGAAATGTTTTACGGCGCAAGAAAACAGGTTTTTCTGACCTTCGGTCCGTATGTGCTTATTTTGTTCTACGGCGCAAATGCCGCAACGATAAGCCTGTTGTTTGCAATATCGGCAGTAGCTTGCTTTTTCGCATCTCCGCTTGTGGGAAGGATAATTGATCGTCTCGGCTATAAGGTGGTTATGGTTGCAGACACGCTCATTCTTGTCGCCGTGTGCTTTTTCTACGGCTTTGCTCACCATCTGTTCCCGAAAAACATCGCATTTATCATCTGCTGCATAAACTATATACTGGATGCGGTTATTTCGCTTGCATCCATGGCGTCAAATCTGTATGTTCAGGACCTTTCCGATACTCAGGAGGAAGTAAAGGCGACAATCTCAACCGGTGTTTCAATAAATCATGTAATAACTATATTCATTGCGCTTTGCGGCGGTTGGATATGGCAAACCCTCGGTATCGAGCTTCTCTTTATCACTTCTGCGGTGCTCGGTCTTTGCAACAGTGCATATGCGGCAAGCATAAAGACGAAAAGCAAAATCAAAACTGTTTAATAGGAGTAATGTTTATGAAAGCTGTTGTGGTATACAAAACAAGATACGGTTCGACTAAGACGTATGCAGAATGGATAGCGGAAGAGCTCGGTTGCGAAATGAGAGATGCAAAAAGTGTCAAGGCAGCAGAGCTTAAAGAATTTGATACAGTCATATACGGCGGAGGACTGTATGCCGAGATGATAAACGGCGTTACGCTGCTTACAAAAAACATGGATATTCTTAGCGGTAAGAAGCTTCTCGTCTATACTACGGGTCTGACACCGCTTGATTGCAGAGATTATTACGATAAAATGGTTATGGAGAAGAACTTTCCACCCGAGATACGCGATAAGTTCAAGGTTTTTAATTTTCTCGGCAAGATGATAATTTCTGAATTATCATTGCCTCACAGAGCGGCACTCAAAACGCTTAAAAAAATTATGAGCGGAAAGGAAAATCCCACCGAGATGGAAAAGCTCTTAATAGAGCTGTGCGACGCAGACGGAGACTTCACCGACCGCAGTGCAATAGCCGATCTTGTAGCGTGCGCAAGCGCACAATAAAATTTTGTCAGATTGTCATTTTTTGAGTTTTTTATTGACAAAGAAAATGGCATCGTATACAATATATAGTATGTTGCGATATGTAATAGACCCTTGTGATTTTCGGGAAAAAAACAAGTTTGGTCAAACGTACAAATTTACATATTGTAGGATGAGGGACTATATATTAGAATTATATATAGTGTAAAATGCATGAAAACATGCGAAAATTAAGGAGGAAACAAAATGAAGAAAAGTATAGCACTCATTCTTGCTCTCGTCATGATGTTTGCACTTTGTGCATGCGGTGGCGGTACATCCGATGTCAACAGCGAAATCTCGTATGACATTCCCGAGGGTAAGCAGATTCCCGACGATGCAGTTTTAGACATTACTATCACAAGCCATGCTTCATGGCCGTATGAAGAAGACTGGGCAGTATGGAGATACATACGCGAAGCTATCGGCGGTACATTGAATATCAATGCCATTCCGTCATCAGACTTTGCTACAAAGTTTCCGCTTATGATGGTATCCAAGGATACTCTTCCGGACGCTATCTATACCGGCGGCGTTCCTTCAAGCTTTGCAGATTACTGTGAGCAGGGTGCTTTTGTAGCCCTTGAGGATTACAAAGAATTCCTCCCTGATTACTATGCTTTCTGGGAAGGTCTCCCGGAAGAAGATCAGTGGATGAGAGAAATCAGAAGAAGCCCGAACGGCAAGACATACAAGACACCGGTTTACGGCATGGAGAGATATACCAACCTCCGCACATGGCTCTACCGTAAGGACATCTTCGATAAGCACAACCTTGAAATTCCCGAAACAACAGAGGATCTTTATGAAGTTTCCAAGAAGCTCAAAGAGCTTTATCCTGACTCCTATCCGTTCTGCGTGCGTTCAGGTCTTGCAAACCTCGATGTTATAGGTTGTTCATGGAAGCCGAACTTCCATGTGGGTGTATACTATGACTTCGAAAACGGAAAATGGAGCTACGGCGCAAGAGAAGATGTCATGCTCGAAATAGTCGAGTACTTCAACAAGATGATAAAAGAGGGTCTTGTTCCGGCAGACTTCCTCACCATCAACACAACGACCTGGCAGGAGCTTGTTGCAACAAACCGTGGCTTTATCATGCCGGAATATCAGGTTCGTATCGACTTCTTCAACGGTATGGCTCGTGCTCAGTATCCTGACTTCAACCTCACCGCTATGACACCTCCGCGTGCCGATAACGGTATTGGCATAAACATGAACAACAAGTTCAATCAGGATCCGTCTATTTATGCAATACCCAACACCGGCAATGAGGCTGATATTGCAAACGCAATGCGTTATATCAACTGGTTCTACTCCGACGAGGGATGTGAGCTTCTCTCATGGGGTAAGGAAGGCGAGACATATGAGGTAGTTGACGGCAAGCGTCAGTTTATCATTGACAATGAGACTGAAAATGCTCAGACGCTCTACGGCTTCAAGACACACGGAGCATACATGCGTATAGATCCCGAATCCATCAATGCATCTATTTCCGAAGAACAGGCTGCAACAACTGACTTCATCATTTCCAACATTTATCCGCACCTCGACCCGACTCTTTACCTCACCCTCTCAAGTGAGGATGCAAAGAAGATTGCGGATCTTCAGACCTCAACCAACACAATGGTTACGGAAAATATCCAGAAATTCATTATCGGCCAGCGTCCGCTTACTGAGTGGGATGCATTCCAGGCAGAGATCGCAGAGCTTCCGATTGACGATATGCTCGCAGTATACGAGAGCTATTTCAACGGAGAGAACTAAACAACTGATAAAAGCTGTGACGAATTTTCGTCACAGCTTTTTATACTGTCGAAAAAGGCGCGAGAGCATAAGCGGAGGAAAAATTTAAAGAGAGTTTTTTCGTAAAACAAACATTGGTCAAAAGCAAATGCACGCATATTTAAAATCCCTTGAAGTGTCGAACTTCAAGGGATTTTCCGCTTAT
>JAFQSU010000040.1 GCA_017409405.1 Oscillospiraceae bacterium | reverse complement strand
CGCTTTCTGACTTCCGTATAGAAGAAGCCGGTGAACAGATACTCGTTTTCTGCAGTAAGGCGGCAGGTGACGGCGGCAAACAGCTTCCGAACATGTATCCCGTGCGTCTTACACTCGGCGCGGAAAAAACACAGCTTGCCGTGCAGAGCTTTGCGGCAGAGGATATCATCGTAAACGTCGGCAAGAGCAAGGAAATCCCCGTTTCGGGTTATCTTTCCGACTATACGGAATTGGATAAAAACAACTGTGAAATCACATACAAGCCGGAAAAGGGCGGCATTGTTTCCATTGACGAAAACGGTGTTGCGACCGGCGTTTCGGAAGATAAAATTGAGGTTGAAGTGACCGCAAAAAGCGGTGTCAGCGAGAAAAAGGCGGTAATCAATGTTACCGTCCTGCCCGAAACCTATTCGGGATATAGTGCGGTTTATGATTTCAGCACCGTTTCAGACATCACAGCTGCGAGCTACAATACAACGCACAATCTCTGGCAATACATTGAATCCGGCGACGGATACACAGCGGTTGAAATAAACCTTCCGCACAAGGGTACTTATGAGATAAAAACCTCAAAGGATTTTTCCGGCACTGTGCGTATAGGCAAAGCTGTTGAAACCGCATCTGCGGTCAGCGGAACATACGACTTTGCGGATGCAGGTAAATATGCTGTTGTGTTTGAGGGAGACGAGGTTCCGCAATCGCTCACACTCTACGGCGGAGAGATGATAAAGCTCATGGGCGTTAAGATGAGCTTCTCCGGCTCATCCGTAAGCGCTGATGCTGCGGTTTACTCCGACGGCAATGAAAAGTTACTTTCGGGTGCGGAAATAGTTTATGGCATAGATAATTTTGCCGTTGCATCCGTTGACGAGAAAACCGGTAAGGTTTTAGCCGGCAGAGACGGCGGACGTGCCGTTCTTTATGCAGACGTCACCATTGACGGCGAAACGGTGCGCGGTCAGATTGAAGCAGATATTGCGGCATCAAGCGTTGATGCAAGTCTGATTACACATTTAATTACACTCAACTCAGCAACAGACAGCTGGCAAAAAGATCCCGACCACCTCATAACCGACGGCGGCAGCTATCGCATATGGGATGTAACGGGAATAGATTATGCGGACACAGACGGCAACTGGGCATGGTATGAAGGCAACAAATCGGGTCAGTTCGCCCGTGCATCAAGTGCTTCTACCTCGGGTGGTGTAAGCCTTAAGTTTTCAGCCGGTGCCTGGGCGGCATTCCGCATAAAGGTTCCGGGAGAAGGGTTGTACTGGGTTTCCACCACTGGCGGAAAGCACAAGAACGATTCTCTCGGCGTTGCGGAAATCTACTTTATGAATGCCGATGCAGTTGTCAACGAAAGCTTTACAACTGAAAACCTTGCAGGAAAGGTTGATTACTATATCGACCACACGGTTAGCGCATACCGTCAGCACACGGACGAACTTGGCGCGGTCTACTTCCCGGCAGAGGGTGAATACCTTGTTGTCTTCAAGGATGAAGGCAACGGTAAAAACATTCTCCCACGTCTGCTTATGCTTGACGGACAGAATGTTATAAGATTCCTCGAGTTCACACCCGAAAGTACGGAGCTTACAGCAGGTAAAACCTACTCTGTATCGCTTGGTGCGCGACTTCTTGACGGCACGATTGTTCCCGACACGGAAGTGACATATATTTATAAATCCGATGACGAGCAAGTCGCCGAATTTGAAAACGGCAAAATCCGTGCAATAGGTGAAGGTAGTACCACGCTCACTCTTACTGCAGTTTATGAGGGCAGTAAGGCGAGTGAAAGCATAACCGTAAACGTCACGGATACCAGCCCCGAAACCGGCATTATACTCGACTGTGTCCAAAAGAGCTATGTAGGACAGGAAATTGAACTTTCCGCCCGTGTCACGCGCGAAAGCGGAAGCGTGAGAAAGCTTGATGATTCTCTTGTAACGTATACCGTAATCTCGGGAGACGCCGTGACAGACGATAATCTTCTCACGGCAACCGCTAAGGGAGATGTCATTGTTCGTGCAAGCTATAACGGCTTTGAGGACGAGGCGACAATCACCTTCCGCGAGGGTACCTTCAAGACAGGCTCAACGTACTATACCGATGCACGGCGCGAGGCGGCATGGGAAAATGCCGAAAAGTATACTTGGGCGCGTGATACGGTAAAGAGTGCGATAGAAGCTGCCGACGAGCACATCAATAACATTGATATCCTGTACAACACCATCTGGAGTCAGGGAATGCCGCGCGGCGGTCAGATTGGTCTTAAGGAAGACCCCGACTATAAATACTGCCGCTACTGCGGTGAAGCCATTGCGGATAAATACGCAGATGCAAGCGGAAAAGTCGTCGGCGGTTATTCTCTTGATATATACAACCATCCGTGGAAGCTCCAGTGTCTTGAATGCAAGAGAAGATTTCCGTCAAACGATTTCGGAAGCTTCTATAAGCTCGGTCTTGACGAACACGGTCAGTTTGACGTTGACCGTGCGCGTACAGCGCATCACGTCATGCTCTTCCATTCTGACAACGGAATATGCGACTGTCAGAATATACCGACAGAAAAGCGTTCCGATGCATGGTATGAGTTCTACGGCTACGGCAACAAAAACGGTTATCTCTACAATGAGAGCTTTACCGAGCTGTGGAGTGACCCTTCTGCCTCAACCTACAACGTTGACCCTCGCACAAAAGACCCTGTAAACGGTCTGATGTGGGGTGTTGACGACAGCTTCGGTTATGTTACGGGGCGCACAATCGAAAAGATTGAGATTCCCGAGGTGCACACATATATTTCTACATATGCGTACAATGCCTATTATAACGTGTTCCGGGCAATGCGCGCCCTTGCGACAGCATATGTGTACACAAATGACCCGAAGTACGGCAGGGCAGGCGCACTTTTGCTTGACCGCTTTGCCGATTTCTATCACGATTACACAACAAATGCACCATGGCATTTTGAATACAGCAACACAACAGAGAAGGGTACCTTTGTTACCGGCGGTGGTGGCGGCTATGACGGAAAGATTCTCGGCCGTATAGGTGATACAGGCTTTATAGGTGACTATCTCCGTGCTGCCGACGCACTGTATCCGCTGCTTATGGAGGATGAAGCGCTTGTCCGTGAGCTTTCGCAGCATCCGACGGCGACAAACCCGAAAACCAATGCAGACCTTATATGGGAGCATTGGGCGGATAACATCATCCGCGAGACCTTTGACAACTGTAAAACCGGTGATATCTACGGCAACTACGGCATGCAGCAGGGCGCCCTTGCGACTGCGGCACTCGTGCTTGCGTGTGAGCCGGAAAGCAACGAGATGATTGAATGGATTTTTAAGCCCGGTGAGTATTACACCGTAAAGGGCGAAAAACCGTATGGCAATCAGCATGAATCATGGTGCAGCGGCGGGGACCTCAACGCAACACTTGCCGGACTTGTTGACCGTGACGGTATGGGTGACGAATCCTCACCGAGTTATAACGCAGGCTGGGTTCTCTATCTTGTAGACTGTGCGGAAGCACTTAATTTGTATGCGGACAACCCTGAGTTTTCTGAAGAGCAGAAGCTGAAGTACGACATATATAAGAACCCGAAGTTTGCAAAGATGTTTACGTCAAGCATTCCCATGACGCTCACCGATTCACACGTTGCAGAGGTCGGTGACTGCTCGGTTACGGCAGGTCTTCAGTACGGTCTGGATATGAGCACGCTCAAAACAGGCTTTATGTATCTTAAGGACACAAACCTCGGCAACACACTTGCAGAAGAGCTTTATCGAAGAAACGGTTATACCGTCGAGGGTCTTATCTATGACATCTTCACAGAAAATCCTGAGAGTATACAGGATGAGATTCTTGCAAGAATTGACGACAACCTCTACCTTGATAGCGGAATGCTGACAGGCTACGGCTTTGCGGTTTTGCGCGACGGCGGAAGGTTCGGTCAGAAGGGTACGCCGACTTACACAAACAACATGCGCGATTTCTGGATGATTTTTGATACAAATGAGCGTTCGCACGCGCATATGGATACGCTGACAATAGGCATTGACGCATACGGTCTTAACATGGCCCCCGATTTCGGCTACCCCGAAAAGTCGGGATATGACTTAAACCGTTATCAGTGGTGCCGCCAGACAATCTCGCACAACACGGTCACCGTCAATGAGAGACCACAGTTAAATTCCACGCGTGACACAGGAACCCCGAAGCACTTTGACGATTCGGGTGCGGTAAAGCTTATGGACGTAGATGCGTCGGAAATTTACGATGAAACGTCAATTTACCGCAGAACACTTGTTATGATTGAGGCAGGCCCCGATGTGGCCTACGGAGTTGACTTCTTCCGCATAAAGGGCGGAAACGACCATATTTACAGCTTCCACAGCCAGTCGGACGAGATATACGAAACTGTCGGTCTTGACAACATTGTACATCAGACAGATGACGGCACGGCGACGGGCAACTACATCGGCTCATATGCCGGTGCAGACGTCAAATACGGCGCAGACCCAAGTCTCAGCTATCAGCTTGCAAGCTTTGTATATCCGGCAGGCTATACATGGATGAAGAACGTAAGACGTGACACGAGCGGAGTTGAAAGCTTCTCGGTTGACTTCAAGGTAACCGACTTCAGAAATGCAATAACAGATAACAGAAAACTCCACATGCGTCTTACCATGCTCAATGACGGCTATGAGCTTTCTGAGGTCGCGCTCACAAGCGGTATGGTTCCTGTAGGTCGCATGGAAACACAGTTCGGCGTGCTTCCCGAAACGTTTGAATATCTGCTTGCACGCAGAAGCGGCAAAAACCTCGACACGCTCTATACAACCGTATATGAGCCGTATAAGAACGACCGATACATCTCCGAAATGTCATCCGTTGCAATTTCGACAGACGGCAAAGAAAGCGGGAACGATGCGGCAAAGGCGGTAAAGGTTGTAAGACGTGATTCTGACGGAAAGCTCCGTACGGACTATATCGTTTACACAACAAACAACAAGCTTACCTATACGGTAACTGACGGCAGCTTCAGCTTTGACTTCCGCGGCTTTGTCGGCGTATACAGCTTAAATGAGAATGGCGTAAACATATACTCCTATGTCCACGACGGCGATATTATCGCTGATAAGACATATACGAAGAAAGCGTATACCGGCAAGGTTTCGGGCTTTGAGGAAGATATGTCGATGGAAAATTACATTGATATTGAAGCTGACAATCTTCCCGATGATATATCCGAGCTTGACGGAGAATATGTCTTTATAGGCAACGACATGGTTGAGAATGCTGTGTATAAGGTTGAACGTGCTGAAAAAATTGACGGCGGTGTAAGGCTTCATACCGGTGCGATAACCGTAATCCGTGAATATAAGGACGAAAACAACGAGTCGCTCGGTTATGTATACAACATAGCAAAGGGTCAGAATGCATCAATCCACATTTCAAACATTGATGACGACAAGCCGGTATTTGAGGATGTCGGAGAGCTGACCGCAACAGCAGGCAGCTCGTTTACAACCACTGTCAGTGCAACAGTCGAGAGTGGTCAGAAGATAACGTATCTGGGCGCAAACATTCCCAGAGGCGCGAGTGTTAACGCCAACACAGGTGTTGTTACGTGGAAGCCGGATGCTTCTCAAATAGGTGAAAACCACTTTGCGATAACGGCTTATGACGAAACCGGGCGTGAGGCAACCAAGAGCTTTGTTGTAACCGTTCACGGTTCAACAACAAGCTCTCCGTCGCAGGATAACACGTCAACCGATACGCCATCCACAGGTGGCGGCGGTGGCGGAGGCGGTGCCGCACCTGCCCCCGATACGGACGAAAATGTAAAACCCGACGATGGTGAAACCACCAGCCCCGACAACGGGGACGACACCCCTGTAGGGGAGGGTGTCCCTGCCCTCCCGTCCAAAGGCTTCACCGACCTTACTTCCCACGCTTGGGCATCGGACGCAATAAACGAACTTGCCGAAAAGGGAATCATCAAGGGAACAAGTGAGACTACCTTCTCACCTGCAAGCAACATAACAAGAGCAGACTTTGCACTTCTTCTTGTCCGTGCATTTGAGCTTAAGAGCGACAACACCGAAAACTTTGCGGACGTAGCAGAATCTGACTACTTTGCCGCGGAACTTGCAATAGCCCGAAATTGCGGCATCGTCGGCGGTATAGGTGATAACAAGTACGCACCGCGCAACACCATTACCCGTCAGGATATGATGGTAATAGTATATCGCGCTCTCCAAGCCCTCGGAATAAATGTAGGAGAGGGTCTCAGTGCCCTCCCGTCAACGGATGAGGTGTTATACCCCGACTTCGACACCGTTGCACCGTATGCAAAGGAAGCGGTATCAGCACTTATAACCGCAGGTCTTGTGAACGGCAAGAACGGACACATTGCACCGACTGATTACACCACACGTGCAGAAGTCGCGGTACTTGTAAAACGTATTTTAGACTATATAAAATAGGAGGAAAAGAAGATGAAAAGACTTATCGCACTTATTCTTGCACTTGTCATGATGCTCTCACTGTGCGCATGCACAGGCGGCAGAAACTCAGGAACAAGCGATGTTTCTTACGACATCCCCGAGGGTAAGGTAATCCCCGACGATGCAGTGCTTAATATTACAATCACAAGCGATGCGTCCTGGCCGTATGATGAAAATTGGGTGATCTGGAAATATATAAGAGAGGCTGTTGGCGGAACTCTTAATATAAACGCTATTCCCAGAAATGACCTCGGCACAAAATTCCCGATTATTATGGCATCTCCGGAATCCTTCCCTGATGTGATGGGTATTCCGGGTAAACCCAATGGATTTGCATCGTACTGTGAACAAGGTGCATTCCTTGCGCTTGATGACTATCCCGAATATTTGAAGGATTACAATGAGTTCTGGGACAGCCTTCCCGAAAACGAGCAGTTCATGAGAAATATTCGCCGCGCAGCAGACGGAAAGGTCTACTATGCGCCGACTTATGGTAAAGAACGCTCTACTAACGTCCGTACATGGCTTTACCGCAAAGATATTTTTGACAAAAACGGAATTGAAGCCCCCGAAACTATGGACGATTTATATGAGGCATGTAAGAAGCTCAAGGAAATTTATCCTGATTCTTATCCCTTCTGCATGAGGCAGGGTAAGACGAATCTGAATGTTATCGGCAGCTCATGGAAGCCTAATTTCCACTGGAACACATATTATGATTTTGAAAATGAAAAATGGTGCTACGGTGCGACCGAGGACGTCATGTATGATATGGTCGTCTATTTGAACAAAATGGTAAGCGAAGGACTGATGCCTGCAGATTTCTATACGATAAACGCAAGCACATGGCAGGAGCTTGTTTCTACCGACCGCGGCTTCATCATGCCGGAGTATAGCGTAAGAATAGATTTCTTCAACAGCATTGCACATTCAGCAGGAAATAGTGAGTTTAACCTCACTGCTGTTAAACCTCCGTATGTTGAAAACGGCATGGGCATTCCCATGACAACAAAATATAATCATGATCCGACAGGTTTTGCCGTGTTCAACACAGGTGATGCAGAAAGAATAGCAAATGCAATGCGCTACGTCAACTGGTTCTACACCGACGAAGGCTCCGATTTGGTCAGCTGGGGCAAGGAGGGTGAAACCTACGAGATTATAGACGGCAAGAGAAGGTTCATTGCAGAAGAGGACGAAGAGATTACTTCTCTGTACGGCATCTCATCACATGGCACTTGCCTTCGTACTGACCCCGAAGCTGCTGTTGAGAGCTTCTCGGATGAAGCAAAGAAGGTAAATGACTTTATGCTTGAAAACATTTATCCGAACCTTGATCCGACTATCTATCTTGAGTTCTCGGCAGAAGAATCTGAAGCTCTTGCAGATTACGATACCTCCATCAAAACCTTTGTGGAGGAGAATCTTGTAAAATTTATCATCGGTCAGCGTCCGCTCACGGAGTGGGATAAGTTCCGGTCAGAGCTTTCCGAGCTTCCGGTAGATGAGCTTCTCGCAATCTATGAGAACGCATATAACAAGATTAAACGGTAGTTTCCTCTTATAAAGAATACGGTCGGATGCTGTTTGACGTTGTCAAATATCTTCCGCCCGTATTCTCTTTCTAAAACAAGAATTAGTAAAAGGAGCATGAATATGAATATAGCATTTGTCGGGTACCGCCACGGTCATACACTTGCGATTTATAATGAAGCGATGGCGCATCCTGATATAAACGTCCTTGGTGCATGGGAGGAAACTGATGAAGGTAAGGCTTTGGCAGAAGGTAGCGGAATTGAGTTTAACTATTCCACCCTTGAAGAGTTGCTTGCGGACGACCGTGTTGATATAGTTAACCTCGGCGGTTGCTACGGTGACCGTGGTGCTCACGCCATCGCAGCGCTCCGTGCAGGTAAGCATGTATACAGTGATAAGCCACTTTGCACAAGCATTGAGGAACTTGATGAGATAGAAAGACTTGCGAAAAAGAATAACCTCAAGGTTGGATGCTATTTCTCAATGCGCTTTGCAAACGGTATAAAAACAATCAGAGAATTGATTCTTGGTGGTGAAATAGGCGAGGTTGGAGCGATTAACATGACCGCTCAGCATCCCCTCTCTTACGGAGTGCGCCCGATGTGGTATTTTGAAAAAGGGAAGCACGGCGGCACGATTAACGACATTGCAATCCACGGTGTAGACCTTGTAAGATTTATCACAGGACTTGGAGTAAAAAACGTCACAGCGGCACGTACATGGAACCACTTTGCCGTAAATGAGCCGCAATTTAATGATTGCGCTCAGTTTATGGTTGAGCTTGATAACGGCGCAGGCTTTATGGCTGACGTGTCTTATGCCGCACCTAAAGGTTGCAGACTGGAAACATATTGGAGATTTACAATATGGGGAACAAATGGGGTTATCGAATACAAATACAATGGTGCGCCAAAAACTGAGAATGATGACGGCGTTGTTGTTTTGCTTGCGCTTGACGGCAGCGACGGATTTATGCAGCTGAATAAGGAAAAGTATGATACAAAACCTATCAACGAATTTTTGAAGGAAATTAACGGAGAAAAAACTATTATTACTACCGCCGATGTTTTGCGTTCAACACGCGAAACGCTCATTGTTCAAGAAAAAGCACTAATTTAAATTTGAAAGACATATATAAAATTTTGAGCTGTAAAAAGTCACCGACTTTTTACAGCTCTTTTGCATAACTCGTACATTTCTCCCATATATTGTAACAGCAGAAAGAATGTGTAAGGAGGAATGTTTTGTGGAAAATATTTATCAGGATATTTCACAAAGAACCCAAGGAGATATTTATATAGGCGTCGTAGGCCCTGTTCGGACAGGTAAGTCTACATTCATAAAGCGTTTTATGGAAACGCTCGTTATTCCGAATATTGAGAATGTATACAGTAAGGAGCGTGCAAGGGATGAGCTTCCTCAGAGCGGTTCGGGAAGAACAATAATGACGGCAGAGCCCAAGTTTGTTCCTGAAGATGCCGTAAGCATATCTCTTGACGGAAACTCCGCGTTTAATGTAAGGATGATAGATTGCGTCGGATATATGGTAAACGGTGCTATTGGCGTTACCGAGGACGACCGACCGAGAATGGTTTCCACTCCGTGGTTTGACCATGAAATCCCGATGACGGAAGCTGCCGAAATCGGAACACGCAAGGTAATAGCTGAACATTCTACAATAGGTCTTGTCATAACAACGGATGGAAGCGTAACAGAAATTCCGAGAGAGGAATACATAGCGGCAGAAGAACGTGTGATTGAGGAGCTTCTGGAAATAGGTAAGCCGTTTATCGTTCTTGTAAACTCTGCAAACCCCGATAGCCCCGAAACGAGGCATCTTTGCGAGGGTATTGCAGATAAATACAATGTAACCTGTCTTGCCATAAACTGTATGACAGCAAGAGAACCGGAAATTCAGAGTATAATCAAGGGTGTGTTGTACGAATTTCCCGTGTCGGAGCTTGAAGTTCATATGCCTGCATGGGTTGACACGCTTCCGCACGGTCACCCGATAAAAAACGAGCTTTATTCGGGAATCATGCACGGTGTTGCAAAAATGCAGAAAATACGCGACATCGGCGAATGTGTTGATACAATGAGAGAGTGTCAGCTTGTGTCTGATGCATCGGTTACTTCAATTGACCTCGGCACCGGTACGGCAAAAGCAAGGGCAGACCTTCCGCGCGGACTGTTCTACGATGTTCTGAGCAAGCAGACAGGGTTTGAAATCCGCGATGACGGAGATTTGTTGCCGCTTCTTTCAAAGCTTTCTGTCGTGGATCGCGAGTATAAGCGTGTTGAGGAAGCACTGTGTGAGGTGCGTGAAACAGGATACGGAATCGTCATGCCTGAAACCTCAGAGCTTACGCTTGAACAGCCGGAGATTGTCAAGCAGGGAGGGCAGTACGGAGTGCGTTTGCGCGCAAGTGCACCGTCCATACACATGCTTCGTGCGGATATTACGACAGAGGTGGCGCCTATTGTCGGAAGCGAAAAACAGTCTGAAGAGCTTGTTGTGTGTATGCTTCGTGAATTTGAGGATACGCCGGAAAAGATATGGGATTCAAACATATTCGGAAAATCGCTGTATGACCTTGTAAATGAGGGACTCCATAATAAGCTTTATAAGATGCCGCAGGATGCGAGAATGAAGCTTAAAGAGACAGTTGAGCGTATAACAAACGAAAACTGCTCGGGTCTTATTTGTATCATCATATAACGGATTAAAAAGTAACGGAGTACTGATGGATATATCAGTACTCCGTTGTTTGTTATTTGTTTTTTTCGGAGACAAAGAATATGAAAATCAGCGAGCTTAAAAGCAGTGCATAAGGGTAGAAAAGAAAAGGCATTATATCAAACGCCGATACATTATAGCCTGCAACAGCGGCTGTTGAAACTGCGACAAGCATTTGGGCACCGTAAGGAATGACGCCTTGGAATATGCAGGAAAAAGCGTCGAGAAGAGAAGCGGTTTTTCTTGGGGAAATACCGTAGTTTTCTGACATTTCTTTTGCTATCGGATTTGCCATTACAATTGCTACTGTATTATTTGCTGTTGCTATGTCCATGGCACCGACAAGAAGCCCCATGCCTATCTGACCGCTGCGCTTACCGCGGAATATGCGTTTTATTGCATAAAGCAAGGCATCGAAGCCACCGTACTCGCGGATAAGAGCGCAAATCGCAGAAACAAGAATTGCAACCATGGCGGTTTCAAACATACCTGATGCACCTGTCCCCATGTTTGAAAGCAATGCTGTGATTTCGGTAGCTCCTGTTGCCAGCATAATAACAGAGCCTGAAACGATACCGATAATAAGGACTGTGAAAACATTTATACCGACAATCCCGCCAATCAATACAAGTATATACGGTATTATCTGAATAAGATTATAATCTTTTGCAACTTCGCCCTTTATCTCTGTATTAAGGGAAAGGATAAGAATGAGAGCCAAAGAAAGAACTGCAGCAGGGAGCGCTATTGCAAAATTCTCGCGGAACTTGTCTTTCATATGACAGCCCTGACCGTTGCAAGCGGCAATGGTGGTGTCGGAGATGAAGGAAAGATTATCTCCGAACATTGCTCCTCCTACAACGGAGGCAATGCACAGGGGAAGAGAAAAGCCGGAAGCACTTGATACGGATATTGCAATCGGCGTAATAAGTGTAATAGTTCCGACTGAAGTTCCCATTGCGAGAGAGATAAAGCAACTAACCGTAAAAAGAACCGCAACAGCAAATTTCGGAGGAATTACCGACAAAAGAAAATAAGCGACGCTATCTGCGCTTGAACGTCCTACAACGCCGACAAAAATACCGGCAACAAGGAAAATCAGAATCATTGTCACTATGTTTTTATCGCCGACACCTTCTCCCATAATGGACAGCTTATCGTCAAAGCTTATCTCTTTGTTCTGAAGACAGGCGACAAGTAAAGCAATAAGAAAAGCAACAATAATCGGAATGTTGTAAAAGCCCATCGGGATTTTCATAATGTATTCAAACGTGAGTCCTAAACCGAGATAGAGGATGAGAAAGACACCTATTGGGAGAAGGGCTTTGAAATTACCTTTGTCTGTGCTTTGTGAAAAAACTTCTTTCATATTATACAAATCTCCTTGAAAGTTTCAGATATGAGTATTATAATAATAATCGGCAAAAAAATCAAGGAGAATATATATGTACATAACAGCTCAGATAGTAGGAATAATAGCGCTTATTTGCGCTGTTATATCATTCCAGCAGCGGACTCATAAACGGATTCTCGCTTTTCAGCTTGCGGCAAACACTGTGTTTTGCATACATTTTATAATGCTCGGCGCATATACAGGTGCTCTGCTTAATGCTGTTGCGGCTTTGCGGTCGCTTGTGTTTGTTAATAAAGGGAAGCCTTTTGCAGATAACGTTGTATGGCTTTATGTTTTTTGCATAGTATCTGTTGTCGCCGGTGTTTTTACATGGAACGGGCTTGCGTCAATTCTTCCGATTGCAGGTATGGTGTGTACGACAGTGGCGTTTTGGATAAAAAAACCGTCACTTGTACGCCTGACTGCGTTTCCAAGCTCACCTATGTGGCTTGCTTATAATCTGATTACCGGTTCGTATGCAGGAGTAATAACTGAAATCGTTAATATGTGCTCGATTATTACTGCAATAATTAGAATTGATATAAAGAAAAAGAATGAGTGAATTTAATGTGCCGTCGGATAAAAATACAGACGGCACATTATTATGCATAAAAATGTGAATAATAATAAATAAATGTTAATAATTATGAAATTGGGGTTGACAAAAGGCGGTGCTGTGTTGTATAATAATTCAAAATGTATTATGGCAATCTGTTTGCTTTGATAAATGCAAAAAATCACCAAAAGAGGAAGAATTATGACTAAGGTTTTTATAGACGGAAGTGCAGGAACAACAGGACTCAGAATCAATGAACGTTTATCGGGAAGGCGTGATATAGAGCTTCTCACGATTTCTGATGAACTGCGAAAAGATACAGAGGCACGCCGTGAAATGCTCAATATGGCAGATATTGTGTTTTTGTGTTTGCCGGATGCGGCTGCGATTGAAGCCGTAAGCCTTGTGGATAATCCGAACACTGCGGTTATTGACACATCAACGGCGCACAGAACATCAGACGGCTGGGTATACGGTTTTCCCGAGCTTTCTGATAATCGCGAGCGCATAAAGAACTCAAAGCGCATTGCAAACCCCGGATGCCATGCAAGCGGCGTTGTCGCACTTCTCGCTCCGCTTGTAAGCGCCGGCATAATAAAACCGGATTCCGCACTCTCCGCATTTTCGCTCACGGGATACTCCGGCGGCGGAAAAAAGATGATTGCAGAATACGAGGATGCAGAGCGCGACATCCTTCTTGATGCACCGAGAATGTACGGAGTAGGGCAGACTCATAAGCATCTTAAAGAAATAGTTTCTGTATGCGGTCTTTCTTCTGCTCCTGTTTTCTGTCCGATTGTTGCACCGTTTTACAGCGGTATGGAGGTCTCAATTCCTCTCCACGTAAGTGAGCTTTGCGGTTCGATTTCGGACATCAGAAATACATATCGTGCTTATTACAAAAACGGACTCGTAAGGTTTGAAGAACAGGCTGATGAAAACGGCTTTTTGTCAGCAGGTGCTCTTTCTGATCGCGATGATATGCAAATTACGGTTTGTGGAAATGAAGACAGAATAGTGCTTGTTTCGCGGTTTGACAATCTCGGCAAAGGAGCTTCGGGCTCTGCAATTCAGAATATGAACATTTTGCTTGGTGTAGATGAAACAACCGGGCTGAATGTATAACGGAGGATATTGATATGAAAATAATACAAGGCGGTATTTGTGCTGCAAAAGGCTTTTCGGCAAACGGAATTCACTGCGGTATTCGCAAAAATAAAACAAAGCGTGACCTTTCTCTTATTTTCAGTGATGTTCGTGCAACCGCTGCTGCGGTTTACACCACAAATCTTGTAAAGGGTGCACCGCTTGATGTTACCAAAAAGCATATTTCCGACGGCTATGCTCAGGCTGTTATCTGCAACAGCGGAAATGCAAACACATGTAACGCTGACGGCATTGAAGTAGCTGAAAAGATGAGTGAGCTTGCGGCAAAAGAGCTTGGCATTTCGGCATCAGATGTTGTTGTTGCTTCTACCGGTGTTATCGGTCAGCCGCTTGATATCGCACCCATTGCAGACGGAATTTCTGAACTTGCAAAGGGTCTCTCTTCCGACGGCAGTGACCTTGCGGCAGAAGGAATAATGACAACAGATACCGTAAAAAAAGAAATTGCGGTTGAGTTTGAAATAGACGGAAAGGTCTGCCGTATGGGTGGTATCGCCAAGGGCAGCGGTATGATTCATCCGAACATGGCTACCATGCTTGTTTTTATAACAACCGATGCTGCAATAAGTGCGAAGATGCTCTCAAAGGCTCTGTCGGCTGATATAAAAAATACATTCAATATGGTAAGCATCGACGGAGACACCTCGACCAATGATATGGTTACCGTTCTTGCAAACGGTTTGGCAGGGAACAAAGAAATAAATGCTGACGGCGATGATTTTGATTGCTTCATGAAAGCTCTCAATACCGTAACCGTTCACCTCTGCCGTATGATTGCAGCGGACGGTGAAGGCGCAACAAAAATGCTTGAGTGCAAGGTCAGCGGTGCATCAAACGAAGCTACTGCAAAAACAGTTGCAAAGAGTGTTATATGCTCCAGCCTTCTCAAGGCGGCAATGTTTGGTGCCGATGCAAACTGGGGAAGAGTTCTTTGTGCAATAGGCTACAGCGGTGCGTCAGTTGATGTCAACCGTGTTGATGTTTCCTTCAAAAGTGCTAAGGGAGAAATCGCTGTCTGCAGAAACGGAGCCGGCGTTGAGTTTTCCGAAGAAAAGGCAAAAGAGATTCTTCTTGAGAATGAGATAGAAATCATTGTATCAATAGGTGACGGTAAATACAGCGCAACAGCATGGGGCTGTGACCTTACATATGATTACGTAAAAATCAACGGCGACTATCGCACCTGATATAAAGGAGAAACAGAAATGGAAGGTATTTTTTCAAATGCAGAGCGTGCCGAGGTACTAACTCAGGCACTTCCGTATATCCAGAGATATAACGGCAAGATTGTTGTTGTCAAATACGGCGGCAATGCGATGATTGACGAACAGCTTAAAGAGCAGGTTATGGAAGATATCGTTCTGCTCTGGCTGATAGGCGTAAAGATTGTTCTTGTTCATGGCGGCGGTCCTGAAATTAACGACCTGATGTCCAAGCTGGGTAAAAAGGCAGAGTTCGTTGACGGTCTTCGTGTAACGGACAAAGAAACTGTTGACATCGTACAGATGGTTCTTGCCGGAAAGGTAAATAAAACGCTTGTAAACCTTCTTGAAATGAAGGGCGGCAAGGCGATGGGTATTTCCGGTATGGACGGAAGACTCATAGAGTCAAAAATTCGCGATGAACGATTAGGTTATGTCGGTGACATCACAAGAATCAACATAAAACCCGTAATAGATTTGCTCGAAAAGAACTACATTCCGGTCATCTCAACGCTTGGCTGTGACCGTGACGGTAATACATATAACATTAACGGAGATACTGCGGCGGCATATATTGCAGGTGCGCTCAATGCTGAAAGACTCATAATGATGACTGACATAGCAGGTATTTTGCGTGATAAGGACGACCCGTCAACACTCATTTCCGAAATAACAATCGAAGAGGCAGGAAAGCTTTATAAAGAGGGAGTTATTTCGGGAGGCATGATTCCTAAGGTGAATTGCTGTATAGAGGCTATTCATGAGGGTGTAAAGGATGTAACTATAATGGACGGCAGAGTTTCCCACTCTATTCTCATGGAGCTTCTCACTGACGAGGGTGCAGGAACAATGGTAACCGGAGGTAGAAATGAATAACATTAAGGATGTAGATAAAAGCTACGTTGCCAATACATATAACAGATTTCCTGTTGAAATATCTCACGGTAAGGGCTCTGTTGTTTATGATACAGACGGCAAGCGTTATATAGATATGGGTAGCGGTATAGGTGTAACTGCATTCGGCATATCGGATGACGAATGGAAGTCGGCAGTTACCGGACAGCTGTCAAAGGTTCAGCACATGTCAAATCTCTATTACACTGAGCCGTGTGCGCTTCTTGCAAAAATGCTCTGTGAGAAAACAGGTATGAAAAAGGTTTTCTTCGGAAACTCAGGTGCCGAAGCTAATGAGTGTGCGATAAAAATAGCACGCAAATATGCCGCAGAAAATAAAGGTGAGGATTATTACACAATAGTAACCCTTGAAAACAGCTTTCACGGAAGAACGCTCACAACTCTTGCGGCAACAGGTCAGGAACACTACCATGAGCTTTTCAAGCCTCTCACCCCCGGCTTTGTCCATACCCCGGCAAACGACTTTGAAGCACTTAAGGCTCTTTGCGATAAAACAAAGACTGCCGCTATTATGATTGAGTGCGTGCAGGGTGAGGGGGGCGTTATCCCTCTTGAAGCCGATTTTGTGAAAAAGACTGCCGAATATGCGGCAGAAAATAATATACTTCTTATGGTTGACGAGGTTCAGACAGGTAACGGCAGAACGGGCGAGCTCTATGCCTATATGAATTACGGCATACAGCCCGATGTTGTTACAACCGCAAAAGGACTTGGCGGAGGTCTTCCGATTGGTGCCGCTCTTCTTGGTGAAAAGGTTGAATCTGTCCTCGGTTTTGGTGATCATGGCTCTACGTTTGGAGGTAATCCGGTAAGCGCAGCAGGGGCAATCAGCATTCTCGGAAGAATTGATGACAAGCTTCTCGGAGAAGTAAAGGCCAAAAGTAAGTTTGTGTTTGATGCTTTCTCGGGTGCAGATGGCGTAGAGTCCGTAAGCGGTATGGGGCTTATGGTCGGCATCAAAACCGTAAAGCCTGCAGGTGATGTGGTAAAGTCATGCCTTGAAAACGGCGTTCTCTGCCTTACGGCAAAGGATAAGGTAAGACTTCTTCCGGCACTTAATATACCGCAGGATGTTCTTGAAGAAGCAGTTGGAATTATAAAACGTGCCTGTGCACAGTGATTTGAAAGGAAGATAGTTATGAATTTAAAGGGAAGACACTTTTTAAAGCTTTTGGACTTTACACCCGAAGAAATAGCATATCTTATAGACCAGGCATCCGTTTTTAAATCAAAAAAGAAGATGGGTATACCTCACAGGATTTTTGAGGGTAAAAATATAGCACTTATCTTTGAAAAGACAAGCACGAGAACACGCTGTGCATTTGAGGTTGCCGCGGCAGATCTCGGCATGCATCCGGTTTATCTTGATCCGCAGGGGTCACAGATAGGCAAAAAGGAAAGTATTGCAGATACAGCACGTGTACTTGGCAGAATGTTTGACGGTATTGAGTATCGCGGATTCGGACAGGAAATAGTAGAAGAGCTTGCAAAATATGCAGGTGTTCCGGTATGGAACGGACTAACAAATGAGTTCCATCCCACTCAGATTCTTGCTGACTTCCTCACAATAAAAGAACGCTTCAGAAATTTGAAGGGCATAAAGCTTGTATACATGGGAGATGCGAGATATAACATGGGTAATTCTCTCATGGTAGGCTGCGCTAAAATGGGTATGCATTTTGTGGCATGTGCCCCCAAAAAGTATTTTCCGGATGCAAAGCTTGTTGCAGAGTGTGAGGAAATTGCAAAGACAACGGGTGCAAAGCTTGAGTTTATAGAAGATCCGATTGAGGCTACAAAGAATGCTAAGGTAATATATACAGATGTCTGGGTTTCTATGGGCGAACCGGATGAAGTATGGCAGGAGCGTATAGACGACCTGAAGTCGTATCAGGTTACGATGGCACTTATGAAGAATGCGGCACAGGATTGCGTATTCATGCACTGCCTGCCGGCATTCCACGACCTTAACACAACAATAGGTAAAGAAATTTACGACAAATTCGGTCTTACAGCTATGGAAGTTACGGATGAAGTAATCGAGAGCGAACAGTCCGTTGTGTTTGATGAAGCAGAAAACCGCATGCATACAATAAAAGCGGTTATGGCTGCAACATTATAATAAAACTTTGACGGACATGTGTAGAATGCATATGTCCGTCTGCTTTTTTCGGAGGTATAGATTATGGCATATCTTGTACTCAGTAACGGAGCTGTTTTTGAGGGAGAACGTATAGGAACCTCATCTGCTTCGTGCGGAAAGCTTACATTTACAACGGATATGGGAGGATATCTCAAAACTCTTACAAATCCCGAAAATGAAGGAAAGCTTGTTGTACAGACATTTCCGTTAATCGGAAATCACGGAGTGATTGAGGAAGAAGCGATTGGAGAGTGTAAGCTTTCGGGATATATTGTCCGTGAGCTTTGTGATACTCCGTCTAATTTCAGATGTCAGTATGATCTGAATACATTTCTGCAGAAAAACGGAGTCTGCGGAATTTCTGGAATTGACACAAGAGAGCTTACTCGTATAATACGTGATTCCGGAGAACTTTACGGTTGTATTTGTGACGAAATACCGCAGGATATAAATGCTTTATTTGACTTTAAAGATGAAAAGGCTACGAATTATAATGAGTGTAAAGGCGAATATATTGACACTGCGTTTTCGGTTAAATCGTCATCGTCAAAGGATAATTCCATAAAAAAAGTTCTTGTTATAGGCTCGGGTCCCATTGTAATAGGTCAGGCGGCTGAGTTTGATTACGCAGGTGCCCAGGCATGCCGTGTTCTTCGTGAAGAGGGCATAAATGTTGTTCTTGTAAATTCAAATCCTGCAACCATTATGACGGATAAAAACCTTGCCGATGAGATTTATTTAGAGCCGTTAAACGCTGAAACAGTGCGCAGGATTATTGAAAAAGAACGCCCCGACGGCTTGCTCGCAGGTCTTGGCGGACAGACGGGCTTGACCATTGCCATGCAGCTTTCCCGAGACGGAACTCTTGATAAGTATAATGTTCGTTTGCTCGGAACAGATGTGGCGGCAATCGAAAAGGCAGAAGACAGAGAGCTTTTCCGTGATACGATGAAAGAAATCGGTCAACCGTGTATTCCGTCAGACGTTACCGACAATGTTGACGGTGCTCTTGATATTGCAAAGAATATCGGTTATCCGGTAATTGTGAGACCTGCATTTACGCTCGGAGGAACAGGTGGCGGTATCGCAGAAAACGAGGAAGAGCTGCGCATTATTGCACGCAACGGACTTGATATGTCACCGATTACGCAGGTGCTTATAGAAAAATGTATTTCCGGTTGGAAAGAGATTGAGTTTGAAACCATGCGTGATGCTTCGGGAAATGCGATAATTGTCTGCTCGATGGAAAACTTTGACCCGGTGGGTATACATACGGGAGACTCCATTGTTGCCGCCCCTGCGCTTACATTGTCGGATAAAGAATATGAAATGCTCCGAAAGGCTTCTCTTGACATTATATCCTCAATCGGAATTGTAGGCGGCTGTAACTGCCAGTTTGCGTTGAATCCCGACAGCTTTGAGTATGCAGTTATCGAGGTTAATCCGCGTGTTTCAAGGTCGTCTGCTCTTGCGTCAAAGGCAACGGGATATCCGATTGCAAAAATAACGACAAAGATTGCTCTCGGATATACTCTTGATGAAATAAAAAATGACATAACGGGAAGTACCAGTGCGCTTGCAGAACCGTGCATAGACTATGTTGTTGTGAAGTTCCCGAAGTGGCCGTTTGATAAATTTACGGAATCAAGCAGAAAGCTCGGAACCCAGATGAAGGCAACAGGAGAGGTTATGTCAATCGGGCAGAGCTTTGAAGAGGCGATTATGAAAGCTGTCCGCGGCGCTGAAATATCTCTTGATACACTCAATGCACCTGCTCTTGATTCGCGCTCCGTAAAGGAAAGGCTTTCTGATCAGAATGACCGTCGCGTTTTCACTGTTTTTGAAGCGCTTAAAGCAGGTATAAGCGTCGATGAGATATTCGGGATAACAAAGATTGACCGCTGGTTTATAAATAAGCTCAAAAAGCTTGCAGATTTTGAAAAAGAGCTTTCGGAAGGCGAAATGTCGGATGCTCTTTATACAAAAGCAAAGCGTCTCGGATATACTGATGCCGCAATCTCGCGTATAAACGGCGCAAAGTCGCTTCCTGAAAATTCTTTCAGCTATAAGATGGTTGATACCTGTGCTGCAAGATTTGCCGCTAAAACTCCGTACTTTTACTCAAGTAGTGACGTTGCGTGTGACTCTCGCACATTTATACGGTCAGGTAAACCCGTTGTTATGGTTCTCGGCTCGGGTCCCATACGCATCGGGCAGGGAATTGAGTTTGATTACAGCTCCGTTCACTGTGTATGGACTCTTCGTGAAATGGGGTATGATGTTGTTATCGTCAACAATAACCCCGAAACGGTTTCTACCGACTACGATACAGCGGACAGGCTGTATTTTGAGCCGCTCACTCCGGAAGATGTAATGAATATAATCAAGGTTGAAAATCCTATCGGCGTTGTTGTTGCATTCGGAGGTCAGACTGCAATTAAGCTTACAAAGTTTCTTGACGAAAACGGAATCAGGATTCTTGGCACATCTGCTGAGAGTATAGATGTTGCAGAAGACCGGAGCCGCTTTGATGCACTTCTTGAAAACTTCGGAATAAAACGCCCGAAGGGTATGGGGGTTTCTTCTGTTGAGGAAGCGGTAAACGCCGCTGAAAAGTTCGGATACCCCGTGCTCTTGCGTCCGTCGTATGTAATCGGCGGTCAGAATATGACGATATCCCGTTCACGTGAGCAGACCGAGCGCTATATGAATACGATTCTTTCCGGCGGTATAGACAATCCTGTTCTCGTAGATAAATACATGCCGGGTACAGAGCTTGAAGTTGATGTCATCTCTGACGGGGAGGATGTACTTATTCCGGGTATTATGGAGCATATTGAACGTGCAGGCGTTCACAGCGGAGACTCTATTGCAGTATATCCACCGTATAATCTCAATGACAAATTTCTGAAAAAGGTTTGTGACTGTTCGGAAAAGCTCGCTCTTGCAATGGATACGAAGGGTCTTGTCAATATACAGTATCTCATATATGATGATGAGCTGTATGTTATCGAGGTTAACCCACGTGCATCAAGAACCGTTCCGTATATAAGCAAGGTTACAAACGTTCCTATGGTAGATATTGCATCTAAGGTCATGCTTGGAGAAAAACTCCGTGATTTGGGTTACGGTACAGGCTTGTATCGCACGCCGCCGTACTATGCAGTCAAGGTTCCGGTGTTCTCTTTTGAAAAGCTGAGTGACGTAAACTCGATTTTAGGTCCTGAAATGAAATCTACGGGAGAAGTTCTCGGTATTGGAAAAACTATGGCAGAAGCACTGTTTAAGGGGCTTACTGCGGCAGGTTTTACAGTTCCGTCACTGCATGCAGATAAGGCGACAAGCGTTCTTGTCAGCGTGGAGGAAAACGATTATCAGGAGATTTTTACATTGGCAAAGCGCTTTTCTGATGCAGGTATAGAGCTGTATGCAACAAGAGGAACCGCCGCTGCTATAAGTCAGATGGGCATTGATGTTATTTCTGTCGGCAATGCGTCTGAAAATGACGATATAGCAAAGCTGATGGAAAGCGGAAAGCTCAGCTATATAGTTTATACGGGTGCCGTAAAGGATGCAACTGTAGGTGACTATACCAAGCTTCACCGCCGTGCCATGCAGCTCGGAATACCGTGTCTTACTTCTCTTGATACGGCGAATGCTCTTGCAGACATCATAGAAAGCAGATTTACTCTCTCTAATACCGAGCTTGTAGATATAAATTCAATGCGCCTGTGGAGACAGAAAATCCATTTTGCAAAAATGCATTCGTGCGGAAACGATTATATTTTCATAGAAAATTTTGACGGAAAGCTGACATGTCCCGAATCACTCTGCGTAAGTCTTTGCACTCCGCATTACGGTATAGGCGGAGACGGGATTGTTCTTATTGAAAAATCATCTGTTGCCGATGCTAAAATGCGGAGCTTCAACCGAGACGGCAGTGAAGGAAAGATGGCAGGTAACAGTATCCGCTGTGTGGCAAAGTATCTGTATGATAAAGGATATGTCCGCAGTGAATTCATCTCCGTTGAAACGTCCGGCGGTGTTTATCGGATGAGAATTTATCTGAGAGACGGAAAGGTTAATTCCGTATCGGTGAATATGGGAAAGCCGGAGATGAAGGCGAGCTTGATTCCGGCTCGGGTAGATACGGACGTTATGTTAAATTATCCTCTCAAAGTATCCGATGAAGAATATAAGGTGACATGCGTCTCTGTCGGCAATCCTCATTGTGTTGTTTTCTGCGACGGAATTGACGCCATTGACATCAATCGTATCGGTCCTGCGTTTGAAAATGCAGACGTATTCCCTGAACGCATAAATACCGAATTTGTTCGCATGGTTGATAACAGAACCCTTCGTATGCGTGTATGGGAGAGAGGTAACGGTGAAACTCTTGCTTGCGGTACGGGGGCATGCGCTGCAGTAATTGCCGCAGTTGAAAACGGATATTGCGAAAAGGGAAGAGATGTAACGGTAAAACTTACCGGAGGAGATCTGACAGTCAACTACACTGATGAAGCTGTAACTCTTACCGGCAATGCGGTTATGGTATTTGAAGGCGAATTTGAATATTAAAGCAAAAAAGGTGAGCTTTGTGCTCACCTTTTGCCATTATAACAGTACAATGGGTTTAATCAAATCCTTCGGCTTTTCCTTCATAAGAGAAAGTGCCTGTTCTACGCCCTCAAGACCGTGAAATTCATGGGTAACCATTTTCTCTGGGTGTATACGCCCTGTTGTGATGAGGGATGCAAGCTTTTCCATGCGCAGTCTGCCGCCGGGCATAAGACCGCCTGAAATTGACTTGTGCCCCATTCCGACGCCCCATTCAACACGTGGGATGCACACGCTCTCGCCTTCGCCGAGGTAGTTAACGTTTCCTATCTTTCCGCCGGGCTTTAACATTCTTACAGCTTCGGCAAAAGTATTGTTGTCACCGCCTGCGATAATAACCTTGTCTACACCACGTCTGTCGGTGAGCTTGAGGACCTGTTCGTCTATTGCGCCTTCACGGTAGCTTATTATATCCGTTGCACCGAATTCTTTTGCGAGTTTAACACAATTCGGGCGTGTTCCTACTGCGTAAATACGTGATGCACCGCGGATTGCGGCACCGGCTACTGACATAAGCCCAACAGGTCCGATACCGACTACGACAACCTCGTCACCGAACTGAACATCGGCAAGCTCGACACCGTGTAATCCTGTCGGAATCATATCGCACAGCATACATGCCGCACGGAGATCCATACCGTCGGGAAGATGAGCAAGGTTTCCGTCAGCATCATTGACGTGGAAAAATTCTGCAAATACACCGTCTTTGAAGTTGGAGAATTTCCAGCCGGAAAGCATACCGCCTGAGTGCATTGCATATCCGTTCTGCGCCTCAAGCGTGTTCCAGTCCGGAGTTATTGCCGGAACAATTACCTTATCACCGGGTTTAAAATCGCGAACAAGATTTCCGACCTCTACTACTTCACCGATTGCCTCGTGTCCGAGAATCATATCGGTTCTTTCACCTAAAGCACCTGCCCATACTGTGTGGATATCGGATGTGCAGGGTGCAAGAGCTATCGGACGAAGAATTGCATCAAGGGGTCCGCATTCGGGCTTTTCTTTTTCAATCCACCCGGTTTTTCCTATACCGAGCATTGCATATCCTTTCATTGCGACTCTCCTTATATTTATTGGATTCTACAAATGTTAGTATATGATTGGAAGGGTGGATTATACATAAAAGAGAGTGCGAAATATTCGCACTCTCGCAGACTGTCGAAAAAGGCGCGAGAGCATAAGCGGAGGAAAAATTTAAAGAGAGTTTTTTCGTAAAACAAACATTGGTCAAAAGCAAATGCACGCATATTTAAAATCCCTTGAAGTGTCGAACTTCAAGGGATTTTCCGCT
>JAFQSU010000039.1 GCA_017409405.1 Oscillospiraceae bacterium | reverse complement strand
TGAATCTTAAAAAGCTTGCAAAATGGAAATGGAGGGCGAATAATATACCTTCAAAAATGCTCGGTTTTATCGTATTTTTAATAAAAACGAAGAAGAACCCGATGTTTGCTTAACGCATACTCAGGTTCTTCGACAGTCTGAGCAATAATAATCCCCCGTATAACGGGGGATTATTATTGCTATTTCGACCTTTCGGTGCTATAATAACCACATAGTATGAAAAGGAGTTTTTATTATGCGTGATTATCAGAAAGAACTCGACGAAAGAGTTGCTTATATAAAAAAGCTTGTTGCTGAAAGCCATGCCGACGGCATTGTTTTCGGAAACTCGGGCGGTAAAGACTGCGCCCTTGTAGGCATCCTCTGCAAAAAGGCGTGCGACAATACCGTGTGCATTCAGCTGCCGTGCCACTCAAAGCAGAACTTCGGCTCTGACATGGACGATGCGCTTGCGGTTGCAAAAAAATTCGGCATCGCCCACCGCACCTTCGACCTCACCCCTGTACGCGAGGCAATCCTCTCCATGATGGGTGATGAGGTAAAGCTTAACAACAACTCGCTCATAAATCTTCCGCCGAGACTTCGTATGACCACTCTCTATACCGTTGCGGCTGCCGAAAACCGCCTTGTTGCAGGTACGGGAAACCGAAGCGAGCGCTATATGGGATATTTCACGAAGCACGGCGACGGTGCGTGTGACTTTAACCCCATATCCGACCTTACAGTAGGAGAGGTATATGAGTTTTTAAAATTCCTTGGTGCTCCCGAATCCGTCATTAAAAAAGCTCCGTCGGCAGGTCTTTACGAGGGTCAGACGGACGAGGCGGACATGGGTGTTACCTATGCCGAAATTGATGAATATATTTTAAACGGAACAGGTAAGCCCGAAAGCATTGAGATAATGAATCGCTACCACTCACGGAGCGAGCACAAGCGCCGTCCGACCAATATGTTCCGCGAGGTAAACGACTGATTATGAAGATATTGCTTACGGCACTTTCCTCCATTTGCTTTGCGGTAGCATTTGTCTTTATATTCTGCCTTGTAGGCTATTCCTTCACAGGATTTCTGATATTTGTTCTCGGCGGTTTTTTTCTGTACCTTGCACTGAGCACTGGGATAAAAAGCAAAAAGCTCATTATACTGCGGCGAGTCATATGTTCGCTCGCAAGCCTGGGCATTCTCTTTACATTATGCATGACCTCTGTTGTAATAAGCGATATGGACGGAGACCGTGAGGTCGCGTGTGATTACGTCATCGTTCTCGGTGCAGGTCTTGACGGCAGCACGCCGTCACTGACACTTGTTGACCGACTTAAGCGCACAGCGGAGTATATGAATAGCTTTCCCGAGAGTGTTGCCATCGTCAGCGGAGGTCAGGGTCACGGCGAGGACATTACAGAAGCTGAGGCAATGGAGCGTTATCTTATAAATCACGGCATTGAAGCCTCTCGCATTATAAAAGAAGGAAAGGCAAGAAACACTAACGAAAACTTCATTTATTCGTATGATATTATAAATGAACGCGGCGGTGGGAGCATTGCGGTAGTTTCAAGCGACTATCACATTTTCCGCGCGCGACTTCTTTGCAAAAAACAGGGCATTGCCGCAACGATGCTCTCAGCAAAATCTTCTCTGCCTGTTCTTCGCCTTAATTATGCAGTGCGCGAAGGCTTTGCACTCATAAAAGCCCGACTTTTGGAGCATATTTAATTTTATCGGAGTTGATATAATGAACATCCACAAATCTATAGAGAGCCTTATAGGTCATACGCCGATACTTGAGCTTACAAATCTCATAAAGGAAAGACAAATTCCTGCAATGCTTCTTGCAAAGCTTGAATATTTAAATCCTACGGGCAGTATAAAAGACCGTGCCGCCTACGGTATGATAATTGATGCAGAAAAGCGCGGTATCATAAAGCCCGGCTCTGTTATTATCGAACCGACGAGCGGCAACACAGGCATCGGGCTTGCCGCAGTAGGGTCTGCACGAGGATATCATGTTGTGCTTACGATGCCCGATACCATGAGTGTTGAAAGACGGACACTTCTTTCTGCATACGGTGCCGAGCTTGTTCTTACGCCCGGCAAGGACGGGATGAACGGAGCAATAAAAAGGGCACATGAGCTGCATGCCGAAATTCCGGGCAGCTTCATACCTAACCAGTTTGAAAACCCGGCAAATCCGGCAATACACGAGGTAACTACCGCAGAAGAGATATGGTCTGATACAGACGGAAAGGTTGACATTATCGTTGCAGGAGTGGGTTCCGGCGGAACGGTGAGCGGTATAGGACGTGCTTTGAAAAAGAAAAAACCCAACATAAAAATCATTGCGGTTGAGCCTTCAGATTCCCCCGTTCTCTCGGGCGGCAGTGCCGCTCCGCACAAGCTTCAGGGTATAGGTGCAGGCTTTGTCCCGAAGGCACTTGATACCGAAAGCTATGACGAGATAATAACTGTTTCCACAGAAGATGCTTACAGTACAGCACGCGACGTCTGCCGTCTCGACGGCATCCTTGTAGGCATAACCTCAGGTGCGGCGATATATGCGGCAGAGATGTGTGCAAGACTTCCGGAAAACCGTGGAAAGCTTATTCTTGCAATAGCACCCGATTCAGGAACACGCTATTTGTCAACCCCCGATTTGTTTACGCAGTCATAACTTTTGTGATGCTTATATTATGTGCAGTGCGAAAATTTACGCACTGCACATTTTGCTGTACATTCTCTCTTCCCACGATATTTTCGGTCATTTTCTGTACATTTTGATGTAAAATCGGGTAAAAACACAAAGTTTTACCCCTCAACCCTTAAACCCCACGATTTTAGAGGTGGAAAAAAGTTGGCACAATCTTGGCACAAAGTTAATTTAAAACTGTGGTAAAATGCCGTAGTAAGTTTTAGGGGAGTAAGTTTTTACAACTTACTCCCCTAAGCGTGTCGATAAACCTATCGACACGCTGGAGACTGTCCAAAAAGGTGTGAGATTACCCGAATGGAACCCGAAGGTGTATATGTATACTCCGAGAGGTGACATTCGGGCAAAATAAGCGGAAAATCCCTTGAAGTTCGACACTTCAAGGGATTTTAAATATGCGTGCATTTGCT
>JAFQSU010000038.1 GCA_017409405.1 Oscillospiraceae bacterium | reverse complement strand
GCAGGAAAAGGTTGTTGCACTTCCTGTTAAAGACCCGTTCCATATAACGAGAAATCTGATTTTGATATTAGAGTTGCTACATTTAGAAATACTTAAATAAATTGCAAGACAAGGATTCGGTAAACGAAAGTGGGTTTTGGGAATTGACTTTTCAGAACTCACTTCTTTTTTGTGCGAAAAATGTAGAAATGTAGAGAAATATGTAGATGTAAATTGGAGGTGTTAAAAATGCAGTCGATAGAAGAAACAGTTATTAAACCATTATACAAAAGAAAAATAAATTGGCGTGGCGTATCCGTCCGCGTATAGGTTTTTTCGCTGTTGTCGTGCGGCGGATAGCCGTGCGGTAGGAGTGGGGACACTTGATAAAGTATATAACACATCATTTCAGGCACAGAGAACATCGTAAACATCATAGGACAAGCCGTGAGAGCGCAAGCGATGACGGCGGCGGACACTCTGACCGTACAGCCAAAGTAAACTCTTATGGAGTTGCTTTTGGCTGTTTTCTTTTAGTCAAAACTGAATATCGTTGCCGTTCTCCTCCTTTTCAATTGGAATTCACAAAAATTCTGATTGAAAGGATGAAAGGTAATGAAAAAAATAAGATTAAAAGATGAATACCCGTGGTTTTCGGGAGATGAATACATAGAAATAAGTGATGAGATAGCGGAGGTGTTTGTGGAGTTTGCAAAAAGTGAACGGAGTTACAAGAGTAGAAAATATTATCATCGTGCATTTTATTCGCTTGACGTAGGAGATGATATCGAAAAAAATCTTTTTTGTGGCGGCGTCTCCTCATGAGATTTAGAAACTGTTGGTGAGCTTACTCAGATAGTCCTATACATAACTATTGATGCAAAGAAGAAAGATGAGATGATAACCAAATACTTTTTCGGGAGAAAACAAAAAGAAGCGCTTGAAACGCTTCTTGAAAACAGTGATGCTTTTACGGGAACAATGCAGAGTTTTGCAATATCCGATGCTACTGCAAGAGAAATATCGGAAAACCTGCCCGAAGACTTATCCGAAGAACGAAAGCTTATCGTGAAGAAAGCGTGCTCACTCGTTGGTAAGGTAACATACTTTTGGGGCGGTAAGTCATCCGCAATAGGATGGGATTCCGAATGGGGCAAGATGAAGACTGTAACTGCGGCAGGAAGTGTAACTACCGGAAAAACAAGACCGTTTGGATTGGACTGTTCGGGCTTTGTCACTTGGGTGTTCATCAATGCCGGATTCTCCGAAAGCTACATCGGTCACGGCGTTGGAAATCAGGCGGCAAAGGGCATTCGTATAACTTGGGACGATGCGAAACCTGGTGACCTTGCTGTTTATTCCGACAACTCACACATCGGTATAGTTGCAGGTCGTGACGAAAACGGATACCTTCTCATAATCCACTGCAACGCAGGTGCAAATAATGTATCAATAACAGATGAAGAAGGCTTTGGGTATTGTGTGAGAGTGGTGGGATAAGAAATTACACAAGTTTGTTTTTGGTAGTTGTGTTGAATTATAGTCTACATGCATTTTTTGAACTCAAGGTGAAAAGGTACAACTACTAACGATAGTTGTACCTTTTTATGGAGATGGTTGATAATAATGATACGGTTTAACGGAAATTTCCAACGAGGAAAAATCTTTATGCGAATTCATAAGTGATATAGCCGATTTTGAGTTTGAATACAACAAATAAAACAGCTTACAAGAAAATGATATGCACCCCAAAAGTTTGATATGTACCCCCTTTACTGTTGTCCAGTAAAGGGGGTACATATCAGTTCAGTCTAACTTTTGGGGTGCATATCACAACTGAAATACCTGCTGTTGTTCCTACAACGTAACTCCGTCTTTGAATATTGCTATGTCGCGTATATCTTGCTTTTCTGTGGCGGTTTTCTCACCGCTTGCAACAGAGATGATATAATCAAAGAAGCTTTCCGAAGTTGTTTTCATATCAAACCCGTTTGAAACAAGCACACCTGCATCAAAATCTATCCACGAACGTTTTTTATCATACAGTGCCGTGTTTGTCGATATCTTAACGGTTGGCACGGGACAACCGAACGGTGTGCCTCGCCCCGTTGTGAAAAGGACTATATGCGCACCCGAAACTGCAAGTGCCGTTGATGCGACAAGGTCATTACCGGGTGCTGTGAGAAGGTTTAGCCCCTTTGTGTTTACTGTTTCACCGTAGTCAAGCACTCCGCACACAGTGCTGCTTCCACCCTTTTGCGTACAGCCGAGAGCTTTATCCTCAAGAGTTGTTATGCCGCCTGCCTTGTTTCCAGGCGACGGGTTTTCGTCAATCTTCTCGCCGTAGCGCATATAGTAGCTCTTGAAGTCGTTTATCATTTTTACCGTTTTTTCAAACAGCTCACGGTTACGGCAACGGTTCATAAGAAGCGTTTCAGCACCAAACATTTCGGGAACTTCGGTAAGAATCGTTGTTCCGCCCATTGCACAGAGCATATCCGAAAACTCACCGACAAGCGGATTTGCAGTAATGCCCGAAAGTCCGTCACTTCCTCCGCATTTGAGTCCGATAACAAGCTCACTTACCGGAATCTCTTCGCGGCGTAAATCCTTTGCATTCTCCACAAGCTCATCTATCAGCCGTAATCCTTCTTCTATTTCGTCCTCGACATCTTGAGAGACCAAGAACTTAACCCGGCTTTCGTCATACTCGCCTATCGCTTCTTTCATCTGTTCAACAGTGTTGTTCTCACATCCGAGCGCAAGAACAAGCACGCCCGATGCGTTTGGATGGTTGACAAGCCCTGCAAGGGCTTTCTTTGTCATTTCATGGTCTCCGCCAAGCTGTGAGCAACCGTAAGGATGAGTAAAGGCATATACGCCGTCAACTGTGCCTTCGACTTTCGCTTTCTTTGCGATAATCTCACCGATTGAGTTTACGCATCCGACGGTCGGGATTATCCAAATCTCATTGCGGATACCCACTTTGCCGTTTTCTCTGCGATAGCCCATAAAGGTTTTTACAGCTATGTTTTCGCTCTCGCATTCTTCGGGGGTATATTCATAATCAAGAAGTCCTGCAAGGTTTGACTTTACGTTATGCGTATGCACGTGTTCTCCTGCTTTTATGTCACAGGAAGCGTGACCGATGGGAGAAGCATATTTGATTATATCCTCACCCTTCGGTATATCACATAACGCAAACTTATGACCACGGGGTATATCGTTTTGGAGCGTAACATCTCCGCAAACCTCTCCCGCTTTCATATCGCAAAGAGTTACAGCGACATTATCACTTGGAGATATTTTTACGTACTTCATATGATGCTCTCCATAACAGCCTTTGTACCTACTTCGTCTATCTTCGTGATATACTCCGTTACCTTATCTGTGAGTCCTTCTACCTCGTTGAGATTTCTGCCCCACATATCGGTATTTGCAAGAGCCGTTTTTACAGCTAAAGCCGTATCATTCCATGAAAGACTTGCAAAATATCT
>JAFQSU010000037.1 GCA_017409405.1 Oscillospiraceae bacterium | reverse complement strand
TTATCCACTTCTTCAATGGCTTGCTCTGAGCGATTGAAGAAAAGCTCTATTATTTTTTCGTCATCCATCAATAGCACATCCTCCTTTCAACCATATACTACGGTTTTATTGCGAAACACTACATAGAAAGAGTAATTTTTTTCAAAAAACAACAAAAACCCGTCTGACACATCGTTGAACTCAACAACTGATATGCCGAAAACGAGTTTTAAATTTGCTTATTACATAATGGTATTGATTGTAGCAGGGCGAAACAACGCAAGCGATGTTGTAATGTGAATTTTCAAAATCGCTTTTATAATTGTTATTTGAAATCAAAGGTAAAGCGTACAATGATATTATTGGACGGTTAAAAAATATTCTCTTTTTCATAATCGCACCTATTTTTCTTCTACAAAACCATTTACCACCTTTTGAGTACAGTTATTTAATTTATTATAACATATATAGCCCGTATTTTCAATATTTTGACTAAAAAATCCGGCTTGTCAGAACAAAAAATTCTGTTGCGTTCATATTACACTATCAAGTGAATATCGCATGTGAAACAATCGGTTCGGCCGTGCAGACTGCCTAAATGGTCAAAGCGTACCCATTCGCCTTTACATTCCGAGCCACAGTTAGGACAAGTGAAGGTATAGGAACCGATTTTGTTCTCAAGACCCGCGACTTTTCTTGCCTCGCTGTCTGCCTTGAAGAAAGCAGCACTTTGCTCAATGGATTTTCTGTATTCAGGATCATTTTCCATTTTATATCTGTGTTCCTTTATAAAATCTTCCTGTTCTTTTTTCATCTGTGCCTCATCGAATGCATCTTGTCTTTGTTTTCTCTTTCTGAAAAAGTTAAACATTGTCATCGCTCCTTTTAAAAACATTTATTATTTTACATTTTTTCTTTACAGCGTAATTATAAGCGACTGCGGTTCCGCTTTTTGGTTGGTAGTCAAATAAATCTCGTCTGCTGTTTCTTCGTTTTGGGGGAAGATAATTTTCATCGTAATAGACCACGCAGAATTTACTGTGGTTAATCATTTCCTGATTGCGTTCCACATAAGAAGCTCTGCCTGCGTTTTCCATATGTTCAGGGAAGTATGTATCTTCATAATGGTTTAGCAAACTGTCCTCATACCAGTCGGGAATATGTTGAAATGCTGACCTGACATATATCCGTTTGATGTAGGAATGCTTTTCTTTCAGTTCGGTAACGGTTTTGTGGCATAAGTCATCAAATTGACTTTTGCTCCCGAAGAGAAAAGTATCAACTTTTTCGTTTGCGATTAAATTCTCTATAATTTCATACAGGTTATTTTTCAATTCCTCTGTTTCATCAATCTTTCTGTGACCGAAGAAGCAGCAGGTGTTGGTTGCATCTATCATATATCCCACCAATTGCACAATAAATTACATTTTTGCTCACTTATATCAGCTCATACATAATTTATTATACTATTGCTCACTAATATAGTCAAGTGTTTACTGTCAAATACAGACATAACTAACAAATCAAAGTATAATAATATGTAAGAGGTAGGTGATCTAAAATGAGTGGTGTTGTGGATTTCAAGAATCGTGATAGATTTATTCAGTTAGGTATCGCAATATCAACTATTCGTAAAATGAGAGGTTTCTCACAAGAGAAACTCGCAGAACTGGCACATGTCAGTCGCTCTCATATTAGTGCGATCGAAGCACCCGGTATTGCACATCCGTTTTCTTTAGAAGTATTTTTTAACATTGCCGATGCCCTTGATATAGATCCCGCTGATTTAATCAATGCATCTGTATTTCCTGATAAAGTTCTCGGTAATAAAAAAGATTAAACTTAAAAATAACCGTATGTAGATTTTGAACTACAGACGGTTATTTCATTTATAAGAATAAAAATCTTAATTCATATTTTTATTTTACAAGTTTATACTTCTTAATCTTCAAATTCCTCCAAAGTTCTTGTAACAACTTTTGTCCCTTTAACTTCTTTTATACTCAAAACCACCTTATTACCTCTAACTACATCCCTCCAAAAATGCTTTGGCAACTTCTGTACTTTTTACTGCTTTATATGTTACACCAAATAGTATTTTTCTCCACCCTCCCTACTAGTGCAGAAAATTTAGTGCGAGCAATTTTTCCAACACCTCTTCAATCCGCTTGTTTACTGGTTTTGAATGGCATTAGGGGGTGGAGCAATTTGTTGTTTGGTGTTACTTGAAAAAAAATAACACCAAACAAGTTTTTTCTCCACCCCCGCTGGAATAAAAATCATACTTTTACACTTAAAATTAGTGCATATATTCACATGGGTTTTAAATACAAATCTTGTTTCTGAAAATATATCTAGTCCTAAAAATATTTTCGTAATAAGATAATCGAACACCGAAAATTCATTCCGTACTATTCCTGCAAAAACATATCTTACTTGATAAATATTCTCTGAATTTACAAAATTCTTACTTAGGAAATTGTTCTTGCTTAATTCCTCCAAAGGGCTATTCCTGCAAAGCTGCGAAGGCTGACTCCTCCATCCTTCGCAGTAGGGTACACTCAATTTTAAAATTGACAATTTTGTGTGCTCTGAAACGCCTGATATTAAAGGGTTTGAAAGGTGTTTAAGGCTGGAGGTGTGCCCTGTTTTTTCACTGTTTTTGAAAACTCCAATTTTTTGGTCATCCCTCCAGCCTCAAACACCAATATCTGAAAATTTCATTTTGATTTTTGAAATCAATGTTACTACAGCATAATAAGAAAAATCACAAATTTTAGAAACATAACTTCTGCCAAAAACTCTATAAAAACTAGCAAATTTATACAAGCTAATAATATGGATTTTTAAATCAAAACTCGGCTATTCAACTCCCAATAGCCGAGTTTTCTTCATCAATAGCCGATTTTTTCTCACTGAACAAATTATCCGCATGCAAACATCCGTTCTTAATTTCGTTTTATTAAGCAAGGGACATTTGAACATAAATTTTTGAAAACAAATAGTCGTTTCATGAATGTTTTCTGCTAAGAGATAAAGACCCAACTCCTTCAACCTTACAATAGGGTACACTTCATTTTAAAATTGCTATTTTTATATCCTCTAAAACGCCCGATATTAAAGAGTTTGAGAAACATTTAAGGCTGGAGGTGTCACCGGTTTTTTCGCCATTTTGAAAAGTGCGAAATTTTCGGTCATTTCTCCAGCCTTATTGCTGAAATTTTATTGTTTTTTTTGCAGTTCTTCTCTTGCTTTCATTAGAGCAAATCATTCTTCTTCAATTTCTGCAATGTTTAATTCTACAATTTCCTTTAAAACTAAATATGCATTTTTAAATATTATTTGCCATTCTTCATTTAAAGGGTCAATAATTTCGTGAAATAACGCATTGCGCAACCTATAAACAAAATCCAAAAACCATATAACACTGTTTGTTTTTAACTCTTCAAATAATTGTCTATACCATTCTTCTTCCTCTGGCAAAAGCTTTCTTTGTGGTCTCCAATCAGCAGTCATATGAAATTGAAAATAATTCTTGGGACGTTGCTGAATAAGTTCATATGTATTGCGCGATAAGAGCATTTCGTCATATGTTTTTTGTGCTTCATCCTTTGCATTTAGCAAAAATATTCCACGCATAGTTGATATTGCTTCCTTGGCAATGTCATTTGCGCGAGCCAGCATTCTTTTTCCGTATTTTTGTTCTATCACTTCAAATGTTTCTCTGAATTTTTCAAGCAGCACATCATTAACTGCATAATATATTCTATCTAATATCCACGACAAAAACACCTGCTCGTCAGCTTGTGGATTATCTTTAATATATAATTCTGCACTATTCAACACATCCGATATGTTGACCTGAAAATTCAAATTTTCATCGTAATGTTTCCCGTGATAATCGCCAAAAAATTTAACAAATCCCGTTACAACAAAACTGCGAGATGTACCTCGATTTCGGTATAGTTTCAAACCACAAATCATACAGTTTTTTCTATCAGGTGGTATATCACGAAAAGAAAATTCAAAATTTTCATTGATACGATAGAAATCCCAAAGATAATATTCGGGATATTGCTGCATTATAATATTTCTGCCTTCACTATATATCTTTTCGATTGACGCCATTAAATTTTCATCAACTATTAGCTTTTTAAAACCTGTGCGTTTATAAAAATCCTTATAAGCATTTAAGTATTTCTTATCACCCTTTCGATTATATGCTTCCGGAAACATTGTTCTTAAGGTAGATATATATGCAAACCAAGTTTTAATGAATAGCGAAAGGAAATCTGCCTCCGTAACTGTTTTCCAATTCTTGTATGTTTGAACTTCAGGCATTAAAACACCTCCAGTTCTTGTTCTAACCATCTAATAGCAGTGTTCTCATCTGATTCAATAGCCATCTCAACCGCTTTTACAGCACACTCAAGCATTCGTTTTGATTCTTGCCTTAATTTAAACGATTCCTGCACCTTTGCGGCAATCTCTTTTTGAACTTCCATATCTAACACCGGAATAACAACTTTTTCAATATCAGATGGTTTCCAATGCTGAATTATCGCTCCACTTGTATCCCTTTCTGCTTGTAATTGAACAATAGGAGAATTTAAAACTAGCGTCAAGTAGTCTGTCAAAATGACATCTGTATTTTTTATAGTTAAATGCAACAATGCACTTGATGTTATTGCTTTCATATCTTCTTGAACTTTATGCGCTATTCCAACGCTTCCATCTTTGGAGAAAAGTATGGTATCCTTTTTCGGATATAGCTTTTCAGCATTCGCCACAATATCATGTGGAAGCTTTATATTCGGCATTGATATTTCAAATTTATCAACATCACTTACTCGAATAAAAGGTATTCCGTCCTCTTGGTAATATTCGCTACCAGGCTCAATAGATTTTTGAATATTGACCAATCCATTTCTGCCGCCTAAAGGATATGTAATAAATTTACTAAGTTTATTAAAAAGCATATCGTATTTTGGATGATAATATTCCGCATCCAATCGCCCACTTGCTTTCATACTATTTTTCAACGATTTACATGTTATTGAAGACGAGCAATCAACATCTACATTAACAATTCCTTTAAATAACTTGTCCGCAATTTCAAATTCTCGTTTTGAGTCTTGTTGAAGCTGATACGCTTTAATCACACATTCTCTGATATTATTTTGAAAATTCATGGATACTTTCGGAACAACTACTGAAGAAACTTCTTGACAATTAAGATTAACTTGTTCAGTTTGTCGAGAAAGATACCGTAGGTAATTACGTCCGTATATACCGTTCAAATAAGAATTAACATATTCTGGTAGCACAATACTTTCGTTAACACGAATTTGAACTATATTTTGATTAATATTGGCTGGCATATGCTCTGCGAGCACAAGTGCAGTACGCGCAATTACATCTTCCGTTGCCCCTATGATGGTTGTTATAATATCTCCTTCACGTAATTCTGTTCTTGATATTTCTCGATTTCCTTCATCTGATAAAAAATGGTTAAAACTATTCGTAATATGATTAGTCCTCAAGTTATCAGTTTTTATAAATGCTATTTTCCCGCCATAATAAGACGAATTGCTCATAGAAGGGGTATGCCCTGTTTGTATTGGTTTTAAAACTATATCTCCTAATAACCAATGAGGACTTGACGATAATTTTTGGTTTAATGCAACATATTTCTTCTCATAATAATGGCTATCTAACCTGTAGTTACTTGCTTGTTCTTTTATTTCCGACCACCGAATTTCACTACATTCAAGCCCGTCCATCAAAGCTCTATATTTTGCTTCATTGAAAGGTTCAACAGACGGGCTTACTGAAAAAAACTTAAACCTTCCTTTTTGGCAAATTCTGCAAATGCTTCTGCAATACCATCTTCAAGAACAATTATTTCTTCTCCTTCTTTATACGATTGTTTATACAAATCGTGGTCAACCACTAAATGGCCATGCTCATCTGATACACGCTTGGAGAATTCTTCACATCGAACTTTTTTATCGCAGTCCTTTTTAACTTCATCATTAATTTCTGTATATTGTTTGCCATTAAACCATCTTTTTAATGGGTAACTATAATATTGTGTAGCTTCTTCAATAGAGCCAAAGTTTTTTATAAATTTATCTTTTGTGTAAGTTGTAGAAACTACTCCTTTTTCCTCAAATTCACGAATATCTGAAACGGTAACATAATCTTGTTTTATATACATTTTATCACCGCTATTATCTTTAGCAGATTTCTGTTGCGTCGCAAAGAAAATATTATAATCATCTACTTTAGGACAGAGCTCATCATCCCATTTTTGCACAAATAACACACTTGTTTTTGTGCCGGTATGCGGTTTAAATGTGTTTACATGCAACCCAACGACAGCGAGTATTCGGCAGCGCTGTGCAATATACTCACGAATATATTTATCTGTGCTATTGTTAAATCTTCCTTGTGGTAAAACAATAGCCATTCTTCCGCCGGGTTTTAAAAAGTCAAGATTTCTTTCTATAAAAAGAATATCTCTGCCAACTTTACTCTGGATTTTACCTTTTGCATTTTTCCCTAATTCATATTTGCCAAGCAAACGAGTTTCTTTAATATCGCCCGCAAATGGGGGATTAGCCATTACAATATCAAATCCGAATTCCTGATAACTCTTTTTGCTAGTCCGTAATCCTTTTAATCGGCTAAAACCTTCATAATAGGTATCCATCCATTCCTCTTGTTTTGCAGTTTCATCCCATCGATCATAGTCAAGGGTATTTAAATGCAAAACATTTGTATGTCCGTCACCTGCAATCAGGTTTAATGTGCGTGCTACACGGACTGCTTTTTCATCAAAATCAATTCCGAAAATATTGTCTTTAACATATTCGGTGAAGTCATATGGTTTTTGGTCTAAAGAGAAAAGCTCACTAACTTCAAGATTTCTGTCAATGGCCATCTGGCGCCATACATGGAAGATGGTATGCACCGGGAATCCACTACTTCCACAAGCGGTATCTATCATCTTTTCGTTTTCTTTAGGATTGAGCATCTTTACACACATTTCTATTGCATAACGAGGAGTGAAAAACTGCCCTTTTTCACCTTTGCTTGATTTGCTCATCAAATATTCAAACGCATCGTCTACTACTTCCATATTACTATTGAAAAACTTTACATTCTGTAAAGAAGCAACACAGATTGAAAGATGTGACGGAGAAAGTGCAATTTTTGTTTTTTCTTCAAAAACACCTTTCCATTTTTTATTAGCTCTATTAAAAAGCTCTTGAATTGCTTCCTTAAGCTTAAATTCAGTACGTCCGGCATTTGAAAATTCAAGATAGCGATTTTTGTCTTGTCCACTCAAAAATTCATCATAAAGTTTAGCAAAAATGAGTTTAAAGCATTCCTCAAAAACGTCAACACCTGCATTAGCCAAAACTTCGTCTTCCAAATCCAAAATAATATCTTTTAAAGATATTTTATCTTTTTGCAATCTGTCGTTTTCTTTTAAATCTTCAATAGTCCAACGCTCAGATATCACATCCATCAATGTTTGCGATGCAGTAGGAATATCTCGTATATCTTCAAAATAATTAGGATCTTTTCTGTTGTAATAAGTAATTTGCTCACCGTTAGTCCAAACAGCAATTGGCGCACCTGTGCTATTACAATAACCTTTTAACTGTTCCTTACCTTCTTTAAGCTTTGGTTTTTTAACCTCAATTATAATATAAGGAACAATAGGACGGTCTTCATCCATAATAACAATATCGGCACGTTTGACTTCACGACCAAAATAAACGGGATACTCTAACTGCATACGAGAAACAGGATAGCCATAATCATTAATAAGTCTATCTATGTAAAGTTGTCTGATAACTTCTTCAGGATTGAGTCGAATATCCTTTTTTCTAACCAGACATTCAACAACAGCATATTTTTTGCCGTTTTTGTCTTCTTTCTCAACAATTCTAGCATTCAGTTTATTTATCGCATCATCAGAGAACTGCTCTGTTTTGTATGCAGTATCTTTTAAAATATCATAAATAGTCATAATATATCCTCCAAAACTCTATTTGTTATATCTCCTTATGATTAGTTATCAAAGATAAATTTAACAATTCTATCAGCTGCCTTGCTTGTGGCATCCTCAATATCATTTTTCTTCCAATATGGTTTGTTGGAATTTTGGTATTTAGAAACCAAGGCACGAGCAATCGGGTATTCGCTATCTACATATCCGGTTTTATGTTCAAGTTTTGTTGAAACCTTAGTTCTAAACCATTCATTACCGATAGCTCTATTGATTCTTTCTTCAAGAAGTATTTTGTTTCCTAATTTGTTTACAAATTCATAGAACTCATCTTCAGTATCAATTCCTGCATCCTTTCTAATTTCTTGAAGATTATACCCACTATACGGCATTATGTGTTCAATGTCATATTTTGTTCCAAGAGAAAAACTTACGTTGTTTTCTTGAGCAAAAAGATATTCGTTTAAATATACAAGCACATTAGCATCATAGTCATGCAATGTTGAACTAATGATTTCTTTATCCCAGTTAGTTGAAATATGTACATTGAAGTCTTGTATAATTTCATCAGTAGAGATATTTTTATCAATAAGTTTTGCTTCTTCACCAAACAAGAATGTTTTAAAATACTTACTTGAATAACCAAAATCAACAAGTTCAAGTAGAGCAAATAAGCGCAACAAACAATCCAAGATTGGTTTGATAGCAGCTTCGGTAATTTCTTCTTCGGTAAATCTATAAAAATAACTTGCTAAAAACAACTTTGTGTTCTCATTAAATTTTAGCAAAACTTTCATTTGAGGATATTCGTAAACCTTTTTCCAAATCTTAGCTAATTTGATCATATCTATGCACATATCAATTGGCTTCGTAATAGGGGTTTTATTTATCTCAGTGAAGTACCTTCTTAAACCCGGCGTAGTAACATTTATCGCACCTGTTTCACTAATCGTTTCCTTATTGATGGTACGAATGAAATACATATATTGCATCAAAATCGAATTAATATCTGCGATGTGAATGCTGTCCAAATCATTTATAATATCATTTAACTCTTTCCATAAATCAGCAAACTCTTTTTGTTGCCCAATTTTTTCTGCTTCTGCATACAATTTTGCAGAGATAATATCGGAATCATAAAGAGGCAAACCATCAGAATTAAGAGAGTTAAACATTGTTATTGCCTGTTCAACTTGCCAACTTTTGATTTCAATTACTTCACAATTGTCTGTAATAGCTTTAGCAATACTGTTTAATTGAGAATCTGATAAATCTTTAATTTTTGTATAAAAGAATTTGAAATTTCTAAAAAAGTTGGTATATCTATTATCTTTTTGTTTACGTTTGATTTTAGTTACTCTTGCTTCAGCAGAATCATAATCTGTAGCTTGAAGAATTGTTGATAGTTCTGTCTTATACTGCTCGTTTATCGAAAAATTTTCAAGAATATTTACACGACTACAAATTTCAGAATCTTTCTCAACATCAGGTTTATCTGAAATATCTTCTGTTTCAACCTTATAAAGGATTCCCATGATTCTTCTTCGGCGTTCCTGCAATCCACGACAAAGGCTCGCTGAGTCTTCATCGTTTGATGTTCTTTTAATTGCATAGTTGATCCTAACCAGCAGTGCTTTTAACAACAACAAAAATGTAGTGGTTCTCTGTTGGCCATCGATAAGTCCATATTTTGTATCATTTTCCTGACAGTTAATTATAATTGTGCCAAAAAAATATCTATCCTTACTTTCGCTCTCAACAAAATCATTTATGTCCTGCCACAGCTTATCGCAATTATCAATGCTCCAAGAATATGCTCTTTGATATTCAGGTATAGTAAATACTGTATCTTCTTCTAACTTTAAATAATCACCTATTTTTTTGAGCTTTGGTTCAATATTTTTAGCCATTTCTTTTTCTCCTTTCAACCATTCGACTGATTTTTCATAATATCCTTAAACTCAACCAATGTTACATTACCCAATTCATCTGCCTTATCTATACAGCCTTTTGTGAATCCTGATTTTGAGAACAGGTAGTAATGCTTTGTTTTATATGAGAACAAGTTGCCACGTTTTACAAGAGTTTCTAAAACACCGAGGTCAACCTTTTCGTTTGTCCATTTGCATTCTGCAAAGAGAGCTGTGTTTTTATCCTGTTCTCCCATAATATCTATTTCTGCTTGTGCTTTTTCTTCAGGATCATTGCCCCACCAACGACCGAGAGAGGTAAACTCTACAGGGCAGCTACCGGAAAGAAGCTGTTTCCAAAGATACTGTTTACAGATTTCTTCAAAAACCTTACCCATATAGTTAGAAAAATGTGGTTCAATTCGTTTGTAAACCAAATCAGCAGCACCACGCGCAATGATTGAGTTGTTTTCAAGAACAAAGCGATACCAGAAACGAAACATATTGTCCTCAATGGAGTAAACTGACTTACGAGATGCCTTTTCACCATACGGTGTTTCTTTCTGAACAATGCCAAGATTAATCAAGTTTTTAATATACGTTGCACATACATTTGTATCTTCGCCAACCTTACTTGAAATCTCTGACATTCTCGACGAACCGGTTGCAATCGCTGTAATAATTGCTGTATAAATAGCCGGTTCACGCACTTCTTGTTTTAAAAGATTAGTTGGTTCCTCGTACAAGAATGAAATTGGATTTAAGTATGTGTTTTTTATATTGTCTTCTACGCTCAGTTTATCATCCATCTGCAAAAGATACTGCGGCGTACCGCCTGCAACACCATAAATAAGTGCTTTATCTTCATCAGATAGATTTTTAAAATATCTGCAGGTTTCCTCAAAATCAAAAGGCAAAAGTTTCATTTGCGCTGTTCTTCTGCCATAAAGAGGCGCTTTATATGCAAGCACATGGTCTTCCATATAGGACATAGAAGAACCACAGAGAATAAGCATTAATTTTGATGTATCTTTATATTTATCAATTAGAAGTTGCAAAGTAGATGCAAGGCTTTTTGATGAACGAGCCACATAAGGGTATTCATCAATAGCAAGAATGATTCTTTCGTTTTCCGCAAGCTTGAATACATACTCTAACGCCGCCTGGAACGAAAGGAAAGAGGATTCCGTTTCAATACCACTTGCAAACTCCATAATGCTTTTTGAGAAGTTTTCAAGATTCTGCTTTGCGTTACTTTCAACACCCATAAAATAAATGGCTTTTTTATTATCTATAAACTCATTGATGAGCGCGGTTTTACCAACACGACGTCTGCCATAGATAACCGCAAATTCAAATTTATTCGATTTATAAAGCTTGTTCAGAGCATCAAGCTCTCTTTCTCTGCCTATAAACATATACAAGACCTCCATTTTAGGTTATCTACATTATAGCACATAAATATAAATTAGTCAAGTACGATTTACTAATTTGTGTTTGAGTATAATCTATAATGTTATATCGACTTTATAGTAAAGAAAAGCACCCTTAAAAGATTTGTTCTTTCAAAGGTGCTAGATTGCTTTTCTTTTTTCTTAAAAGCGTTGTGTGTTCTTACTCTAATACTCTGTCTTATTAAATTTAATTCTCAAGTATTTCCCCCTTATTTTCTTCAAGGCTCTTGTAACAACTTCTATCCTTTTATCTGCTTTTTTACTCAAAACTACATTTAATATTTCACTACATTCCCTGCAAAAATGCTTTGGCGACTTCTGTACTTTGATACAACTTTTACTCCTTATTTTCAAGACGATTTTGCAACCCTCCCTACTAGTGCAAATTCTTCCTGAAAATTCACAATTCTTTATATCCGGAAAACGCCTGTATCACTGCGTTTTTGTTACATTTAGGGGGTGTGCAATTTTTTCAATATCTACACATTAAAAAATTAGGCCAAAAAATAATTTTTTTGCAACCCCCTATATGATTAAAAATTCGTTTTTAATAGGTGCTTTTTGTACTTCCAGGAACAAGAAGTTCTTTTGCAAAATTTGTTTTCTGTTTATTTATATCTGTTCGAGGGTAGTTTTTAGGAAATAAGTATTCGTCCGTTCTTGCCACATCATAATAGCTTATATCCGTAGTATTCCATTCGCCGTCAACATAAACTTCGTTCCATGCGTGCACATCATCAACAACTGATATGCAAGGAATTTTTGCTCTCTGGCACAGATACACAAACGCATTAGAATATGTTCCACAGATTGCATTGACGGGAGGTGTTTCGGTAAACACCCTGTTAATTCCTGCAGCATTTTCATTCTTATATGCCACTCTGTCGCAGATATAATCAGCAATTCGTTTGACTTTTTCTAGGTCTGTGAGATTGGATATCTCTACAATAAAACCATCCGTTGCATTGTTTGCTGGTTCAAAGTGTTTATGTATCTGCGGTTTACAAATTCGGTATCCGGGATATTCATAGAAATTTGATATTGTTGGCTCATAACCGAAACTGAAATTATAATAGCCGAACATTGTTGCTGTTACGGATTTCATTACTTCTATTGTTTCTCCCATTCCGTCAGATGTATCATCAACAAAGTGACCATACTCATAATCTGTATTGTATCCATTCTCATCGGTATTCTTTGTAATTTCTGCAATATCAATAATAGATTGTCTGATTGCATTATAAGCATCCCTTGTATAGACATCATCGAATATATCTGAATTCGCTTTTAATGAGTAATCTTCTTTTGCATAAGCCTTTCCGTCAATTTTAGTTTTTTCTTTTCTTACTTCTCCTAAGTAAACGGTATCAGTATCCTCGTGATATTCTATATTGACACCAAACAACTCTGCTGCATCACGAAGTCTTACATAGTTATATCCGTTGATATTATACGCTTCAAGTTCAATCTTTTGGTTATTCCAAAAGAAAATCTGTGATGTAAGTTTCGCTATTATCTCTGCATTTGCAAACGCTGTAAGTCCACTGAACAATAAACTGCCACATACTAATCCAATTAAAAATGATGATTTTCTCATAAGCATACCTCCATAAGTTCTTCACTTGATTTATTCATCTTAAAGGCACATTTCAAAGCTTTGACATTATCTCTTTTGCATTTCTTTTGAAAAGCATACAACAAGACAATGTTTTCTCCCGAAACTGTAAAAATCGTCCTTGCCATTGTTTTTGCAGTTCTGATACGCAGTTCGTATAATTCCTTATACTTCGGTATTAAAATATGCCTTACATAAGGTTCACGCAGAACATTTTTATTATCGGTTAAGTAGGTAATCATAAATTTCATTTTGATCATTGTTTTTTCATCCGCCTGTTCCATAAACCTTTTCACATTAGGTGTTATAAATATTTTCCTCATATTCTGCGCCCTCCTTCGTCGAGAATGCCAAGTTTGATAAAATCCGAAATATGCTCTTTGGATTTCCGAATTATCCCTAAATAATATTGACTTGTCAGGAAATCCAATAAATCATCTTTTGCAATTATAAATTTTCTTTTAGAAACTATCCCAAGAAGCTTTTCGCTTTTAATCCAATTACGAACAGATTCTTTTGCATATCCTGTTATTAGTTGAACATCCTCAGAGAATACAATATCAGGATATTTCTTCAACTTTTCTGAATAATATTTTCTAACCTTGCGAATCTCATCCTTATCTAATTTACAGATATTGCCCCTTATTTTTTCCAACCTTGAAATTTCACTAATTGGGATTTCGTAATAATGGAGCAAACCACAAATTCGTTTGGTCGCTTTAATCCTTCCGCTTTTGATTAGTTTGTATGCCGTCTTTTTTGAAATGTGACACAACGAGCAAAATTGCTCCTTCGTAACAAAGTCATTTCCTCTAACTATCATTAAATTCCACCATCTTCTTATTAGATTTAATAGCAGGTGCCAGTTCCCAAAAAAGTTCCCAAAGAGTTCCCAAAAACGTGCAAAATTTTGCTCAAATTTGGATTTTTAATCTTATTCAGTTTTTATGCTAATCAAAGCAAAAAAGAGTGCCGAAATCCGCATCGTTACTGGATTTTTGCACTCTCTTATATTCCTTTATCTTACCCTGTCTACTGACAGTTACTTATAGCGAACAGCCACTCGAAATCAGTTTGCGGGCAACCGCACGCGGGTTCGAATCCCGCCCTCTCCGCCAAACGGAAAGTACACCAGCCGCAGGTTGGTACGCTTTTTGTTCGTTATACATATTTTTTTATCTTATCGCCCCATACGTTTTTGTTATGGGGTCTTGAAAAAACGGGATATGCGGAGGAAAGAAAGTAAACACCAAAAACAGAGCTGCTGTAATATATAAAACGTTCAGTGCGCCGTCGCTGTTTTTGCACGGAATCGTGCTTTTTAAAAAAAGACGTGTTTCAAGCAGGTACACGGCGGCGGTGACTGCAAAGAAAATCGCAATGTTTATCCAGTCGGGAGTTCCCCCGAAGACACCGTTTATTGTATAATACAACACCGGAATCAGTATAAGCCCGAACACCACACCCGTCAGTTTCACGCACCAGAAACCGGGGTAGTTCTTGCCTGCCTTTCTGTTTTCAACCAAGGCAAACAGAAACATAGGAAAGAACAGCAACTTAAGATGCTCCCATATAGATTCATTTACCGCAGAAAAAGGTGCCGCTATAACACTCTGTCCGCTCCAATCGTAAAGAAAATGCAGAAGAACACCTGAAACGGACGTGAAAACAAATCCGGCGATTTGCCATGCTAACAATGTTTTTTTCATACATGCCTCCGAAATATATTTTTGTGAAATTATATTCCGACGTATCAGAACATATGACCTGTGGCTCGCAAACCGCAAAAATACAAAAAGTCCTTTTCGGGAATCAGTTCCGAAAAGGACTTTATTTGTTTTAAAGCTTTTAGCCGAGGTATTTTACGAGTGTTGCACGAACAGCGCCCGGACCTGCAATCATTTCAGAGAGCATTGTCTCTACCTTGTCTGCAAGACCTACCTTTATGAGGTCAACGCCGAACAGAGTGTCGTTTGTAAGGATTGCATCAATGTTACCCTTAACAGTTGACGGATCGCCGAACTTGACAGCGAAGAGCTGATTCTGCATTGTTTCAAGCATCGGGTCGGGTGAGCATTCAAATGCATTGCCGTTATCGTCAATTGCAAGAACATAGCGGAGCCAGCCTGCAAGTGCAAGCGGAATAAATGTAAGCTTTGTCTGGTCAAGGTCTGCACGGGCTATGTAGCTCTTGATTGTTTCGCCGAAACGGATAGCAACCTTCTGAGATGTGTCGCAGGCGATACGCTGCGGTGTGTCCGGAACGAACGGGTTCGGGAGACGCTTTTCAATAACTTCGTCAATAAATGACTTCGGAGAGATAATCTTCGGGTCAACAACGACAGGAAGACCTTCTTCGTATCCGACCTTCTTTACGAGAGCGGAGAGCTGGGGATCCTTCATCTCGTTTGCGATTGTGTCAAAGCCGAGAACACAGCCGTAAACCGCAAGGCAAGTGTGAAGCGGATTAAGGCATGTTGTGACCTTCATTGTTTCGGTGTTGTTAACAGTATCGCGGTCTGTGAGGTAAACGCCTGCCTTTTCAAGCGGCGGACGGCCGTTGGGGAAGCGGTCTTCAACTACAAGATACTGCGGCTCTTCTGCGTTGACAAACGGAGCAACGAAGGTGTTCTTGGGAGTTATCTTCGGAGCCATGTCCTCGATGCCTGCCTCAAGAAGAGCATCCTCTACAACCTTTGCCGGACGCGGAGTGATTTTGTCAATCATTGACCACGGGAAGGAAACATTCTTCTCATCTGTTACCCAGGCAACAAACTCATCGGAAACGAAGCCGTTTTCATGCCACTTTTCAACAACTGTCATAACGGAAGCGCGGAGCTTTTCACCGTTGTGTGAGCAGTTGTCCATGGAAACAACGGCAATCGGAGTCTTGCATGCATTAAAGCGCTCGAGAAGGAACGCAGCCGTGCGGCTCATTGCATGTGAGCAATTTTCGGGACCGTTCTTGAAGTCAGCCTCAACAAAGGGGAAGAACTCACCCTGAATGTTGCGGAGAGCATAACCCTTTTCCGTAATGGTGTAGGAAACCATCTGAAGACTCGGGTTGCGGAAGATTTTCTTAAGCTTTTCAACGTCTTCGGGGTATGCGGCACCTGCACAAAGACCCTCGGAGATAGACGCGACAACTTCTTTCTTCATCGTGCCGTCGGGCATGAGAAGCACGAGCATTGTCATAGCATCGTACGGGCGGTAAATCATATCAATGTTGTCAAAGTCGAATGTATCGGCAGCAACGATACCACCCTTGACATGACCCTCGTTGAGAAGGTCGTGCTGAAGCTTTGCTACAAAACCACGGAAAATGTTACCTGCACCGAAGTGAACCCATGTAGGATTCTTTTCGGTTTCCTCTGCCATTGCCTTCCAGTCGTATTTCGGAAGGTTGACACCGGCTGCAGCCCAGCCTGCCTTATCCTGAAGACCCTTATAATTGAGCTTCATTATATATTCCTCCTTAGATGAAAACATTTTTCAACGCAGAGAAAACCCTCTGCGCAAATTCTACCCTAAAAATAATAGCACAAACTGTCCAAAATGTCCACAGTTATATGGAAAATTTGTAAAATTTTTTAAAAAACGCAATAGTTTGTTAAAAATTTATCTCTTTTTTTAGCAAAATAACATTTTCAGAGCGGTTATACTGTTTTTATTGATTTTAAATGCTTGATATTGTATAATTATATGTAAACTTAAATTTGACACCGGTGATGATATGGTATATAAAACAAAAAACGAATATGAGACCGAGGCTCTCGGAGCTGAACTTGCAAGCAGTTTTTCACCCGGCACCGTCATTGCAATGCGCGGCGGTATGGGGGCAGGAAAGACAGCTTTTGTCAGAGGTCTTGCGCGTGGACTGGGCGAGACCTCTCGCGTCACAAGTCCTACATATACTATTGTTAATGAATACGATACCACTCCTCCCCTGTTTCATTTTGACCTTTACCGACTTGAAGGAGCGGACGAGCTTTTTGAAATAGGCTTTGACGACTATCTTTCCCGTGGCGGAATCTGTGCAGTCGAATGGTCAGAAAATGCAGATGGCGGTGTTTCTTTCACTCACATCATCAGCATAGAGCGAAGCGGTGAGGATGAAAACTCACGAATCATAACGGTTTCGGAGGTGTGACCATGAAAATACTTGCAATAGAATCCTCGGCAAAGGCGGCATCGGTCGCAATTGTCGAGGACGGCAAAATTCTCGGCGAGACCTTTCTCAACTGCGGTCTTACGCACAGTGTCACCATAATGCCGTCGGTCGAATGGCTCCTTAAAATGTCAAATCTCAGCATACGGGATATTTCAAGAATTGCAATATCAGCAGGTCCCGGCTCTTTTACCGGCCTTCGCATCGGTATGGCTGCCGTAAAGGGTCTTGCATGGGCATGTGACATCCCGTGCTGCGGCGTCTCAACACTCGAGGCTGCCGCAATGTCGGCTTCTCACATTGACGGAACTGTATGTGCAGTCATGGATGCCAGGGCTAACCAAGTATACAACGCTCTGTTCACTGCAAAAGACGGTGTGCTTACACGAATGTGTGAGGACCGTGCGATTTCCTTATGTGACCTTGAAAAAGAGCTTTCGGACAAAAGTGATGTTGTTCTTGTGGGTGATGGAGCAGTGCTTTGTCATTCCGAGTTTAATGAAAAATACAAGATGGCTCCGGAGCATATAAGACTGCAGCGTGCAGCTTATGTCGCACTGCTTTCTGAAAGTGCACAGGAATATTCGGCGCACGAGCTTAAACCGGAATACATACGTCTTCCGCAGGCAGAGCGCGAAAGACTTGAACGATTAAAAAAGGAAGGTAATTTAAGATGAAAATAGCATTAGGCGCAGACAGCGCAGGCTTTGCAACAAAAGAAAAAATAAAGGCACATCTTCTTGATCGCGGTTTTGAGGTTGTTGACCTCGGTGCATTTAACGACCAGTCCTCTCACTATCCCGAATTTGCTTACAAGGTAGCTACCTCTGTCTCAGAAAAGATTTCCGACTTCGGCATACTTGTATGCGGTACGGGAATAGGGATGAGCATTGCGGCAAATAAAGTCAAGGGTGTCCGTGCATCGGTATGCTCTGAGCATTTCTCCGCGAAGTATACAAGACTTCACAACGACGCAAATGTTCTGTGTCTCGGTGCAAGAGTTATCGGTGACGGACTCGCACTTGAGCTTGTTGACATATTCCTCGACACCGAGGCTGAAGGCGGTCGCCACGCCCTGAGGGTAGACATGATACGCGACATAGAAAACGGTACATATAAAATTTAGCATTTGGAAGTTGGGAATAAAGATGTTTTCACCTGAAAAAATCAAACGAATTGTTATAAAAATCGGCACATCCACACTCACGCACAGCACCGGCAGACTTGACCTTCGTCATCTTGAAACGCTTGCGAGAGTCCTTTCTGATATAAAAAACATGGGGCTTGACGTTGTCCTTGTCACGTCGGGCGCAATCGGTGTGGGTATGTCAAAGCTCGGCATGACCGTAAGGCCGAGTGAGCTTCGCTACAAGCAGGCCGCCGCTTCTGTCGGTCAGTGCGAGCTTATGCATATTTATGATAAGTTTTTCCTCGACTATTCTCAGGTTGTCGGTCAGATATTGATAACAAAAAATGATATTACGGAAGAATCACGCCGTGAGAAGGTTGAGAACACGTTCGAAGCACTTTTTGAACTCGGCGCAATTCCTGTTGTCAATGAAAACGATACGACGGGCGTTGATGAAATCCTCTTCGGCGACAATGACACGCTTTCTGCTGAGGTTGCGGCTCTTGTAAGGGCTGATCTTCTCATCATCTTCTCCGATATTGACGGACTGTATGACAGCGACCCGAGAGAAAATAAAGATGCAAAAATCATTTCACGTGTCCACTTCGCAGACGACAACCTCAAGGGTCTTGCGGGCGGTGCCGGCACAAGGCTCGGAACCGGTGGCATGGTAACCAAAATCCATGCCGCAGAGGTCTGCTTTGAAAATGATATACCCATGGTCATTACAAACGGCAAGCGTCTTGAGGATGCTTATGATATTCTTGCAGGAAAAATAAACGGCACACTGTTTATGAAATAGGAGAGGTTTATGTCTTGCTTCATATGTCCCGTTTGCCGTGCCGGGCTTTCAAGAAATGAAAAAACTTATACCTGTGATAACGGTCACAGCTTCGACATTTCAAAAAGCGGTTATGTAAATCTTCTCATGCTTTCCGGCAAAGGCAGACAGCACGGCGATGACCGTGAGATGATACGTGCACGTTCGGATTTTTTAAAGCGTGGATTTTATGACAGGCTGTCCCTTGAAATTTGCAAATGTGCAGAAAAGCACAGCAAAGAAGATGTTTTTGTTATAGATGCAGGCTGCGGTGAGTGTAAATATACTGCGGATATTTCTGATTATCTGGAGAGTGTCGGAAAGCAGAACACTGTTTTGGGTATAGATATATCAAAGGATGCACTGTCAGCTGCAAAGCCCCGTTCAAAAAAGCTTCATCTGGCAGTTGCAAGCTCTTCTGCCATGCCTGTAGCCGATGAAGCCTGTGATGTTCTTATAAACATATTTTCTCCGTTCTGCGCTTCTGAGTTCCTGCGTGTTCTCAAGCCCGGCGGAGTTGTGATAAGGGCATATCCTCTTGCCCGACATTTGTGGGAGCTTAAAGAGCTCATTTACGATACCCCATATGAAAACCCCGAACCGGATATGTCAGAGTGTGGTTTTGAAATCGTCGAACAGGTGTCTGCAAGGTATAAAATGGAGCTTTCCTCAAACGATGAGGTTATGAGCTTGTTTAAAATGACACCGTATTATTACCGTACAGGTCCCGATGACAAGAAAAAGCTCGAAGAAATACAACACCTGACCTGTTCTGCAGAATTTGGAATAGTTGTTTATAAAAAAATCATATGAGTGAAAATAAATTTGTTTATATAATAAGTATAGGAGAAGTGAAGAAATATGAAACTTGGTATAGTAGGTCTGCCGAATGTCGGCAAGAGCACACTTTTTAATGCAATTACAAACGCCGGTGCAGAAGCGGCAAACTATCCGTTCTGTACCATTGAACCGAATGTTGGAACCGTTGCGGTACCCGATGCCCGTGTTGATGCGCTCTCAAAGCTTTACGACACTCAAAAAACAACCTATGCGACCGTTGAGTTCGTTGACATTGCAGGTCTTGTAAAGGGTGCGGCATCAGGCGAGGGGCTAGGCAACAAGTTTTTGTCACACATCCGCGCAGTAGATGCAATAGTACATGTTGTCCGCTGTTTTGCAGACGATAATATCGTTCATGTAGAAGGCGGCATTGACCCGATACGTGATGTTGACACAATAAACTATGAGCTTATTCTGTCAGATATTGAAATGCTTGAGCGCAGGCTTGACAAGACAAGAAAAGCTGCCAAGGGCGACAAGGGTCTGCTCAAGGAGGTTGAACTTCTTGAACGTCTCGCCGCACACCTCGGCGAAGGGAAAAGTGCAAGAAGCTTTGAAACAAACGAGGAAGAAGCCGCTGTTGTATCAAGCGTCGAGCTTCTTACGGGAAAGCCTGTCATATATGCGGCAAACATGTCTGAGGATGACTTTGTTTCGGGTATTGACGCGAATGAATATTACCTTAAGCTCAAAGAGTTCTCGGAGGCTGAGGGCTCACAGATCATCCCCATATGTGCAAAGCTTGAAGAGGAGATACTTGAGCTTGCGGAGGATGAGCGTGAGATGTTCTTATCCGAGCTCGGGCTCACACAGTCCGGACTTGACCGCATGATTCAGGTTTGTTATTCACTTTTGGGTCTTATATCTTACCTCACTGCCGGAGCCCCCGAGGTTCGTGCCTGGACAATTACCAAAGGCACCAAGGCACCTCAGGCTGCAGGAAAAATTCACACGGACTTTGAGCGCGGCTTTATCCGTGCGGAAGTAATAAGATATGAAGATCTCATGGAATGCGGTTCTGCAGCGGTTGCACGTGAGCGTGGACTCATGCGAAGCGAAGGAAAAGAATACGTTGTCGAGGACGGAGACGTTATTCTCTTCAGATTCAATGTTTAGATAAATAAATTTATATGGTATACAAAAAGCACTTTCGGGCTAAAATATGCTCGGAGGTGCTTTTTACATTGAGAAAGTTTATAAGTAAAATCGCGCGCAGCGGATTTTACATAATCCTTTTCCTTTGCATATCTGCCATAGGAATCTCGGGTTATGTCATGTACATCGCGCGCGACACGGCAAAATCCGTAAAAGAAAGCATAAGCATTGACGATTCTATTGAGCTCCCCTTCCCTACTCAAAGCGAAACGATGTACGATTTCGGTGAAAAAATCGAAGTGCCGGACATCAGCCCGGAAGCAGAAGAAGTCAAACCTTCCGCAAGTGAAACAGAGAAAGAGAAAAAGCAAGAGCCCAAACCCGAACAGAAAAAAGCTGAGCCTGCAACACCCACGGTAAGTACAGCAAAAAAAGAAGCAGCGGTCTATACCATGGCTGTAAACGGTGCAATATCTTCTCCGTTTTCCGGCGAGGAGCTTGTCAAGAGCAAAACCATGGGAGATTGGCGCATACACTCCGGCGTGGATATCAAGGGTGATATAGGAACGGATGTGCGTGCAGTCTGCGACGGCACAGTGAAATCTGTCGAGACGGACAGCATGATGGGCAATGTTATAAAAATCGAACACGCCGACGGATTGGTCAGCATATACGCAAATCTTTCAGACGGAATAACACTCAAACCGAATGACACAGTAAAAAGCGGTGATGTCATTGCAAAGATAGGTCAGAGCGCACTTTGTGAGTGTTTAGAGCCTCCACATCTTCATTTAGAGGTCACAAAGGACGAAAAACACATCGATCCGCTCTCACTTTTCCCCGCAGGAGAGGAATAATCGGTGGGAAAAAGTTGGCACAATCTTGGCACAAAGTTAATTTTCAAAGTGATATAATATACACAATGCAGGAGAGCGTACATGCTTAATGTGTACGCTCTCTTGCATGTCAGAAAGGAGGTGAAGACATGACAAAAAAGAGCAGCTCAATTAAAAGCGAGCTTGCTAAAATCGTGCGCAAAAAGGTAGAACCGTCATACCTCGAAACACTCGGCATCATCACGGGACAGAGCAAAAAGCTGAGCGTTCTGCAGGCAATCGCTCTTGCACAGGTGAAAAAGGGGCTTGAGGGAGACCTCAAAGCTGCCGAATTTATCGAAGAGCTTTTATGTGACGAAGAGGAAAAAAGTGACGAAAATCCCCTGGACGTTCTCATAAGAGTTGTCGGAGCGGATGCTTGAGCTGAGCATCACCCCACGCCAGCAGGAATTTATTTCGGCATCCTCCGGCGAAGTTCTTTTCGGCGGTGCGGCAGGTGGAGGAAAATCATACGGTCAGCTTGTCGATGCTCTGCTGTTTGCGCTTAAATATCCGAAATCAAAACAGCTTATTCTCAGACGCACGCTGCCGGAGCTTGAAAAATCCCTTATACGAACAGCACTCGAGCTCTATCCGAGAAATATTTTTACATATAAAGCATCCAAGCACGAGGGCTTTTTCAAAAACGGCTCCGTCATTGATTTCGGATATTGCGACAGCGAAAATGATGTCTACCGTTATCAGTCTGCCGAATATGATGTTATCCGCTTTGATGAGCTTACACATTTTACAGAACAGATGTATGTGTACCTCATCTCACGTGTGCGCGGTGCAAATTCATATCCAAAGCAGATAAAAAGCTCAACAAACCCCGGTGGCATCGGGCATACATGGGTGAAGGCGCGTTTCATCGACATCGGTGCGCCGAATGTCGAGCATCTCGGCCGTATTTTCATTCCGTCCAAGGTTACGGACAATTCATTTCTTATGAATTCAGACCCCGGATATGTCGAAAGACTTAAGCGTCTTTCAAAAAAAGACCGCGAGGCCTTGCTTTTCGGCAACTGGGATATATTTGACGGACAGTATTTCACGGAATGGAACAGAGATATACATGTTTTGACACCCTTCAATATTCCCAAAAGCTGGCGCAGATATTTTGTCATGGACTACGGACTTGATATGCTTGCCGGATATTGGATTGCCGTTGATATGTACGGACGTGCGTATGTATACCGTGAAATATATGAAAGCGGTCTGATAATATCGGAAGCAGCACGCAGGATACGTAAGATGACGTGCGAAGATATTTATTCGTACATAGCACCTCCGGACTTATGGAACAGGCGTCAGGACACCGGAAAAAGCGCTGCACAGATTTTTGCCGAAAACGGAGTACCGTTGACTTCGGCTAAAAATGACAGAGTTCAAGGCTGGTACAACTTAAAAGAGTGGCTTTCCCCGTTTCCCGACGAAACAGGAAAGACGTGCGCCGCTCTGCAGATTTTTTCTAATTGTACAAACCTGATACGCTGTCTGCCTGCAGTCTGCCGGGATTCCAAAAATCCCAATGACGTAGCATCAACTCCTCACGAGTTGACACACGCACCCGATGCCATACGTTATTTTGTTGCAGGACGTCCCGTTCCTGCAGCAAGACCACGGGTCGATGACGGTGACCGACCCGAATTTGACAAACAAATCGAAGAATTACTTCAATTTTCAATATAAGGAGAAACTTATGAATATAACACAACACAAAATCAACAACTACTCGGAGGGCGTATCAAACCTTCCCGACTATCCGTCGGACAGCGGATATACCGCCGAGAGCCTGAAAGCAGTTTTTGACGCAAGAAGCGACAAGGAGATAAAGGAAAAACACAACGCACTCATTGATGAGCTTTCGGAAATACTCACAAGACAGCAGGAAAGCATAGAGAACATCACGGGTGCAAGTGTTGTTTCGGCTCACGATGACCTTGCGTCGATACTTCCTGCCGACAAAGAGATGTATATTATCAAGTATGACAGCATGCCGGTGCAGGATAAAGACGGTAATGTTACCGTCTCCGATGAGGTTGTATACGTCACAAAAATCGGTGACGGAGTCACGTCTTTAGCCGAGCTTCCTCAGACCTCAACTCTGATATCGGGAATCGGAACGGGGTCACTTACTCAATTCACGGAGGAAGAGGCATACGGTATAGAAAAAGGTGACGGCACCCAACTCTACCCTCTCCCCGTGGCAGAAGGCTATGCATCGGTAGCGTTGGGAAGATACACGAAAGCTGTGGGCGATCATTCAAGTGCGCTGAATTACGCAACCTTGTCAGAGGGTGACTATTCTCACGCAGAGGGCGGATATACCAAAACGAGTGGGTTGTATTCCCACGCCGAGGGGCATTATGCCACAGCAGAAGGATGGGCTTCTCACGCAGAGAACAGTTATACTAAAGCGAGCGGCAACTACTCTCATGCAGAGGGTCATCAGTGCGAAGCTACCGGAGAGCGCTCCCACGCCGAGGGAACTTCGTCAAAATCCGAAGGTTCCTCCTCGCATGCCGAGGGACATATTACGGTTGCAAGCGGACTCGGCTCTCATTCGGAAGGACACAGCACAACCGCCGAAGGAGAAGCTTCTCATGCGGAAGGAAACGGAGCTAAAGCAACAGGCAAGGCTTCTCATGCCGAGGGCAGTAACACCACCGCTTCAGGTGCATACAGTCACTCCGAGGGAAGTAATACAAAAGCAACAGGTGACTATTCCCATGCCGAGGGTGCAAGCACAGAGGCAAGCGGCAAATACTCTCATGCAGAGGGGGCGAGCAGTAAGGCGCTTAACAATTCTGCTCACGCAGAAGGCTTCAGCACTACTGCAAGCGGTCAGTTCAGCCATGCAGAAGGCAGAGGGACGGTAGCTTCCGGAGATTATTCCCATGCGGCAGGTCTTAATACAGTTGCCTCAGGCGGCTATGCTACCGCAATGGGCTACGCCAATAAGGCTTCCGGCAGTTATTCTTTTGCAAGCGGTTACAGCTCAGAGTCTGTTAACACCGGCTCTACTGCTATGGGCGTAGGGCTGAAAACGGGCAGAAATTATCAGACGGTATTTGGCTTATATAACAAGCTCAGCTCACAGGATGTTTTCCAGATAGGCAACGGAACATCTGACGAGGCGAGGTCAAATATTTTTTCGGTAAATATTGATAAATCCGTAAAGCTGGGTAATACCGTTCTGTCGGAAGCCGTTCTTTCCGATATGCTTACACACGGAGAGAGAATAAGAGAGCTTGAGGAGACAATAAGCGCTTTAGCCGCAAGACTTGACGCATATATCGCAGGCGGCGAGGTACCGGATGGCGTGGCTACATCATTTGTTACGCTTGATATGTTCAACGCTCATGTGGAAGACACCGAAAATCCGCACAAGGTGACGGCAGAGCAGGTAAATGTTGACCTGACAGGGCTTGCAACTACCGAATATGTAGACAGCTCAATTCAGTCTGCAGTTCTTGACAGCTGGGAGGCAGAGGTATGAGTATACAGCAGAATAAGTTTAAAGCGATAGCAGACACAATCCGGGCATGCCTCGGAACAGGGGATGCGATTTCACCGAGCTCGTTTGCCGAAAAGGTCAGTGCGGTCAATCAAACTGCATACGATAAAGGTTATGAGAAGGGCTTAGAGGAAGCAGACGGCGTAAAAATGGCCTGCGGATATATGCCGGGACCAAATACCGAAACTTTTTCGATTTCAGGGATTGGTTTTAAACCCAAAGACATTCGCATACTCACTTTTGAAGGTGTAGAATGGACAAATAGAATGAAAAATGTGGTATGGAAAGAGTCTGTTGGAGGAAGATGTACTGCTACATCCGACTACGATTATAATGACGTGTTAAACAATGCGATAGTTACAACAACAGATGACGGTTTCAGTGCCCGAAGCGGAGGAACAAAAACAATAGTTTTTTCAAATGAAAACTATTTTTACTGGTTTGCCTTTGCAGAGGAGCAGGAGGGAGGCTATGTGTAATATGAGATTCTTTGACAAGCAAAGTTATACGAGGGAGGCAAGAGCATATGGCTAAAATTTCTAAAATAACGCCATCCCCCAATACTGTCTATACAAAGAAGTATGAGACCTTCCGTGGCGTGGATTTTTCGCGTGATGCATCTATGGTGGACGACATTCATTCACCCGATGCAAAAAATCTCATATCCGACACAGACGGTTTCCCTGAAAAGCGCGTCGGCTGGAGAACACTTAAGACTCTCGATGGGCGTATAAACGGAATTTACAGCTTTGACGGAGACACTCAACAGTGTACGCTTATACATTCGGGAGACAAAATGTACAAATATAAAGACGGCGAGTTCACCTGTCTGATTGAGGGCATTGCCGACAGTCGTTCCATGGGTAAATACTTCAAGGGTAAGCTCTGTATACTTACGGGAAATGAGTATCTCGTTTTTGACGGAGAAACGTGCGAAAGAGCATCAGGTTCCTCTGCCGTATACGCACCCATAACCCATACCGGTCGTGAGGCAATGCAACTCGACCGCATGTATCTTTACGACAGCTCTGTGTTCCAGAGATGGAATACGAGCGGGACATTCAAGCATGCTAACAATGAAGATGTGTACCCCGGAGCGGTGCCCGAAACGGTAAGCCTCAATCTCATATCCGGCAAAAGACGTAATACATTCTGTCAGGAAGGCGGCGGGTATCTTCTCTTTGCTCTTGATTCGACCATTGAAGCAGGCTCACGCGTTACGATGAGATGTATTTCGACAGGAGAGGAAATGTTCAGCGTAATCTATGACGGAAGTATCAACACACAGCTGTACAGGACCGAAGATGCAGAAAAAGAAGGTGTCAATACCAACTACTTCAATCATGTACCCATTTCTGCCTCAAATCTGCTGGTTGATGTAAAAATCGGAAATTCAAAATACAACAACTGCGGCTACGTAATATGCTCTCCGAACTTCAACAACCTTACGGACTATTATTTCACACCGGGTGTTGATAACTTTTCGATAGAGTTTTCACACAAGATTGACGGCTATGAGGAATACATAAACAAATGCACGGTGCTTGATGTGTTTGAAAACAGAGTATTCTTCTCGGGAAACCCTGATTTTCCTCATACTGACTGGTACTCGGGAGTAAACGATCCGCTCTTTGTCCCCGATATAAACTACACTGAAATCGGCATGGACTCAAGCCGCATAATGGGGTATCTGCGAACGGGAAGTGAGCAGGCAATACTCAAAAGCGACGGAGAGGACGCAACAATTTACATGCGTTCATATTCCGCATTGTCTGACGGGTCGGTAATCTTCCCGATAAAGCAAGGGACCTCAGGTATCGGTGCTATCGCTCCTCATGCGATATGCTCTTTCCTTGATGACCCGTTGTATCTTACGAGAAACGGTGTATACGCAATATGCTCACAGGATATTTCCAACGAACGTGCGCTTAACATCCGCTCCACTAAAATAAACAAAAAGCTGCTTCGGGAAAATAACATTTCTGATGCGGTCATGTGTGAGTGGAACGGATATCTCATCCTGTGTGTAAACGGCGTAGCATATGTAGCGGATGCCGCACAAAAGCAATATCCGTTTAACAAGACAAACACCTTTGAGTACGAGTGGTACTACTGGACAAATATCCCTGCAAGAGTTCTCTACTCAAACGGGGGAGAACTGTACTTCGGCACAGACGACGGAAGAATCTGCATGTTCAACAACGACCTTGTAAACTCACGCGGTGAACTAAAAAGCGAGGCGTATTCCGACGACGGTGAGGCAATAGTTGCCGAATGGGCGACAAACCTTTCAAGCGACGGAAGCTTCATGCAGGAGAAAACTCTTGTGAAAACCGGGTCGGGCGTACTTCTGAAATCCTACAACCGTTCGGGCGTGTCTGTCATCGTGCGCACAGACCGCGATTTTGGACGAGAGGTAACAGAGAGAAGCGCCGGAATCTTCAACTTCGAGGATATCGACTTTTCGGAATTCACGTTCAATACCGCGCCGTATTCGGTAATCCCGTTCAACTCAAAGGTAAAGAAGTACAGCGCAATCCAGATAATCTGTCGCAACGACAAACCCAACCACGCCTTCGGTATAGGCGGAATTGTAAGAAGATATTTCTTAGGAAAAACAAAAAAATAATAAGGAGAAAAGAAAAATGAACAATTATAACAACAACTACAACAAATCAACAGAAGTAACGTATCAGACTCCCAATGGGCAGAATGCGAAAGGGTACATAATAAACGGTAAAACCTACAAGGATCCGACAGGCACACAGCGAGTTGACATAGGCTCGACTGTGCCGACAGCCGGCGGTACGTTTACACTCACCGCAAACGGTGGAGTGAAAACTCCGACAAGTATTGCGGACGATATCCGAAAGGGGTATGATAACAGCCTTTCTCACCTCGGAGCATCAAGAGATGCTTCCATAAGCGGAATCACTGCCGGAGTTGAGCGCAAGCAGAACACAATAAATCAGCAAAGACAGCAGGCGCAGGCAAACTACGTTGACCAGAACCGAAACGCTTACAACGCATACTTGAGAGCATCCAACCCGTACGGTGTTGCGGAAGAGCAGCGAGCAAGACTCGGTCTTTCAAACTCAGGCTATTCCGAAACCTCAAAAATGCAGCTCGGCGGCAACTATCAGCAGGCAATCAACAATAACAGGCTTGCCCTTGACCAGTATCTTCAGGAGCTTGACACCGCTTACCGTGATGCGCAGTTTGAGGGTGATATCCAGCGTGCAAACGCAATTGCAAACTACGAACAGCTTGTATATCAGCACGGTATCGCTGCCGCAGAGGCAATAGCCAACCAGCAAAACTTTGCATACAACGCCGGAATGGATGCAAACGAGGCGTTATGGAAGCGTCAGCAGTACGAGGATCAGCGTGCCTTTGACCGTGAGCAGGCGGCATGGAACCGTCAGACGGATAACCGAGACTTTGCGCTCAAAATGGCAAATGCCGGCTTTTCTGCTTCTGACATTGCTTCTGTACTCGGTATAAGCGAAGCTGACTTATGGCGCATAGTAGGAGGCTGAGACAGAACATGATATGGTACTTGATATTCATGCTGATGGGAGCGCTCATCTTCGGTGCCGGTATCGTTTTTGAAAAGCTCGACCGTGATAGTACGGAAAACGATTACTCCGGCTCACCCGAGGAGGAAGCAGACCCGAGGCTTTTACGCCAGTGGGAAAACCTTTTAGGCTACGACGGAACAGAACAGGAGGAAGACGACGATGAAAACATCTAAAAAACCGCATGAGATATGGGACGAATATCAGAAGGCTATTTCATATAACCGTGGAATTGACCTTTACGAAACCGTAAAGAAAAACGAAAACTTTTTTATAGGAAAGCAATGGGAGGGGCTTAATGCCCCTGACCTTGCAAAGCCCGTTATAAATGTACTGCGCCGTGTCGTAAGCTATTTCATCTCAATGATAGTGGCAGATGACATTGGAGTTGCGTTCACTCCGTTTATTACCACGGAGGAAAGAACAAAAAAGGCAGAGATATGGTCTCGTGAGGTTGAGCGTGTAATGGAGCTTTCCGAAATAAAGGCAAAGGCGCGCGACGTAATACGTAACGCGGCAGTTGACGGAGACGGCGTGCTGTACTTCTACTTCGATCCGTCAGCCGAAACGGGTCAGCTTGCACGCGGAAGAATTGCGTGTGAGGTAGTTGACAACACAAGCGTAATGTTCGGAAACCCGTATTCCTCCGATGTACAAAAGCAGCCGTATATCCTTATTGAAATGAGGAGAACGGTTGACTCTGTCCGTGAAGAGGCTATAAAAAACGGTGTTGACGAAGCCGATGCAATGTCGATAGTCTCTGACCGTGAGTTTGAGATGTACGACGTATGCAGCACGAAAACCGACGACAACCTGACTACCGTGATAGTCAAGTTCTGGCGCGAAAACGGAACCGTACACGCAATCAAGACGACACGGAACGTCATCGTCCGTCCCGAATGGGATACGGGATATCGCCGTTATCCGATTGCCGTTATGCCGTGGGAGAAGGTTAAAAATTCGTATCACGGCAACGCCGCAATAACGGGGCTTATCCCAAACCAGATAAGCATAAATCAGCTGTTTGCCATGGCAATACATTCTGCGAAAACGAACGCCTTCCCGAAAACGATATATGATGCTACCAAGATTTCCTCGTGGACGAACAAGGTCGGTCAGGCGATAGGCGTAATCGGAAACCCGAATGAGGCAATAGCCTCTGCATTCCGTGGTGCAGATATGTCAAATCAGGTCATGACGCTGATTGACAAGATGATACAGTACACGCTTGAGTTTATGGGTGCCTCCGATGCCGCACTCGGCAACATCAATCCGCAGAACACGTCTGCAATTATCGCAACGCAGAAAGCCTCAGCAATGCCGCTTGAGCTTCAGAAGCTTGCATACAACCGCTTCACGGAGGATTACATACGAACTATTGTAGACATGATGAGCGTTGACTACGGGCTTCGTGAGGTTCAGACGGAGAAGGACGGAGCTGTTACCACAGAGCTGTTTGACTTCTCAGCCGACAGCGCGTTTGAGCTGAGCCTTAAGGTGGATATCGGCTCTGCGGCATACTGGAGCGAGCTTATGCAGGTACAGACTATGGACAATCTCTTTGCCAAGGGTGTTATCTCCGACGTTATTACATACCTCGAGGGAATTCCCGAACAGTATCTCCGCAACAAGAGCAAGCTTATTGCAAAACTTAAAAACTCTCAGAACATGCAGACAGCGCAGAACACACCCCTTCCTATGGCTCAGCCTGTAACGGCGGCACCGCTGTCCCCTGCCCCGACCTCTGTTCCGACACCTTCTCCCCTCCCTGCCCCGGTGCAGATGTGAAATTAAAATGTGAGGGAGAGCTTTCTCTCCCTCACGACAAGAAAGGATTTACAAAAAATTAAATCTATATTATAATCAGGAGGTAAAACAAAATGAACATACAAGGCGCCGGATTGGACTTAATCCGAAATCCGGACAAGTTTTATGACTGGATTGGACTAAAGCAAAGCCCGGGTACGGCATCAACGAAGACTACCCAGGCGGCAAAAACCCCGTTTGTTCAGAAACCGAAAAAGGAAAAGGACCTGTTTTTAGAGGGCTTCTACTCGGTAGCGGACAAGCCGAAGGAGGAAAGACGAAGCTATACCTCACCGCTTGCAAAAAGCCGTGCGATACTCGACTCAATATCGCAGACAAAGCCTGCAAAAAGAGTAGTGGAGGAAGAAGAGGACGACTTTCTCAAAGGCTTTTATTCCGTAGCCGACCGCCCCAAAGAGGAAACGCCCATAAGCGCACAACCGCCTACGGTGCAAAAGAATACGCAGACCACCTACAAACCAATCAATTGGATTCGGAGCACAATGACTCAGCCCAACCCGTGGAACGCCAAAAACACCGACTTCTCTCCACAGAAAGTCAATTACGCTTCTCAGACCAATACTTCCGCCACACCATCTCAAAACACACGCACGGGAGAAAGTCGTGACGAATACGACTCCCGAGTACGTCAGCAATATGCGGCACGAAGGCAGGCAGAGGAAGATGCAAGGTATGCAGATTATGATGTCGAAGCAGCCCAAAGCAGACTTGACGACTACAGCGCATGGACGGACAAGCTCATTGAAAGCCGGAAGAATGGAAACGGGTTTGATGGCGACTACGATGTAGTAGCCGAAAGAAATGCATTAGAAGCCGAAATAAAACGGGCAAAAGCGGCACAGGAGCGAAACCGCGCACGCACGGGAGAAACACGTGATGAATACGACTCCCGTATCCGTCAGCAATATGCGGCACGCGATCGGTATATCGACTTCTCTGATACGGAAGCAATGAAAAACGAGCTTTCGGATATAGAAGCCGCAAAGAACCACGATTTTACGTCAAAGTGGTACAAAAGGCTTGAACGAGCTTGGGATTCAGGAGACCTTGAAACATACGAACGTGTGGAAAAGGAAATGGAAACCCAAAAGAAAAGGATAGAATATATCCTTGAAAACCGTGACCGTATGTACAAGGATAACTTCACAGGTCAGTTCGGAGCAAACTATCGGGCAGGGCGAATGTCGCAGGACGAAGCTCTTGCATGGAATGAATATCTTGAAAGTCCCACGCTTTCAAACAAAGAGTATGCCGAGAGTATAGGAGAAACACTCAATCATTTCCGCAGGAATAATGAAGAAACACTTGCAGATGATGCAACGGCTCCGTGGCTGACTCAAAGCTTCGCCGGATATCTTCCGCAGCTTTCAGACCAAGTGAAAGCCGGAGTGGAAGGAGCGGCAGCGGTAGGACTCACCTCGGGATTTATGGCAGGTGCTTCGGGAAATCCGTTTGTAGCAGGCGGAGCACTTCTGAACGGAGCAAAGGCAGGATACATGGGTGCGACAGCAGCGCACGCATATGATGTTATGCGCGGTTCTGCGTACAGAAATCTTATTGCAAAAGGCATGGACGAGCAGAGCGCAAGAGCTGCTGCAAATGATGAGGCATTGATTTCATCACTGGTGGAGCTTGCAGATAGCGGAGTGGATATCAGCACGGTATTTGATTTTCTTGCAAACCCAAAGCTGGCAGGGATAAAAGGTACCCTGAAGCTTCTTGGCAAAATTGGTATAAACGCATTGGGAGAATCGGCAGAGGAAGGTATACAGGAGAGCGTATCTATAGCAAATGAGCAAAGAGACGGTACGGGCGTTCTTGACTTACTGAACAGTACGGCAGGCACATGGCAAGATGTGTTGCTCAACCGTGACCCCGATGCGCAGCAAAGAATCCTGTCTGCTATGGGTGAGGGAGCAAAGCTTTCACTCATGACCGCAGGTCCGACATTGGTTACAGGGAATACTGTTGATGTCATGCGTCCCAAAAGCTTGTGGCCACTTCTCTATACTTCGGATGACCCCATTGGAGAATTGAGAAGCCGTGCAGACGATATTGCAAAAAGCTCACCGATAGAGATTCCGAAAACTGCTACAATAAAGCCTCAGTACAAGAAGAACGGATATTATCAGATGACATACGAATGGACTACGGATGACGGATTTAAGTATGAAAGCAGATGGCATACAAGACCACCGACATCACCCAAAGGACAAAAAGATACATGGGTTGTCGAGCGAAGAATTATAGGTGTTGGCTTTGGTGAAAACCAGCGAGATGCCATAAGACAAGTTTATGTCAAACATATGGGGTGGATACCTAAAACGATTTGGAAGGCAGCTCGCACCGCAAAAAAAGTCGGAACAATAACAAAAAAGCAGAAGGAGATGTTGAAAAATGGACACTGGAAGGCTTAGGAATAATTATAAATATTATGACGACTCGTATGTGGCGATTACAGAAATAATTCTTCGATTAAAAGAATCACCGGACTTTAACATTCATATTGAAGAAGATTATTTCGGTGATATTTTTGGGCACCCTGTTCTTGACGGTAAAGGCTGGAACGGATTCACGAGAGATTATTGTGAATGTAAAGGGGCATGGGATTTTACGTCAAATGAGCCGTCCGAAATTTCAGATTTGCATGAATATCTGTATGATATGCTGCAATACAGCCAGAAACAGTTCGACTATGAAGAAACAAAAGAGGTCTTCGAGCTGATTGCTGATTTTCTCCGTTATGCCATTACAACAGGACAAACGGTTGTAGTAGAAGTCGATTGATAACCTAAAGCAACCAACCGATGCGTTACGCATCGGTTGGTTTTCTGTATGTAAAGTTTTGCTATGTAAGTGATTAAAAAGCCTTCCCCTTGAGGGGAAGGTGGGTTGCGAAGCAACTCGGATGAGGTGTAGAAGAATAACGATTGCTTCGCAATCTGCACCTCACCACCGCCTACGGCAGAGCCTCTCCTCAAAGAGAAGCCTTTAAGAGAAGCTAAATTTTTATCCCTAACTTGACAAAATCAAGGGTAAAAGCATATACCATTTGCAAAACGTGGGTAAATAAACTATAATGAGAGAAAAAAGATCCTTCGACTACGCCTGTGGCTTCGCTCAGGATGACAGAGGTAATTTGTCATTCTGAGCGGAGTGCGAAGCACACAGTCGAAGAATCTCAAAAAAGACAAGAGAACCATCCCCTTGTCTTATTGGTTATTTGGGAGGAGTCGCAGCCGAAGAAACCGTAGATGCCATAATGAATTAGGTTATCAAAAAGGAGAATTTGAAGTGGACATTTGGTGGAATATGATAGTGAATGCCAGAAAAATATTAAGAATACTTTCACTTATCAACATATGTATTTACTTTATTATAGGATTAGGCGAACTTTGTATTCCATTATTAAAAAAACTCGACCGCCGTGGCAAGCCACCGATAGGTGAATACTTCAAAGAAGGTGTGGCAGACACTATCACGCTTGAATTTATGGGTTCGTATCTTGAAGCATGCAAAGACATAAGGTCGCAAAAGGGATTGAAAGAAACCTACGAAATGCGCATGTTTTTTCTCGGATATGAAGCACCTAAAACGGTAACAAAGAGCAAGGCTGAGGCAGAACGGTCGGTGAGAGAAAACGAAGAGCGGTGCTTAAACTTCGAGAAAGAAGCGGCTGCATATTTTGCAGGAGACTTCCCTTGTCTTTTCGACCGATACGGTCACGTCAGCGACGAAAAGGGCGAGGGGGAGATAAAAAACTTGTACAATCATGCAGAGAGAAGCTTCTATCTTGAGGCAGATCCCAAGCTCAGATACTGGCTGTCGGGTCAAGAAAGAATTGTAAACCGTGACGGACTGACAATCGGTGTACGTGGGATAGACAGAAGAACTGTTGACCAGCTTCTTGAAATGACAGAGGGCAAGCCCTACGAAATATCAGAGCTGATAGTTCCGAATACCGACGAAGATATCCTTTGCAATATGACCCTTACCGGGCTTTTGATGTTTTGCGATATAAGAAACTGCAAATTCAAGATAAACAACAGCTCAAAGACAAGAAAATGCTATTTTGAATTCTCCGACACTCCCGGATATACCGGAGCTGAAATGTGTCAAAAAATTAAAGACCTCGCCGAAAGTAGAGGTTATAAGTTTAAAATTATCGAAAAATAGGAGGAAAAATAAATGACATACTTACCGATAGGAACAGTGGTAACACTGGTAAACGGAACAAAACCGATAATGATATACGGAAGAAAGCAGATACAGCAGGGCAATGAGAACATATGGGACTATGTTGCGTGCCTGTATCCCGAGGGGAATATCGGGGATGAATACAATGTGTTCTTCCAGCACGAAGAGATAGACAAGATATATCATTACGGACTTGAAAGCTCTGACGAAGATAAGATGCAACAAATCTTGAACAGAGCATAGTTACAACGGCACCCCGATGCTTTTTGCACCGGGGTGTTTTCTATATGAGGTTAAAGTTTGAGATACATTTGCAAAACGTGGGAGAATAAACTATAATGGAAGAAATAAGGAGATCCTTCGACAGGCTCAGGATGACAGCGCTGGTTGTTGGGAATGCATTGTGCAAAGATGATCCTCAGTTCAAAAGAAAAGACAAGAGAACCGTCCCTTTGTCCTCCCAGCAATATAGAGAGTTTGGAGTTGAGTATGTTCTTAATAACCGTAAACGATTTGAACTTGAAGCATACGAAAAAGAAGAAGCCTTTATACAAATTCTCAAAGAAAGGGGAGTGCTATAATTGTTTACTGAGAATATGATCAAATATATTACATCCGGGAATGTTGGGAATTGTCTTAACTGCGGTAGTGCGCTTACTGTTGAAGAAATCGAAACTCCGATAAGAAACAACTATTATGTAATATGTAATAGTTGCGGGAGAATTGAGTATTTCACAGGAACAATAAAGGAGAAAAAATAAGCCACACCTCAAAACATCATATCAACCCCACTGAAGACAAAGGAACGGTTCTGTTGTCTTGACGGACAGGAGCATAATCAGCAAGTAATCCGCCCCCACCACCCCGACGCGTTACGCATCGGGGTGGTGGGGGCGTAAAGTACGAAATTTGATAAGCTATTTGCAAAACGTGGGAAAATAAATTATAAGGAAGAAATGATAAGGGAAAAGACAATTCTACAAGAGACGTAAATGTTGACAAAAAATGTACGTCCCCACTGTCCTAAGTGACATTTATTTTACCTTTCCCAAAACGGACATCGTGCTTATCTTGAAGCAATGCTTACTTTACTCTGCTGTATGCGCTTTCGTATGCTGCAAGAACCTCATCAACGCCCATACTGTTTATTGTCTCTACAAACTTGTCAAAGTTCGAGAGAGGTTCCTGACCGAGCATAAACTTCACAAGCATTTCCTGAGTGTGTGTCTGAAGTCCCGTTTTGTACATATCGATAACTGCCTGTTCTTCATCATTAAAATCAAGCCAGAGTGTTACAGGATAATACGGAAGTTGATGTCCCGCTACTATATCTGCACTTTCTCGTGTCGTTTCAGACTGGAATGCTGCAGCTGCATCAGGAGCAAAACGGGTAAATGTACCGTAAAGTGAGAAGCCGTACATGATATCGGCAGATGTGCCGACCTCGTCGGTGATATATCTCTTTTTGCCGTCAACTACCTCGTAGGTTTCGCCTTCCTTACCCCATGAAACAAGCTCCATTGCCTCATCAGTATACATCCAGTCAATAAACTTTGCAGAGTTCGCAATTCCTTCTGCTTTTCCCGTATCACATATAGAGAGACCTATCATTTCAATATCTCCGCGCTCCATCATGGAAACGCCCTTCTCGGGGTTTGCAACAGGCGGAACAAATGCCTGGATTTTAAATTCCGCATTTTTCTGTTGAGCAATTTGATTATAATAATCTATTTTAAGCTGGAGATGTGGCATAATAAACGTTCTGTCTGTAACGACAAGCTCGTCAAACGCAACGCCGTTCATGGTTACGCAGTCGGAAGGCATAAGTTTTTCATTTATCATTCTGTTGTAGAATGTAAGCACTTCAAGAGCAGTATCCTCTGTTGCGCCCCAGCGCCATTCTTCATCATCAAAGTCATAGTATGCGCCATGCTGCCACCATTTATCAAAGGATGAGCCGGGAAGGTCAAACACATAGCTGAAGCTTCTTGTGCTGTACGGGTAAGACTCTGGATACAGTTCTTTAAGAGCTTTACTTACCTCATAGATCTCATCAAATGTTTCAGGTGCCTTGAGATTATGCTTTTTGAAAATATCCTCACGATAAAGCCATGCACGCATACGTGTCTTTCCTTCACGGCCGGTACCCGGAGTGTAATAAATCTTTCCGTCGGCGCGTTTGCGGTTCTTGACGGCTATATCATATTCTTCCGGCGAAAGGCTTTCAAGCCAAGCATTATAGTTTGGCATATACTCTTTTAAATCATCAAAAGCAACAAGCCCTTCTCCTGCATATGGTGTATGCGCATTCACCACTCCGAATGCCATCACATCCGGAAGTTCTTCTTTGGATGCGAACATAAGCGGATATTTTGTCGATGCATCAACATCCGGTATCGGGATAATTTTAAGAGTCGCTCCCGACCCCTCTTCCATATAGTCCCAGAGAACAAAATCCTCTTTTATCGGATAACTTGCCGATGATGGTATTATTATCGATATAACATCCTCGGATGTCAGCGGCTCATTTGGATCCTGACCATCTAAAACCGTTTGTCCCGTACTGCCTTTGCCACAAGCGCAAAGAGCAAGCATCATTATACCTGCAAGAATTAAAGCTATGATACGTTTTTTCATTTTCAACCGCTCCTTTTATTATTTTTTAGTCTGAAAGTAATTCCAAACCTTTTTTACACCTTGTATTGTC
>JAFQSU010000003.1 GCA_017409405.1 Oscillospiraceae bacterium | reverse complement strand
TTCAGCAGACCGTTATGACCGTGTCCGGCGTTTGCTCCGTAATAAATTGCAAAATCCCGGGTTGTGTTTGTATTTGTAGCTGCACTTACTGACTTGTTGTTTGCGCCTGCACGAAGTACCGCAAAGCCAAAGCCCGTGAGCATATCGGATTCAAGGACAAGCTCGCCATCCTCCTCGATTATCTTTTCAATGTCCTTTGCAACCTGCTCAGGATCATCGTTGAAAATCGAACCCTGAATTCCATCTGTGCTGTTATTGTTTGCCAAATATGATGCCTGTGCGAGTTTTCTGTCACCCATATACTCAAAGCCTGTAACCGACTGGGGGAATGGCAAAGTGACGCCAATCGACGCAACGCCCCCGGAGTCTCCTATCTGCGCCGTGTAGTAGCCGCCGAGTACGAGCCTTATATTAGCCAGAAACATCTTTGCAAACTTTGGATTATTAAAGAGGTTTGCCGATGGGTATTCCTCATAATCTGCGAGATACAGTACCATCTTAAGAAGGTTTTGAACCCAACCGGCGTTATATCCCGGAGCATTTTCGTTACCGATACCATCACGACTAACATCTTCAATGAGCTTCATCATGACATTTCCGCCGGTAATATCGCCTCGATACTCACCGGTGTTATAGGCTTTACCGTAAGACATTAACCATTCAATCATCTCTGCGGTATCCGGCATTTTGTTGAGCGCGACAGCTACAGCTGCAATCGCTCCCTGATGTGAACCGAAGTTACCGCATATTTCACCCCTGCGTGCTGCTCTGTAACTTTCGCGGAGAATATTGTCTTCTACATTCTTTATGAGTGCTCCGGGGCTGTCCTTTAAGTTTATGGGTATCAGATCTCCGTTTTCATCACGCTTGTAGTTGCCGTTTTCGTCCTCCTCGTAAATTGCGCCGTGCTTTGAGAGGTATTCGACAACATACGGGTCGTTATATATCGGCTTAAAAGCATCGTAGGCTTCAGAAAATGCGATTGCCAAATCCACTTCACCAACCGGATCAGAGATCTTTCCGCGGTATGAATTACCACGGAAGTCACTCCACTGATACCAATCAAAGGCAGGGTATACGTCTGCAACTCTGTCGAGGATGATGGCACCTGCTCTGCCGTATTTAGGATCACCTGTATATAAAAATGCATTCTTAAGACTTTCAAGTGCATTTCTTATAACTCTTCCGTTTGCAGGGTTTCCATTACCGTACCAGACAGCCTGGTTCAGATAGTATGAAATGTAACCGTCGCGAACAGGTTGTGGTGCGCCGCCGCGCATATACTTTGCAAGACCGTACTCGCCCTCTACATATGACGGGTCATGGGTAATGTCGTTCGGATCGTATTTTGCAAGATAACCGTGGCTGTCATCAACGCCCAGCGCGGATCGTTCAGCTCTCCATACAACTCATTATACAGATAGCCGCCCTCAACACCATAGCCGTAGAATGTGTACCACTCTTCACTGCCGCGCAAGGCTATATCGAGTGCCTCGTGCGTACAGTTTTCACCGTCTTCACAAACAAACATCTCGTGGTGCTTCCGCAGAGCCTTATCAAAGCTCCAGCTCGTTTTGTTATCGGAAAGGCCAAGCTTATAGAAACTGCCAAAGTCGTTACTTGGGAAATATCGATTGCAATCCGGGCACTGGATCTTCCATTCTTTTTGCAACGCGTTTACATTCCATTTGTATACGCCGTATTCACTACCTACATTGCAACCGCAGTAATTGCAATAGGAACCTTTCGGGTCGTAGTAATGACCGACAAGGTAAAATCTCGGAAGTCCTTCAGGAGCTATCAAGGTTGTATAGATTTTGTCGAGGTTTTCAAGCCATTTGTCTGCTTCATCTATCGCAGACTTTACCGTATTCCTCGCCCATGAATAGCGTTCTGCGTTCCTTTTTGCATTTTCACGCTCTTCCATGGTGTAGATCTGTGGTTCTAACGTCGCATCCCATGCTACCTCTACCGACGCAGGCTCGATTGTCAGTAATTCCGCACCGTCCTTCCAGCCGGAGGATATTTCCGGTTGAATGACTATTGTGCCTTCCTTCAGACCTGTTACGGTTCCGTCTGCATCAACAGTTGCATACTCACCACCGCTTATGACATTGAAGGTGAGGAAATCATTTGGAACAGTTACCCATCTGCCGCTGTTCATCGGAACCTGAACCTCAAGTTTTGTCGTTGCGTATGCGTAGAGATAACCGTCACAAACTACTTTAGCTTTTTTCTCTGTATCAAAACCTGAGGTATCAGCAACCCTTACAGTGAGCTCTGCAACCGCAGTTTCACCGTCCTTGATGATTGTTGCACTGACTGTGACTTCGCCCTCGTTTACGCCGCAAAGCATACCGTCTTCGTCTACTGTTGCTATGTTCTCATCACTTGTTTTCCAGATAACTTCAGCAGTACCGTCATATTCAAGGGGTGTGTCATTCGGACCGTAAAGCACAGGAGTCAGCTGTATTTTTTCACCGGGTTCAATTTCCGTCCTGTTATCCTGCGACGAAATCTCTGCTCTTTGGAGTGAGTTTTCGTTTATGAAATCGATATAATGCGGATACCATTTGTCGCCGTAGGTTGAATTATTCTCCTTTGCAAGACCGCTTGCTGTTCTGAACACGACTATATACTCGCCTGCACTTGGAGCAGTTTTTGTTCCAAAGGCGTTGGTGGTTCCTGCCTCTTCGGTTTCTCGGTATGTATCCGCTGAACCGAAGTAATACTCTCCGTTTACATCAAGAAGGCTATCAAGATTTGTGATATTATCCTCCGTTGCAGGAATTACAAACAAATCAAGCTTTGCGCTTCTATCGTTTGAAAAGCCCGTAGTTTTTATGGTGTAGCTGCCCGCTTTCGGGAATATTGCTTTGAATGCAAGGTAATTTGTGTCACTGACACCGTTCCAGGCAACAGTTGTATATTGCGTTTCCGTAAGTTCTATAGTTGGTTCTTCACTGCTGGCTCCCGAAAACTTATAGAAAGCCCAATTTCTCGCCAATGTATAGTCGGTAAGCTCAGAAAGCTGTGTCTCAGTATCTCCCGTGTATGCATTGCGGCTAAAATCAATCTTAAAGCATGACGGATACTTTGCATCAAGCTCGCTCACTGCAATAGCGGTGGAAGCTGTCGTATATATATTGCCACGTGCCTTTACCGTTGCTTTAACTTCCGCAGTGCCCGGTTTTTTTGCAATTACGTGCTTACCGTCATCGGAAAGCTTAAGAACTCCCGGCTCTGATTCCGACACGATTGTAAGACCTTGTATCTCACCGCCGGAGACAACTCGCTTGTTGTTAAGCTCAAGCCGCGTTACAAAATCAAGCGTTTCTCCGACTTCTGCTACATCTGCACTGTAAAGGTATACAGCTAATATTTTCTCACGGTCGGCAACTGTTATTTCATCTTCGCCGACAAATACCTGCCCGGGCGTAAGCACAAGGGTTTTGACAGTTGCTTTCCCCTCACACAAGCCCCTGAAAGAGATACCATCGTCACATAGCTCAAGGATTTCCCTATCCTCCTCTGCAACGCTGTATTCAATGTAAGCATTACTAAGGTCAAAGTCGCTTCCAACCGCATTCTTAGCCGTTGCGGAAATTACGCTTGCACTTTCACCGATACCTACTGCATCAAAATCGAACTTGTTTTCAAGAGTGCCAACACCGGCACTTCCGCAAAGCTTCATGGAGTGTAAAAGCACAGAGCTTTTTCCCGGTGAAATCTCGCTGGATGCTGACTTAACTACCATAAGGTACTCTGCATATCCGGCGCTCCAGTCAAGGTTCTTATCTGCAACAAAGGTACCCACATCTATGTAGGACACCACTGTATTCAGGGAACCGTTTAAGTCTGCCTCTCCCACAAAATTCTCATCCGACATATAGCTGTCGATATTCTCCCGGACGGAATCAAAGTTCATATCCGAGGAATACGGAGTCATATAAAGCATCGCACGACCGTTATTTATGTAATTATAGCCTGACAGGTCAATCGAATATTTGCCCGGTGCCGGAACCTTAACTTTAAATGCCACCCAATCGTTCATTGATCCCGAAAGGTCCAGATATGAAGAAGTTTGATTGAAGTATGTTCCGCTGTTGGTAGGCTTGCTTGCAGCCGCAGAAACAAGTGCCCACGGTCTGCCGTTTGTTCCGTAATCTATCGCAGTTGAAGTCATAAAAACTTCCTTCGAAAGATAATCTCCGAGTTTTGAGTCCGGCACTACCACTTCCGAACCGGACTCCTGATATGCACCCTTATAAAAGAGATATGATTGGTTTGCACCGGCATACGAATTGTCCTCAAAGACTTCTATTTCGACATCCACCGTCTTGGTTATACCGTCAAGCGTACCCGACACAGTCAGGATTGCTTTGCCCGGAGCTCTTGCATAGATATTTCCGTCTCTTCCGACAAGGAGTGCACCTTCTGAATTCTCTTTTATCTCAAAGTTGACAACGCCGTCTTTTCCGTCGAGCTTCTTGTTGCCGGCAATCCATATCACCGACGGAGAAAGCTTTGAACCGACAACGGTGTTATTAAATTTTACACTGATTCTGTCAAACTCCGGTACAGGCTCGGAAAGAGTAATAGACGATATAGGCATACTCCTGGCTTTGCTGTTGGCGTTGTGCAGGAACAGAAAGTATTCTGTGTCGGTCTCGAGGGACAGAAGCTTTTTATCTGTCACTTTACCTTCGACCGTGGCCAAGTCCTGAACCGTGTTGGCATCGCCCATCAGATTCGCCGTACCCATCAGATAATCTGAAGAAATTCCAAGGTCGGCAAAGCTTGCGGCATTTTCTCGCATTACATAATATTTTGATGAACTGAAATTAGTGCTGAAATCGCCATATGTGGCAGGGGCTGTAAGTGTTGTATTAAGTGCTTCACTTTTCGGAACTATATAGATTTCCATTTCACTTGATGAATTTTTTGAAACATATGCACTAAGTCCCGTTATTTCATAATTTGCAGTCGCCGGAACCTTGATTTTAAATGCGATCCATCCGTCGCCCGGTATAGTGGAAGCACTTAGATAGATGCTCCCGGGCTCAACAATGGGTAGTTCTGTCCCGTTGCTCGTGGATCTCGTTCCACTCGATGACATACCGTTGGTCGCACCGACATATGCCCATTGCTCATTCGGGTTTGTCGAAGCTTCCGGGAAGGATGTAAGTGCCGGATTTTTCTCCGTTTTGCGCACAACAGCAGTGGTTGTTTCTCCATCGGTTTCAAAATCCAAAATCGCACGCTCAAGCCATGTTTCCGTGCTTGCATCAGATCTTCCGCCCTTCGGGAAGGTGTAGGTTACACCCGGTATAGCCTCCGAAAGAGTAACAGACGATACAGGCATACCCCTGGCTTTGCTGTTGGCGTTGTGCAGGAACAGAAAGTATTCTGTATCAGCCTCGAGGAACAGAAACTTTTTGTCTGTCACTTTACCTTCGATCGTGACCAAATCCTGAACCGCGTTAGCATCGCCCATCAGATTCACCGTACCCACCAGATAATCCGAAGAAATCCCAAGGTCGGTAAAGCTTGCGGCGTTTTCTCGCACTGCATAATATTTTGATGAACTGAGAATAGTGCTAAAATCGCCATATGTGACAGGGGATGTAAGTGTTGTATTGAGTGCTTCGCTTTTTGGAACTACATACACTTCCATTTCACTTGTTGCATTTTTGAAAACATATGCACTAAGTCCAGTTATTTCATAATTTGCAGTCGCCGGAACCTTGATTTTAAAGGCAATCCATCCATCTCCCGGTACAGTGGCAGCGCTTAGATAGATGCTCCCGGGTTCAACGATGGTCAGCTCTGTCCCGTTGCTCGTGGATTTCGTTCCACTCGATGACATACCGTTGGTCGCACCGACATATGCCCATTGGTCATTCGGGTTTGTCGAAGCTTCCGGGAAGGATGTAAATACCGGATTTTTCTCCGTTTCGCGTACAACGGCAGTGGTTGTTTCCCCGTCGGTTTCAAAATCTAAAATCGCACGCTCAAACCAATTTTCCATACCTGCATCCGATCTTCCGCCCTTTGTGAAAGTGTAGGTTGCAGCTGCAATTTCCCTAAGCTCCTCGTCCGGTATCGGAGTCTCCGCCAACACCGATGGGAGCATCGATGCAAGCATTGTAATCACAATAATGAGGGATAATATCCTTTTCATATTTTGCTCCTCCGTTAATCATATTTTATATACAAAGGAGGATGAACAGCCTGTCCATCCTCCCCCGTTGCTGTGATATTATTCTGCGTAAAGTATACGAATTTTTCCGCTCGCGTTCTTGAAAATAAGGTATCCGCGGGAGTATGCCGGAGTTGTCCCGGCTTTCGGCTGTGCTGTGAACTGACCCGTACCTCTTGCGGCAGCAGCGCGGCTGCCGTCAACGGAATAAATTGTTATATCAGCCGTTGAACCGAAGAGAATACCTGCCTCTACAACGGTATAATCCGTCGGCACACTGTAGATAAGAAGCGGATTGCCGTCTACTTCATCAAGGACTGCAACAGGTGCTTCTTCTGCATCTTCTCCCGTAACCGCAACGAGATTTACTTCTTTCCATACCGTGAAGGTATATTCCGACTTATAGCTTACGATTTCGTCCCCGAGCTTCCAGTAAGAGAAGTCGGAAGCATCGGAAGAAACGGTTACCTCTGTGCCGTACAACACATCACTGTACTCTGCTGTACCATTTACGCTGACAGTATATGTTTCTGTCGGTGCATTGAAAATTGCAACTGCACGGGTTGTCTCCGTCACCAGCATATTATCATCAATCTTTGATTCATCAGCATACATACTCCAATGCTTGAATGCCCCAAAGCCTGTGTATGTCGGAGTCCCAACTCCGCTTATTGCCTCTGCAAAGGTTGTGTTTTTGTTTACGGTTTTATTATCAAACGGCATACCGTTTGCATTGTAGAGCTCTACGCTGACAGTTACAGATGTATCGTCAACCTTGTCAAATACTGCTGTGATTGCAGAGTTTGTGTTGATTACAAAGCTTTCCTCTGCCTTTCCGGAAAGCACCTGACCGGAAGAGTTCTTCCAGTATCTGAACACATAACCTTCCTTTGCTGTTGCAGCTGCAGATACCGTATCGCCCATATTGACTTCGCCTATTGTTTCGCCGTCCCACGATACTGTGCCTTCATCTGTGTTTTCAGACAAAACTGCAACGCTTACCTTTGTATCTTCAACTGCTTCACCCGGTTCTCCGGCCTTGGAAAGAGTAATAGACGATATCTTCATTGTCTTGTTCTTGCTGTTGCCGTTGCGGAAGAACAGAAAGTATTCTGTGCCGGCCTCGAGGACCAGAGGTTTTTTATCTCCCACTAAACCATTTGTAACTAAATCCTGAAGCGAGTTAGCCGTGCCATCCAGATTCGCCTCACCCATCAGATAATCCGAAGAAATTCCGAGACTGGCAAAGCTTGCGGCTTTTTCCCGTTTCACATAATATTTTGATGAACTGAAAAAAGTGCTAAAATCGCCATATGTGGCAGGGACTGTAAGTGTTGCATTGAGTGCTTCGCTTTCCGGAACTATATACACTCTCGCTTCACTTGTTGAAGTTCCGGAAACATATGCACTAAGTCCTGTTATTTCATAAATTGCAGTTGCCGGAACCTTGATTTTAAAGGCAATCCATCCATCTTTCGGTACATAGCTGGCGTCCAGATTGCCTTCTGCAAGCTCAACGATGCTGAGCTCTGTCCCGTTGCTCGTGGATCTCGTTCCGCTCGATGACTGGTAGTTGGTCGCACCGACATATGCCCATTGGTCATTCGGGTTTGCCGAAGCTTCCGGAAAGGACGTAAATACCGGATTTTTCTCCGTTTTGCGCACAACGGCAGTGGTTGTTTCCCCATCAGTTTCAAAATCCAAAATTGCACGCTCAAACCAATTTTCCGTACCTGCATCCGATCTTCCGCCTTTTGCAAAAGTGTAGGTAACGGATACCTGCTCTGCGGCATCTCCCTCTGTAGCGAATACTGCCGGAAGCATTCCGACGAGTAATGCTGTTGCCAAAATAATTGCCAATAGTTTTTTCATAAAAATCGTTCCTTTCTGACTTTTACGTATTGTAGCTCTATTGTAAAGTGTTCTTTTCGCGAAATCAACGAGTTTTCGTTGTGC
>JAFQSU010000002.1 GCA_017409405.1 Oscillospiraceae bacterium | reverse complement strand
CCGGGAAGCTCTATAACGTCTTTGGGTTCACGGGTTTTATATTCTCCGTTTGTAAAGTCCGGGATTTCAACAGACGTGCCGCCGTTTGCGATTGACTGCTCGGACAAATACGCAATCGACATCCACGCTGCCGCATCATACACGTCTATCGGCATTTCACGCCCCGTACGGAGACAGTCGCAGAACTCAACAAACTCGACATAGTCCTTGCCGCCGTGTCCGGACTCAAGCATTTCCGGCGTGATGTTCTTCCACATATCGGGCAGATACTTCTCATAATACTTCTCTGCGCTGTTGAAATGCTCATGCAAAAACTTCGGCGTATCGAAAAGCTCTTCATACTTTCCGTCCTCAATAACCGTGTTGGTATTCTGCATATACGTTCCACGCGTTCCGCGCACGGTAAGCTCGCGTGCATAAAATCCGGGGAGCGTGGTGTCAAGCCGGAGACTTATAAGCTCGCCGTTTTCACAGGTGATAAGAGTTTCTATGACATCGCCCTGCTTAAATTTACGGTCGTGAAGCTCACGCAGGTCTTCACGCTCTCTTATATACTCGGACAAACCGTATGCCCCCGATGAACGGGAGGAGAGGGAGACCATACGGTTGCCGCGGTTGATGCCCAGTATCTTAGCGATGGGACCGAGATCATGAGTCGGATAATTATCACGGTTGCGTGTAGAATATTCATGCAGACGGTAGTGGCGGTTCTTTGCACCGTAGGCAACCTCTTCACGGAGATCGTGCATATACGCGCCGTGGCAGTAGACCACCTTACCGAGCACTCCGTTCTTTGCAAGAGCCGCCGCCAGAAGCTCATCCTTACCAAAACAGCAGTTTTCCATAAACATAAGCGGTGTTTTTGTTTTTTCATATGTATCGACAAGAGCGCGGCATTCTTCTTCGCTGTAAGCACCGCCGACCTCAAGGGCAACGGCAATGCCCTTTTCCATGGCGTAAAGAGCAACCTCAACATGAGCATCCCAGCTTGTAGCGACAAGCACGGCATCAGGCCTCTCAGCCTCGAACATTTCGCGGTAACCCGAATACTGCTTCGGACGGTATCCTTTTTTACCTTCCACCTCATCGCAAAGCGTTGATGCTTTATCATCATATGGGTCATACACACCACACACTGTTACGTCCGGAAGATTTATCAAAACGCTTTTTGTCAGCCCGGCGCCTCGTACACCTGCGCCGCAGACTGCAAATTTCAATTCTTTCACAAAGTATTCTCCTTTTCATTTATCCTTCAGAGTAGAAAAACACACCTAAGCCATAGCCCATCTTACCGCCGTTTTTCAGATGAGCGAGATATGCGCGCTGCATACTTGTTTTTGCCGTAAGGCGGTTTAAGTTCTGCTCCTCGGTGTCAAACACACGCCATAAAGGATCATTGTTTTTATATACACCCTCTTCTATTATGTCAAACCTGTCCATGAAGCGGCAGGTGTTGCTCTCGGGCTTCAGTATGTTCCTGTTTTCCGGGTACAAAAGCCACGAGTGACAAGCAAAAGCAAGAGGGGTGGATATCTCATTCTTATAAAACTCTGCCGCACGAACAAAGCTTTTATCACATTCTTCAGGCAGAAGTGGTGTCCCGGTGCGGGGGATGTGGACGTATAACACCTTACTTTCTTCGTTAAGCAGCTTTCCGTTCTTTTCATAGGAGTGCTCAAACGGAGCGGCGACAAACTGCAATCTGCCGAATGCGAATTTCGTAAGCTTGAAAAAACCCGAGAACCACCCGGGCGGAACGAAGGTCCCGATAACGCCCTTAACTGCAACGCATTGGTCTATCTGATATTTTAAATCAAGCATTGTGTCACGGAAAACCACATCCGCTATCCCTCGCTCACGGTAGAGCTTTTCACAGTGCTTCGTCATGCATATGTACATCAGAAGGTCGGCGGTATATTCATGAACACGAACCCTGCGCCCTGCCTCGTCTGCAATATCTGCTATTTGCTTGTAATCACAGTTGATATCGCTTTCATAAATCGAAAGTGCGCGCTTCCACGCATCTGCATTGCTTTCGTCTGACATAATAGCGTCATAAGCAGAAAGAAGAAACACTGCGTCTTCCTTCTTAAAATCAAAACAATCAAAGAAACCCACAAGGTAATTCCGCATTCATTTCACCTCGACCTTCCTTACGATTTTATCATAGCATACGCACTTTGAATTGGAAATGCACTTTCACGACGAGTTTTATGACTTTTTCGGACACGCTGTTGATTTTTTACAAAATTGTTATATAATGAAAACGAAGGATGTGATTATATGGCTGAGCCTAAGCAATACTCGTTTACTTACATCAGCGAGAAGCATGATAACATCTTCAAGCTGCTTGCTCTGGGATACCAGGACTACCGCAAGGCAAGCGGCTGTGACTTTTTTCATTCAATGCGTTGGACTGCGCTTCATTATGTAAGAAACGGCAAAGGGCGCTTGTTTATCGGAGACCGCAAATACAGGGTTCATGCAGGTGACTTTTTTCTCATTCCGGCAAATGTAAATACAAAGTACTATCCCGACAAGGCAGACCCGTGGCGATACTTCTGGATTTGCTTTTCTGAAGACAGTCTGTTTGATGCAAATTCCAGCCTTGGACTGAGCGAAAGCGAGCCTGTCCGGCACGCCGCTTCTCCGCAAACTGTTACTGCACTCTTTGACTCACTTTTTGAGTCGAATGAATCTCGCACGGATTTGTATTATAAGACGCTTGTGACACTTATGGAGATAATGCGTTCGGAGCACTCCCAAAGCCACTCTCCGCTTCCTACAGTGGCAGGTAATGAAGCTGCTGAAAGAATTAAAAACATAATTGACTTAAACTATACACGTCCCGACTTTTCCATACATCATATTTCACCAATGCTTTATACAAGTCAACGTCATTTGGGCAGAATTTTTAAAGCGGAAACCGGAACTACTCCGATTTCATATCTTATGAAGCTACGCCTCGAGCATGCGGCAGAGCTTCTGCACGAGCGCGACTATTCGGTTCGTGAGCTTGCAGAAAGCTCCGGCTTCGACAACGAGGCATATTT
>JAFQSU010000036.1 GCA_017409405.1 Oscillospiraceae bacterium | reverse complement strand
CTTCGCAATCTCAATTTAAGCGACAGCGAGGCGGAAACAGTGGCGGAGGCTGAAGATAAGCTTGAAAAGATGCTTGAGGTTGCGGCAACACTTTCGGAAGCACCGCTCGTAACACTTAAGCAGACTGCAATATTGAATGTATAAGATAAAGGAGAGTATGAGTTATGTCATTAAACAGAGTTGTATTTATTGGCCGTCTTACACGCGATGTAGAGATGCAGACGGTAGGCGGCGATATTCCGAAGGCGAAGTTCACGCTTGCGGTGGACAGAAACTACAAAAGCCGCGGCGAGGAACGCCCGAAAGCGGATTTCGTCCCAGTTGTCGCATGGCGAAAAAGCGCGGAGTTTGCAGAGAGGTATTTCTCCAAAGGCAAGCAGGTGTATGTATCGGGAGCACTTGAGACATATACCTATGAAAAGAACGGAGAAAATCGCGGCAGTTTTGTCATAAACGCCGATGAGATAGGCTTTGCCGACAGTATGCGCGGAAACGACACGGAACAGAACCATGAGAACTCCGAACCCGGTGATTTCTCGGGAAGTGTGTTCCTTCCGTCCGTAGATTTCAGCGCAGGTGATGACGGAGCACTGCCGTTCTGAGGCAAATAAAAACATTAAGGAGATTGTATCAGAGGGAGTAATCCTCCCTCTGAAAATGAATGGAGGATTATATAATGGAGCGATTTAAAACAGTTGAAGAGATAATATCGAGCGGATTTTTATCACAGTATGCAAAAGAGAAAGCCGTACCAAAGACGGATCGCGTGCTTAGATCCACGCGCGTAGAGCAGATGATAATTGATGATTTATGTTCCGGTTCGGAGATATTGGGTGAGCACAGAGCTTGCGGCAGTCGCAAACTTTCGACATTCGAAAGTCTCATAAATGATGTATACCAGTCGGTGTATGCACTCAATGCAAGGTATGTCAATGAGGAAAATATGTCGGAAACCTCGCTCAGGTTTAACAAAGAAATACTTTGCGATCTGATGTCCGATGAAGATTACGGCGCAATAAAGCGTGTGTGCGAGGGTAAAGAGCTTCCGGCGCTTGGTGCTACGGAAGAGTTTGTTTCAGGAATCCTTGAAAATCTTGATACACTTATGCGAAAAGCAACGGGAGGAAAAGGAAACCTTGATGCACTGTCGAGAATACAGAGTGACCGCGATGGACTGATGGATACTCTGCGCGAACTGATAGAGCAGCATAAGGAACAACCGGAGGGAATCTGCGAGGCGACACAGCGGAAAATCGTGAACACGGCGAACCGTGCCGCTGCAAAGCAGGAGCAATATGAGATGTATTCAAAGCTTATTGAAAGCAATATGCAGAAAAAACGCGGTGAGATACGTGAGATAGTATCGGGTGCCGCAAGCGCTGCACTTGAGCGCGCAAATGATATGCACAGTATATTGCTCTCCTGGGGCGACCGCGAATCCGAAATGCGGAAGAATCCCATAGACAGAGATGTTCTGAAAAGAGTTGCGGGTTCGTATAAGCTGCAGTACATAGCAAAATTCCTCGGAAGATATAAGGAACTGTTGGCTTCAAAGCGTGTTGCAGGCTATACCCACGGTCGGGGCGAGAAGTATGATGTGGAGCGCGGTAACAATATATCGCGACTTCTTTCATCGGAAACGTCCCTTCTCGCAAAGTGGGAGCTGATTCCGCTGTTTCTTCGGAAATATCGCAATAAGGCACTGAAGCAATACCGTAAGCGCGAGCCGGAGTACAAAGGCAAGGGTGACATCATCGTATGTCTTGATGAGTCACAGTCAACCTTCGGTGAGAATAACGCATACGGTATGGCGATCGCGATGGTGTTGTATGAGCTGTGTAAGATAAACGGCACCAATTTTGCACTTGTTCACTTCTCCACAAGGACTAAAGTAGACGTGTTCCCGAAAGGTGAATACATAACAGTTGAGGAGGTTATGAACTGCGCCGAGACATTTCTTGGCGGCGGTACGGACTTTGATGAACCGTTACGTGAGGCGTGTGCGCTTATGGAAGATGAACGCTTTGAGAATCCGGATATCGTGTATATAACGGACGGCGTGTGTGATGTATCCAGTCATATGCTGAAAACCTTTTCCGAGCTGAAAGAAGGAACAGGCGCTAAGCTTACCGGGATACTTCTTGATGCAGGAGAACACTTTTCTTTTGCGCTTGAGAAGTTTGCAGACACGATATACCGAACAAGCGAGCTTCTTGCTGATACGATTGTTGAAAGGATTATCGAGGAGAGGTTATGAAAACACAAGGAGGAAAATGATGTTTTATAAGGTTTTATTTTTACTGACGCTTTTTAATTTGTTTAAATCGTGTAAAAGCTTTGTGAAAGAAAATGTGGTATTTGACGGCGGAGAAATGGTGGCAATTTCGCCGGGGAAATATATTTCCTTCGGACTGACGGTGCTTTACCATGTACTTGTCCTTTCCGTCTGTCTTATCCCGTCAATCATTTTCTGAAAAAGCAGAAGGTTCCCGTACTCTCGTTTGAGAATATGGGAACCTTCTGGTGTAAAATGTTGCATCATCAAAAATGTAGCGACATTGTAACGACAATGTGTTGACATATTATCGAATGAATTGTATAATAATATACAAGGAGATGATGAAAGATGGCAGAATATTTATCTGTTGCAAACGCACCAAAAACATCAACATTTCAAATGAGAATAAATCCGGACATTAAAGAGCATGTCGAAGATATATATGCTCGTTG
>JAFQSU010000035.1 GCA_017409405.1 Oscillospiraceae bacterium | reverse complement strand
GTATCCGAAAACGAGAGATACGAGATTGCATATTGGCTGTGGGACTATTTCAATAACGGTGAGCTTGACGAGTTTGAGGGACCGGGCGGACACCCGGCAGATATGGAGCGTATGACTGCGGCATTAGCTGATGTGGACAGAAGAAACGAAATTATTGATATAGTCCATAAAACCTACGCTTCCGGGAAAGAGTTTCCGAGGTATTATATTAAAACTGTTGAGGAAGCAATAACCGCACTTGAAGAACTGAATATCCCCCGTAAAATCTTTACAGCGACAGAATATGCTCCGTTTGAGGGTACAAGGTTTATAACTCAAAACGAGATTGACACGGCACTTGCCCACGGTAGCGGAATTTCCGAAGGCAAAATGCGTATTCTTTCATACTTCCTCCGAGAACCTGACCACAAAAAGCGAGCAGATTTCCTCAAAAACGAATACGGCATCGGCGGCGGTTCTATGTATTCTGTCGATGACGGTTGGGAAAGTCACGATTCAAAAGGATTGGAAATATCCCGTGGAAGTATATCTAACCCATATTCAAAGGTTACAATGTCGTGGTCACAGGTTGAAAAAAGAATTGATTTCCTTGTGAGAAACGGCAGATATGCAACAAATGAAGATATTGCATATATGACCGAGTATGAAAAAAAGCAGGTTGCAAGAAGTGTTTACACCGCTTTCAGCAACGTGCCTATTGAAAGATACAGTCCGTTTCCCAATGGATTTGACTATTCCGATGCTGTACCTATTGTCAGAAAAACACTTGACGATAAAGATAAAACAGCAGAAATGCTTACGGAACTGAAAGCACTTTTAATGGAAACACCGAGCGATGACAGATATTATAAATACCGTGAAGATGCCGCAAGTATTCTTGAAAGCTATGTGAATGGCACGTTAAATCTATTCCCCGGTATTGAAAGACCGCAACCTGCAACAAATGCAGAGCTTGACGAAGCAAAGCGTATTATCAATGAATACTGCAACTATGAATTTGACGGCGACGATGCTGATTTTTCAAATCTTGCAGATGTTCACCTTGCACATACTGAAACCGAGGACGGACAGCATACCATTGATGTATCGACGAACCTTGTTGCGTTCAGTATCAGCAAATATGTGGATAAAACATTGGTTGAGGAAATCAAGTATGACAGCCTTTCCGAGCTTATAACAAACGAGCTTGAGGGAATGAGCTTTGATGACTTGGTATATCTTACCGATGAACAGCTCGCACCCTTCTACGAGCCGAAAGAACAGCCGATAATGGAGTTTTATAACGAGCTTCATAAGGACGATGACGGCGAAACCGTCGCACTATTCCCGGTCGGTGATTTCTATGAGATATACGGTGTAGATGCTGAAAAAGCCGCAAGCGCACTCGGACTTACCCTTACCGCAAAGACCATTGACGGCTATGGGTATGCAATGTGCGGATTTCCAAAGCACATTCTTGAATCTTATGTTGATAAGCTGACCTACGGTGGATTTGATGTTATTCTTACCGATGAGGACAGAAAAGCATATAGGATATTGTCCTCTGAAAAGGCATTGGCAACAACTGAAGCGGAAAATGCAGCTCCCGAAGAACAAGAGTCTGCTGCGGTAAATGATTTAGTCGGTAAAGAGCTTACCGTTGATGACCGCAAATTCATTGTTGACAGCGTTGACGATGTATCAGGCAGTGCAAGCCTTAAAGATATAACCTTTGAAAACGGTACAGGATTTCCCATTTTCCGCAGAGAAAGTGTTGAGTTTGTAAAGGCACATCTTGAAATCGAGGAAAAAGCCGACGAGGTTATAACGCCTGCCTTTGAAATGCCGAAACCCGCAAAGGTTACAAACACGGTTGTGTATCCTGAAATACCGATGTCGGAGCGCCGTAATTTTGTCATTGATAATGACGAACTCGGCTACGGCGGCCCGAAAGAAAAGTTCCGCAAGAATATGGAAGCTATACGGGTTCTGAAAGAATGTGAGTTTGAACATAGACTTGCAACGCCCGAAGAACAAGCTATACTTTCCGAATATGTCGGTTGGGGCGGTCTTGCAGATGCCTTTGATGAAAGTAAACCGAATTGGGCGAATGAATTTAGTGAGCTGTATGCAGCACTAACACCCGAAGAATACACACAAGCGAGAGCTTCAACGCTTAATGCTCATTACACATCCCCCGTAATAATCAAGGCTATGTATAAAGCACTCGGTAATATGGGCTTTGAGCAAGGCAATATCTTGGAGCCGTCGTGCGGTATCGGTAACTTTATGGGGCTTGTGCCTGACAGTATGAGCCTGAGTAAGATATACGGCATTGAGATTGACTCCATAACGGGCAGAATTGCACAGCAGCTATATCAGAAAAACTCCGTGGCAATACAAGGCTTTGAGGACACAACACTTCCTGACAGCTTCTTTGATGTTGCTATCGGCAATGTGCCTTTCGGTGATTATAAGCTGCTTGATAAAAAGTATAACAAGCATAATTTCCTTATTCACGACTACTTTTTCGCAAAAACCTTGGATAAGGTTCGCCCCGGCGGTATTGTTGCTTTTATCACTTCAAGCGGCACAATGGATAAACAAAACTCTAACATAAGAAAGTATATCGCACAGAGAGCTGATCTTGTTGGAGCAATAAGACTTCCAAATAATGCTTTTAAGGCAAATGCAGGTACAGAGGTTACGGCAGATATACTCTTTTTACAAAAAAGAGATAAAATGACAGATATTATGCCGGATTGGGTACACTTAGGAACGCTTGAAAACGGAATAACCGTAAATCAGTATTTTGCAGATAACCCCGATATGATTCTCGGAGAAATGAAAATGGTAAGCGGTCCTTTTGGTCCCACTCCGACGTGTGAGCCGGACACGGAAACAACCCTTGCAGAGCAGCTTGACGATGCTATCCAAAACATTCACGCTACCATCACGGAATATGAATATGAGGATATTTCAAATGATGAGGATTTATCTATCCCCGCTGATCCGACTGTAAAGAATTTCAGTTATACAGTTGTTGACGGCAATATTTATTTCCGTGAAAACAGTATAATGCGTAAAGTGGAAATGAACTCCACCGCCGAAAACCGCATTAAGGGTATGATTGGCATTCGTGATTGTGTCCGTGAACTGATAGAATATCAGACAGAGGGATATTCCGACGCAGATATTAAGGCACAGCAAGAAAAGCTCAATACGCTTTATGACGACTACACAAAGAAATACGGTCTTATAAACTCCCGTGGAAATGCTATGGCGTTCTCGGATGACAGCTCATATTTCCTCTTGTGCTCCCTTGAGGTTCTTGACGAAAACGGCGAGCTTGAACGCAAAGCCGATATGTTTACAAAGAGAACTATCGGAGCAAAAACCGAGATTACTAATGTTGATACGGCATCCGAAGCTCTTGCGGTATCACTCGGAGAAAAAGCAAGAGTTGATATTGAGTTTATGTCCTCTCTCTCCGGTAAATCCGAAGAAGAACTGTGTGAGGAATTAAAGGGCGTTATATTCCTTAACCCTTTATATGATGATTACAGCGTAGGACACGAAAAATATCTTACCGCCGATGAATACCTTTCGGGTAATGTGAGAAACAAGCTCCGCATAGCAAAGGAAAAAGCGGAAGAACACCCCGAATTTGCCCCGAATGTTGAAGCACTTACAAGGGTTCAGCCGCAGGATTTGACAGCAAGTGAAATTACGGTGCGTCTCGGTTCTACTTGGATTCCACCGGAATATATAAAGCAGTTCACCTTTGAGCTTCTTGAAACATCATACTATGCAAGGCACAGAATTGATGTTAAATACTCGGATTTATCGGGCGAATGGATGATTTCAGGCAAGAGTGTTGATAAAGGTGTCAAGGCGGTCAATACCTACGGCACAAAGCGTATCAGCGCATATAAGATTATCGAGGAAACGCTGAACTTAAAGGATGTGCGCATCTTTGACTATGTTGAGGACGAAGAAGGCAGAAAGAAACCCGTGCTCAACAAAAAAGAAACGACTATCGCACAGCAAAAGCAAGACCTTATAAAAGCGGCTTTCGATGATTGGATATGGAAAAGCCCTGAACGCCGTGAGGTTCTGACAAGAATGTATAATGAACGGTTTAACTCCACACGCCCCCGTGAATACGACGGCAGTCATATAACATTCTCCGGTATGAACCCCGAAATAGCACTAAGACAGCACCAAAAGAACGCCGTTGCAAGAATAATGTACGGCGGCAATTCGCTACTCGGTCACGTTGTCGGCGCCGGAAAGACTTGGACTATGGTTGCGGCAGCTATGGAGGGTAAACGCTTGGGGCTTTGCAATAAGTCCTTATTTGTTGTGCCGAACCACCTGACCGAACAATGGGCGGCTGAGTTCTTACAGCTCTATCCGGCAGCAAATATCCTTGTTGCTACCAAAAAGGACTTTGAAACCAAAAACCGTAAAAAGTTCTGCGGCAGAATTGCAACCGGAGATTATGATGCGGTTATTATCGGGCATAGCCAATTTGAGAAAATACCGATGTCGGCAGAACGGCAGAAAGCAATACTGCAACGGCAGCTTGATGAAGTGCTTGACGGTATCATCGAAGCAAAGGAAAACAACGCAGAACGCTATACCGTAAAACAGCTTGTGAAAACACAGCGCTCACTTGAAGCGAAGCTCGCCAAACTAAACGATCAAAGCCGAAAAGATGATGTTGTTACCTTTGAGGAGCTTGGTGTAGATAGGGTTTTTGTAGATGAAGCACATTACTACAAAAACCTTTTTTTATATACCAAAATGCGAAATGTCGGCGGTATCGCACAGACAGAAGCACAAAAGTCCTCTGATCTTTTTATGAAAACACAGTATCTTGACGAGCTTACGGGCGGTAAAGGCGTTATATTTGCAACGGGTACACCCGTGTCAAACAGTATGGTGGAGCTTTATACAATGCAGAGATATTTGCAGTATGACACTCTTTGCAAAAACCACCTGCAACACTTTGATGCGTGGGCATCTACCTTCGGTGAAACCATAACCGCAATAGAGCTTGCCCCGGAGGGCAGCGGCTACCGTGCAAAGACAAGGTTTGCAAAGTTCTTTAACCTGCCTGAGCTTATGGCAATGTTCAAGGAGGTTGCGGATATACAAACGGCAGATATGCTTAATCTTCCGACACCATCGCCGCACTATAAGACAATCGCCGTAGAGCCGACCGAGGTTCAGAAAGAAATGGTTTCTGATCTTGCAGACCGTGCGGAGAAAGTGCGTAATAAAATGGTCGATCCGACTGTTGACAATATGCTCAAAATCACAAACGACGGCAGAAAGTTAGCACTTGACCAAAGGCTCATAAACCCACTCTTACCCGATGATGAAAATTCAAAGGTATCTGCGTGTGCAAGAGAGATATTTGAGATATGGCAAGAAACAACAGCCATACGAGGAACACAGCTTGTTTTCTGTGACCTTTCAACACCGAAAAACGACGGCACTTTTAATGTCTATACCGATATAAAAGAAAAGCTGATTGCAAGCGGTGTGCCGGAAAGTGAAATCGAGTTTATACACGATGCTGACACCGAGGTTAAGAAAAAGGAGCTGTTTTCAAGAGTCCGTAAAGGTGACGTGCGAGTGCTTCTCGGTTCTACACCTAAAATGGGAGCCGGAACGAATGTGCAAAGGCTGCTTTACGCATCCCATGACCTTGACTGCCCGTGGCGACCTGCTGACCTTGAACAGCGTGCAGGACGTATTATAAGACAAGGTAACACAAACCCCGATGTTCATATCCGCAGGTATGTAACCCGCGACACCTTTGACAGCTATATGTGGCAGCTTGTAGAAAACAAGCAGAAATTCATATCACAGATTATGACGAGCAAATCCCCGGTGCGTAGTGCCGAGGATATAGACGAAACCGCACTTTCCTATGCAGAGATAAAAGCTCTTGCAACGGGAAATCCGCATATTAAGGAAAAGATGGACTTGGATACGCAGGTAGCAAAGCTGAAGCTTATTAAAGCAAGCTTTATGTCACAGAAATATGAGCTTGAGGACAGGGTTATCAAATACTATCCAAAGAAAATAGCTGAGCTTACAGAGCATATAAAAGGCTTTGAAACGGATATTGCTATTGTCGCACAGTACCCAAAGATGGAGGATAAATTCTATCCGATGACAATAGACGGTCTTGCTTATTACGAAAAGGACAAAGCCGGCGAAGCCTTGATTGAAAGATGCCGCTTGCAGAAAACACCTGAACCGACACCTATCGGTGATTACAGAGGTTTTTCAATGGAGCTGTCCTTTGAATACAGCAAGTTCTATGTAACTCTGAAAGGTACGCTCAGTCATAAGGTGGAGCTTGGTGCCGATGTGTTCGGTAACATACAACGACTTGAAAACGCACTTGAAGGACTACCGAAACGTCTTGAAGCTACAAGAGAAAACCTTGAAGAAACAAAAAGGCAGTTTGAAATGGCAAAGGTGGAATCCCAAAAAGAGTTTCCGCAAGAAGCAGAGCTTCAGGCAAAGTTGGAACGACTTGCCGTAGTAGATGCACTTCTTAATATGGATAAGCACGACCGTGAGGGTGCAGACCTCGGAGAGCCTGACGAGGATATGGAAGCTCCCGACAAATCTAAAAAAGAAATGGAGAGATAGCAATGAACCAAGCATTAAGACTGCAACTGTGGGAAAAAGCTCAAAAGGAGCAAAGCGAATATGTTGAAGAACTCAAACGCCTTCCCCCGGAGCAGATTATTGACAAAGCATACGAGAAAACAATGCGTGACGATATTCTGATTACCTTTGAGGATAACAGATTATCCGATAAGCAGGTCGAGGCACTTGTGAGATTGGATTACCCGATTTCCGCTTGCTATGAGGAATGGCAAAAGAATGATGTAACCTATATAGACAGACTTTTTGAGGTGGTCGATGATTACGCCGATGACCTTGTAAAAGAAAGCGAAGCTGAGAAGCAAAAACAGAAGAAAAAACACGAGCCTGAAAGATAAGGCAAACCGAGAAATGAGCCTGCTGTTAAAAAATACGGCAGGCTTTTTCTATATAAAAATTATGAAAGTCGAGGTAAAAAACGATGAAAAACAAATTCTTTACAAACAACAAAACCGCTGATGATGCAGTAACACCGAGCAATATGGAACTGCTCAAAAAGAGCATTACGAAGTTCTGTATGGATATTGCGGAGTATGAGGATGAAGCAGAAGCTGCACTTTGCAAGGTGCATTGGGATGAAGAAGTTGATCCGATTATGTATTGGAGATTTTGCCCCGTATGTACCTTTGAAGCAGGCGGCTCTCACGAGCTTGCACACAGACTCAGACATAACAGACTGTTTGGAAAAAACGCACTCTTGCTTGAAAGCAAGGGCGGTAAATATACCTCTATTTTAAGTGAGGTTATGGAAGCCTACGAGCTGTGGCTACTTGAAGATATGACACTTCAGGTTGTGTTCTCCTGCAAAATGTGGGTAACAGATAACGGCAAAACAAGCGAATATGTTACCTATCGTTACCCGGTAAAAGACGGGTATAAACACTTCTACGATATGGAAGTCGAGGACTTCTTAAACAAAATCGAAACTATGATTTTTGTTACAAGGAACAATATTTAAGGCTATGGGCGGTCGTGGTAAATCAAAACTGCCGTAGGTAGTTTTGATATGTGGCAAGCATAGCATTTGTCCGTACAAATGCAGCTTGTCTGGGGCGTTGCCCCTGAAACCCCTGCCTTGCGGCTCTATCAAAGGAGGTGATTTCTGTGCGAAAGCGAAGCATCCGCCGAGAAATAACACTCAATGAAAAGGAAGATAAAAAGCTCCAAAGCCTTATGCAAAAATCAGGCTTAACAGCTTGTCAGCTACTTCGCAAATTTATCTTGGAAACAGAAATACGCCCACGACCGCCCGACGAATATGCACAGCTTCTCCGAGAGCTGTCTGCCATCGGCAATAACATAAATCAAATGGCATATAAGGCAAACGGATTTGGAGAAATCTGTGTTGAAGAAGTAAGAGCAATGCGTGAGGCTTTTGAAAAACTTTACAAGGAGGTGAAAAGATAATGGCTATCACAAAAGTTCTACCTATAACAATCAATTTATGGTACAGCGTGACCTATGCTGCCAATGCAAAAAAGACAGGGCTTGATGGTGTTGTTGACTATGTTATCAATCCCAATAAGTCCGAGCAGAGATTATTGCAGTCTTGCCTTAACTGTTCAAGCCTTAGTAACGCATATACAGAAATGTGCGAAACAAAAGCTACGTGGGGCAAAACGGACGGTGTTTTAGGATACCACTTTATACAGGCTTTCAAGCCCGGCGAAATAACACCGGAGCAGGTTCACGAAATCGGCAGACAGTTTGCGAAGGAATGTTTCGGTGACAGATTTGAGGTTGTAATCGGCACACACCTTGACAAAGACCATTACCATAATCACATCGTAATAAATTCTGTGTCTTGTGTGGACGGTGAAAAATACCATTCCTCCCCGGCGAGCTACTACAACAAAATCCGTGCCGTATCAGACCGTATGTGCAGAGAGAATAATCTGTCGGTTATCGAACCCAAAGGCAAAGGAAAACACTATGCCGAATGGAAAGCCGAAAAGGAAGGCAAGCCTACCATCCGAGGACAGATGCGTGAGGAATTTGACGAGATCATAAAATGCTCCTACACAATGAAAGACTTTTGGAGAAACTTGGAACAGCGTGGATATATCATAAAACGCAAACCAGGCAAAAGTGCTCATCCTTCCGTTCTGCCGCCTTTCGGAAAATACCCCGTAAGATTTGACGGACTCGGCAAGGGATATTCCCTTGATGAAATTCAGGAGCGTATCATAGCTGCCCGAAACGGTATTAAAACAGCTACTCCGACAGAGCTTTCCAAAAACGGCTTTGATTTTGACAAAGCATATAAGCATATAGAGCCGACAAAGCTCAAAGGCTTTGTTGCCCTCTATTATCATTATCTGTATCTGTTCGGGAAAATAAAGAAGAAGCAGACACCGCAAAGGGTGTCATTTTTTATGCGTGACGAGCTTATAAAACTTGACCGTTACCAAAAACAGTTTAAGTTTCTCTATGAAAACAACATAGAGAGCGTGGCAGACCTTACGGATTATCACGCCAAAGCAAAGGTCAAGGCAGATGAGCTTGTGGCACAGCGTAAACAGCTTTATGCCGAGCGAACAGACGAGAACTCTGACGAGGTTAAGGACAAAGCAACGGAAATCAATGCTATGCTCCGTACCCTCCGAAGTGAAATGCGGTTGTGCGAAAACATCTACCACGATGCAGAACGCATTACCGAAAAGAAAAAACAAGCCGATGCACTTCAGCAGCAGGCTGACAAGGAGGTAATGCAGAATGAACACAAGCGGCGAAGTCGCTGACCTTATGGTAAAAGAAGGCTTACAGATTACCGAGGAAGTTGTAAAACTTACCGGACTTGGAGCAAAGAACCTTGCGGCAATTATTATTGCCCTTTTGAAAGAGGACAACAAGCTGCAAGGCAAAACCAATCTTAAAAAGCTCCTGAAATCTGATAAACCACTTTGCATCTTGCAAATCAAGGAAAGCGATATAAACAAATTCAACAGCGAAGCAAAAAAATACGGCGTTCTCTTTACCGCTGTAAAGGATAACACCAACAATAGCGGACTGTGCGATATTATCGCAAAGCAGGACGATGTGACAAAGCTCAATTACATTATGGAGAAAATGGGATATACTGCTCCCGAAATTGAGCCGGAACCCGAAAAGGAACCTACCGACAAGGATGTACCCGAAAAGGATGCTCCCGAAAAGAAACCGGAGGAACACTCAAAAAACCCCCACCCCCGCAAGAGAGGAAATCCGCACGAGAAAGAATCCTCGAAATGCGGGGATACGGAAAAAGAGGTCAGTCCTACTAACGGGAAAAAGTCGGTAAAGAAAAAGGTTGAGGAAATCAAAGCTGAACAGGCAAAAGACAAAGCAAAGAAAGCTCCTGAACATAAGCGTGAACATCCTCACACCCAATCGGGCAAGAAAAAGAGTAAATCCAAAAAGAAAGGAAAAGGCAGATGATAAAATATCAGCCTAACCGGTACAGAGAGCCGCCTTAAACATAGGGCGGCTTTTCTCATACCACAAAACCATACAAACTAAATTCTAATTATGGAGGATTGAAAAATGTCAAAAAAGACTAATCGTAAATTCAGATCTATCGTATCTATCATTCTTACCATCTGTATGATGGCAACCTTTATTCCCAATGTGTTTGCGGCGCAGAGTAATGAGTATGTCGATCCGGCAGACAGTTGGCTTTCATCCAATAACAGAACAAACGAGCTTGACGTTAACGCTACCACTACCTACGAAACACAGTATTGTAGTGTCTGCCGTAAGCAGACAATGGTAGTGACCTACCGTGTGCCCGAATATACCAAGACGGGAGAAACGGCACTTAACCGTGGCGTAATGTATTCCGACGGTACTTGTATTGACGGCGAGAGCAAGGGCAACCTTGACAATGGAACTCCGGGCGTTGATGCGTACTATACAGGCTACCATTGGACAAAGGCTGTGTGTCAGACCTGCGGAACGATTAACACCGTAAGCGGTCCCGACGTTTACAGCTTTAATAACAATGTCTATGGCTTGTATTCCTGCGACCACAACTTTTTTGTGGACTTCGACAGCTCCACCTATGAGCCGTATAGCGAGGACTATCACCTTACCACTCTCAAGCGTGGAGAATATTGCAAGTTCTGTAAAGGTACTTTTGCAAGAGCAACACAAGGACTTGAATATCACAACTTTACAGAAAGTGTTGATGCACAGCTCGGTAATAACCGTTTTTATGTAACGGAAATCTGTGATACCTGCGATTATGAAACAGCCGAATATATTACGGCAAAATCGGTTATCACATCTTACTACGGCACCGAGGACGGCGAAGCTCATACGCTTACGGTAAATGACCTTTCTGATTCCGGTGTGAGAACTTCTATCCGTTACGGTAGTTCTGCCGATAGCTGCACAAGAACCTCTGCTCCGAACTACACACAGCCGGGATATTATACTGTCTATTATGAAATCGACTACGCCTATGCAGGCGAAGTAATGACAGAAAACGGCGTATCGTATATTTGGATTGTTGCAGATGACGAGGAAGAAAACAACAATGCAAACGGAACAATTATTGTACTGCCCACCGTTCACGAGCACGAATATCACTATCTTGAAACCGTAAAGCCAAGCTGTGACGAACTCGGTTATGAGCGCTTTCAGTGCTTAACTTGCGGTGAACTTGAAAAGAGAAACTACACTCCGGCACTCGGACACGACTATGACGATGTTGTGATCCGTGAAGCTACCTGCAAGCAAGGCGGTCTTGTTTTAACTCTTTGTGCTGACTGCGGTGACTTCTACCAAACTACAACAGCAACGGGCGAACACAAGTATAATTCCGTAAAGCATAACGCAACTTGTCAGAGTATGGGATATACAGAGCATACCTGCGAGCTGTGCGGAGATAATTACATCACAAATCTTACTCCGCTTGTATCCCATTCTTACGAGAGAGTGACAAAAGAACCTACCTGCACCGAAAAAGGATATACAACCTCCACTTGTACTATGTGCGGTCTTAACAATGTTTCCGACTACACAGAGCCGACCGGACACGAATGGGACGAAGGACACGCCGTAACATCATCTACCTGCGAAGCAGAAGGCGTTATTGAATATAACTGTGAAAACTGCGACGAAAAGATGATTAAGGCAACCTCTGCTAACGGTCATACTCCGGGAGCTGAAGCAACCTGCACCGAACCGCAGCTTTGTGAGGAATGCGGAACAGTTCTTGAAAGTGCAATCGGACACGACTATTCCGCAGAGGTAACAGAACCCACTTGCACGGCTATGGGTTATACAACTTATACCTGCGGTAACTGTGGAGATAGCTATATCGGAGATTATACTGACAAGGCTGAACACGAATACAGCGAAACCGTAACAGAGCCTACCTGCACATCTCACGGCTTTACAACCTATAACTGCGATAACTGCGACGAGGAATATGCAAGCGATTATGTTGATGCTGTACCTCACACATACAATGCGGATGTAACAGCGCCCACTTGCACGTCTATGGGATTTACCACATACACCTGCGAGGACTGCGATAACAGCTATATCGGCGACTATACCGATATGTTAGAGCATAACTACAATAAAGAAACCGTAGAGCCTACCTGCGAGGAACACGGCTACGCTGTTTATACTTGCCCGGACTGCGGAAAGTCATATATCGGAGATTATACTGAAAACAAGGAACACACCTACACCGAAACTGTAATCGCTCCGAGCTGCACGGAAATGGGATATACCATTTTCAAATGTAACGACTGCGACGACGAGTATAAGGGCAATTATACAGACAAGATTGCTCACGATTACGAAAAGACCGTAACAGAGCCTACTTGCACAGAGTTCGGTCACACAACTTATTCTTGCAAAAACTGTGATGATGAATATGTTGCAGATTACACAGATAAGTTGGCTCACGAATATGAAGCGGTAGTAACTGATGCGACTTGCTTGACAATGGGTTATACAACCTATACTTGCGATTGCGGTGAAACCTACAAGGCAGATTACAAAGAACCTCTCGGACATACACCTTCCGAATGGATTGTAGATGTTCCGGCAACTATCGAGGGTGCAGGTTCAAAGCACATCGAATGTACTGTCTGTGGTGAAACATTGCAGAGTGCAGACCTTACTCAGTTAATTGACAAGGACAATTCTGACGAAGATGGAAAAGCTGAAGTTGGCGATTACTCAATTATTCTCACAGATGAAAACGGAAAACCTATCTTCAATTCAGAGCTTACCATTGATGTAAATGACAATGTTTCTATTAAGCTGACAAACGGCAGACTTTTAGATTATGCAAAGCCTACCACAATTACTGCTTTCTATACTGAAAGTCAGCAGCCTAAAGAAAATCTCAAGATTTACATTGAAGACGCAAACGGAAACAAGACTATCGGCTTCACAAATGCAGACGGTCAGCTTATCGTTCCGAACAACAAGACAAACACAAACGATGACAACGGCACAATCGGTAAAGAAGATGGCGAAACAAAAGAAACTTTCGTAATCACAGTAACCGATAAAGCAAATGTTGTTATTCCTGATTGTGAAATCTATATCGGTGAAAGCAACAATGTAGTTGTAGATCTCCCTGAAGGTATTAAGCCTACAAGAGAAAACCCCGTTATCGTAACTATCACAGACCATAACGGCGAAGCTCAGGCTGATGTAACCGTTATTGCTCTCGGTGATGCAGACTTTATTGAAAAAGGCAAAACCGACATTTACGGCAAAATCACACTTCCTACTTCTGCTGACGGATATACCGATGAAGAAGGTCATGTAAATGTGAATGAGCTTAATGTTCTCGTGAATGACGAACTCGGAGCTATCGCAGATGCTTATGTTAAGTACAATGACGATAACACGATTACAGTAACTCTCCCTGATGAAAGGACAATCACATACACAAACCGTATTACTGTAACAGTAACCGATTCTATCGGTGGTGCAGTTCGTGATAAGAGTGTAACTGTTCAGGACATCAATGAAAAGACATATACTGGTCTTACTGATGAAAACGGTAAGGTTGTAGTTCCTCCGGTAAATACCGATATGACAGATGCCGAAGGTAAAGGTGTTGTTAATGGCTATGATGTAGCAATCTATGACGAAACAAAGCCTATTGAAAATGCCTACATTGAAATTGTTGACGGTATTATGAGTGTGGTTCTTCCTGAAGGTGTTGTGTTCGATTACCACAACAGAATTACTGCTGAAATCAAAGATGCAGACGGTAATCCCGTTAAGGATATTCAGGTAAACTTTACAGATGAGAACAAAAACATTGAATCAGTTGTATCCGATGAAAACGGCAAGGCTATCGTTCCCCCGATTCACAGAGATATGACAGATGTAAATGGTGAAGCAAATGTAAATGGCTACAAGGTAATTCTTGCGGACGAAAAAGCTCCTATTGCCAATGCTTTTATCGAAATCGTTGAAGGCAAAATCAAAGTGAAGCTCCCTGATGGTGTTGTATTTGATTACACCAACAGAATTACTGCAACAGTAACCGACAAGGAAGATAAACCCGTTAAGGATATGAGCGTTACATTTACCAATTTTGAAGATAAGAGCGAAAGTAATCTTACTGACGAAAACGGCAAAGCAAGTGTACCTCCTGTATATATGGATTATACAGATGTCAACGGATATTCCGAGGTTGACGGATTTATCGTAACTGTTGTGAATGAAAAGGGTGCAATCGAAAAGGCACTCATCACGCACAATGCAGAGGTTAAGAACGAAGATGAAACAGTAAAAGCCGCAGAAAACATTACTGTACTTCTTCCTGACGGCAATGTTTTCGACTATGAAAACCGCATCACGGTAACAGTTCAGAACAAGGCAGATGAAGCATTTGTCAAGGATATGAATGTTATTATTACCGAAGCTCCGGTAAAAGCTGAAGATGCAACCGAAGAACCTGTTGCAAAAACCTTGACGGCTCTTACAGACGTAAACGGCAAGGCGGTATTTCCTCCGCTTAATGAGGATGTAACCGACAACGACGGCAACTCCGGTGTTGAGGAAACAAAGCCGGGCGAAGGCGAAAACAACGAAGATGTTAAGACTGAATACAAGGTTGTTGTAAATGATACAAAGGGCGTTATCGGTGATGCACTTGTTAAGATCGAGGACGGAAAAGTAACTGTTACACTTCCTGAAACTCATACCCTTACAACTTCAAATCAGACTACCGTAACTGTAACTGATAACGAAGATAAAGCCGTTAAGGGTGTATCTGTAACTATCAAAGATAAGACCACATCTAAATCAGGCACAACAGATACAAACGGCAAAGTAACGCTTCCCGTTAAGTCCTCCGGTGGTGGCGGTGGTTCTTCAAGACCTTCTTCCGGTGGCGGCGGTGGCGGTGGCAGCTCCTATGTTTCCACTACTGTTAAAATCGTTGATAAGGACGGAAAGACCGTATCTGTTACAAAATCAGTAACAAGCACAAAGGCAACTCTTACACTTCCTACGGGCAAGAATCTTCTTGAAGATGATAACTACTATACAATTACAGTAACCTCCGGCTCTAAAGCGAAAGCTGATTATCCCGTTGTCCTCAAAGACAAGAAAGGCAACGAAGTAACCGGCACAACCGATGAAAACGGCATTATCGTTCTTCCGGGCAAGGAACACAAGGCGTATATTTTCGGTTATGATGATGGCACATTCAGACCTGATGCAGATATGAGCCGAGCTGAAGCTGCCGCAATTTTCGCAAGACTTATTGCTGAAGCAAAGGGCGAAAACGCAAACGGCAAAGCAACATTCTCTGACGTTTCCTCAAAGGATTGGTTCTACGGCTATGTAGGTTATCTTGAAAAATATGACATTATCAAGGGATATGCTGACGGAACATTCAAGCCTGATGCACCTGTGACAAGAGCTGAATTTGTAACTATGGCAGTTCGCTATTATGCACTCTTTAACGAGGTTAAAAAGAGCGACTACACCGTAAACTATACTGACCTTACAAAATCCTATTGGGCATACTCCGATATTGCTTATGCAAAGCACATCGGTTGGCTCAACGGATATGCAGACGGCACTTTCAAGGGCGATAACAACATCACCCGT
>JAFQSU010000034.1 GCA_017409405.1 Oscillospiraceae bacterium | reverse complement strand
TCGGTGACGCGACAGTTTATGATTATATCACACGCCCTCGCCTTTGTCAACTACTTTTTCCGTTTTTTTCAAAACTTTTTTCGCTGACCTCCGAGCCCTTTCAGACCCCCTCGCGTGAGGTGCCTTAATAATATACCAAATTCTTCTCGCTTTGTCAACTACTTTTTTGAAAAAAATCAAAAAAATTTTTTAACCACTTTTTCCTACATTGTATATTATATATTGTAAGCTTGTCATTCTTAAAGCCGAAGAGATCGGCTTATCCGGCGGTGTTTAACTATGTATACAATTTATATCTACAATAACGGCAGTAACCGTCTTGAACGTTACCGTTTGGAGCCGTATCAAAATATGCCGTATACTTCGCACGATTCCATGTTTGTATCTGAATTCTTTTCAAATACACGTTCCGAAATCGGATGGTCAAGTTCCGACTTTCTTATAGCATGGAGCAACTTTTCAAAAGGAAGAGTACGAATCAAATCCGCCTTCAGGAGAATTTCGGAGGGCGGGCACATAGCACAGTCCATGCATTATGCCGGTCTTGCAGCAGATACCGACAGTGGGGATATATCACCTTTTCCCTATGTTGAAAGCGGACATGTAGGGCTTTACCCTGCAGGTTATCCTGTATTGTCTTACGGAGATATAGGTCCTTTTGTTCTCGTTATGCAGGACGCACTCATCTCTCTCGGTTTTTCCGAAGTGAAGCTCGACGGATTTTTCGGGCACGAAACAGCAAAAGGCCTTCTTCGCTTTCTTGACTGCTACAATATTTCTCCGCAAAAGCTTTGCGACCATTCTGTTTGGCAAGCACTCACATTGCACGCAACAGGATGCGGCGGACTTCTGTGACCTCAGAAAATAATTATTGATTTCGGCACAGCTTTCATATATAATAAATTAAACTAATCATTCGGAGGCTGTGCCATGCCAATTAAAATTCCAGACGCATTACCTGCACGAAGCATACTCGAGAACGAAAATATATTCGTTATGTCGGAGATTCGGGCATCTCAACAGGACATCCGTCCTCTCCGCATTCTTATTTTAAATCTTATGCCTACTAAAATCACGACAGAAACACAGTTGCTTCGCGCACTTTCAAATACTCCGCTCCAAATAGAATTTGACCTTCTCAAAACAGCTACGCATCTTTCCAAAAACACGTCCTCCGAGCATCTTGATTCTTTCTACAAAGACTTTTCAGATATCAGAAACAAAAAATACGACGGTATGATAATTACCGGCGCACCGGTTGAAACCCTCGAATTTGAAAAGGTTGATTACTGGAAAGAACTCTGCGAAATAATGGAATGGACCAAAAAGAACGTTTTCTCAACCTTTCATATATGCTGGGGAGCGCAAGCCGCACTTTATTACCACTACGGCATCGGCAAAGCCCAGACAGACGGAAAGGTGTTTGGTATTTTCAAACACGAAAACTTAAATCCCACATGTCCGTTACTCAGAGGCTTTGACGATATCTTTTATGCGCCGCACTCACGCCATACGGCAATAGATGAAAATGCCCTGAAGGACTGTGATGAGCTTGACGTCCTCGCCTCATCAAAAGATGCCGGAGCATATCTGATTGCAAGTCGCAACGGACGCAGAATTTTTGTGACGGGACACCCTGAATACGATGCCAAGACGCTTGCAAGTGAGTACGAGCGTGATGTCAACTTGGGGAAGCCGATTGACATACCCAAAAACTATTACGAAAAAGACGACCCCACTCTCGCACCCATAGTGACATGGAGAGCGCACGCACATCTCCTTTATACAAACTGGCTTAACTATTACGTTTATCAGAACACACCGTACAACGTCGACGAAATCAATTAGAGAATCAACCCCACCGTTTCGCAAAAAAACGAAGCAGTGGGGTTGTACATTTTTTAACTACAGCAAGGCTTATGCATAAAAATCATGCCTTCCGATTGTCATGACAAAATCACGATTGTCAGGTACCCATGTACTCGTCGAAATCGCAGGGTTTAAGAAAAACAAGATATTCTTATTTGACAGTTTATAGTCCTCAAGACATATTTTTGCGGCCATTATACTCTCTTCGCTCGCCTCTTTATATATACTGCCATTAGCAACAGGGGTAAACTGTACCCCTCCTTTTTTATCAAAGATTACATCATAAACAGAGTTCGGAAACTCATTGCTCTTAACTCTGTTAAGAACAACATTCCCCACAGCTATTTTCCCCACAAGCGATTCTCCTCCGCTTTCAGCATTGATTATTTTCGAAAGCCAGTAGAGGTCTGTTGCATTATAAAACTCATCGGCAGATTTAAAAGCCTCTGCTCCGGATGTTACATGCGCCGTTCTCGTGGCATTATCCCATACTACTGTTGCACCAAAGGTCTTCGCCAACGCTCTTATGGGAACAAAGGTACTTCCGTCAATTATAATGTTTTGTTTTCCCGAATAGAGAAAGCGGTCATTACATTTTATAAACGAATCACCTATTCTTGCAGTAAGAGAAAGGTTTTCACCCGTCACTTCGGCAGCCCTGTTCTCCCCGTCCCAATCAACATCAACCGACGACAAACCCTCGCTGAACGAACGCAAAGGAACGTATGTAACAGAGTCAATAAGCTTTGCTCCGTCAAACTCAATTCCGTCAACACTCACATTCGCAGCATATGTCAGCCGAAACACCGAAAAAACGAACAGAAAAAATATAATTATTCGCTTCAAAAAATCACTTCCTTTCGATATACTCGGCTTATATTGTACAGTGAAGTCTGAATAATTTCAACGCACAATATATTCCAAAAATTCCGAAATACAACATTTCACCACAAAAGAGAGCATATTTTCATATTAAAAATTCATTTTATATAATATGGTGATTTTTTTCAAAAAAACTCTTGCATTTTGGAAATAAATCTGTTATTATATTAGATGCTGTTTATTGACAAGATTTTAAGGAGGTGCGGCAAATGGCAAAGTGTTCAATATGCGAAAAAGGCGTGACATTTGGCATTAAAGTGTCCCACTCGCACAGACGCTCTAACAAAATGTGGAAACCGAATATCAAACGTGTAAAGGCTATGGTCGACGGTTCTCCCCGTCATATTTACGTCTGTACTAGATGCCTCCGTTCCGGTAAGGTTCAGCGCGCAATATAAGTACACACATGCAAATGCCAAAGGCACAGATACTCAATCTGTGCCTTTTTGCTACTTTGAAAGGAGATGTATTTTATGGAATTGACTTTATCCTGTCTTAACCCCGAACAATATTTAATAGTTCTTATAAGGCTCATAGCCGCGGTTGTCCTCGGCGGCCTCATCGGAATCGAGCGCGGCAACAGTAAGCACGATGCAGGTCTTCGAACTCACATCATCGTTTGCCTCGGTGCTTCTTCCGTTATGATAACAAGCCAGCTTATTGCCGCTAAGTTCGGAGCGATAACAGACATCACCCGTCTGGGTGCTCAGGTCATCAGTGGCATCGGTTTTCTCGGCGTCGGAAGTATCATCGTAACAAGAAACCGAATCCGCGGACTCACAACTGCAGCAGGGCTTTGGACAACAGGCTGTCTCGGCCTTGTTATCGGAGCAGGCTTTATCGAAGTTGCCGTCTCCATGGTTTTACTCATGATGTTTACCATCTATGTCCTACGTCCTCTCTCTCTGAAAATCCGCACAAATGATATCACCTTTGAAATAACAGCCTCAACCTCCGCGCGCAGTATAACAGAGCTTACCGAAGACTTCATCCGGTCAGGTTATGAAATACTGTCCGTAAAAACAAGCGGTGACAAAGCAGTAATTCTGATTCACTCAGACACAAAGCACGACAAAAACGAATTCATTCATTCAACTATTGCCATTGACGGTGTAACCGGCGTTTCGGAAGTGTAAATTCATTTATCGACACGCTGGAGACTGTCCAAAAAGGTGTGAGATTGTCCGAATGGAACTGAGCGGTGTATGTGTATACTCCGAGAGGTGACATTCGGGCAAAATAAGCGGAAAATCCCTTGAAGTTCGACACTTCAAGGGATTTTAAATATGCGTGCATTTGCTTTTGACCAATGTTTGTTTTACGAAAAAACTCTCTTTAAAT
>JAFQSU010000033.1 GCA_017409405.1 Oscillospiraceae bacterium | reverse complement strand
GTCGAACTTCAAGGGATTTTCCGCTTATTTTGCCCGAATGTCACCTCTCGGAGTATACACATACGCCTTCGGGTTCCATTCGGGTAATCTCACACCTTTTTGGACAGTCTCCAGCGTGTCGATAGGTTTATCGACACGCTGTACGCACGGAAAATTTTTCCGTGCGTATAAGCCTTATTGTATTCCAAACATCTTCTTCAGTATGCCGGCAAGTGATTTCGGCGCTTTTACAACTACAATTTTCACAATCTGCCACCTCCGTCATAACAGTATAAGCACGCCTATTGCTATCAACAATATACATAAAACAAGCACAAGAAAGCCTGACGGAAAAACTACGCCCAAGAGAATTCCAAGTGCTATTGCTATGGAGCATAGTATATATAAGCTACCGCTTCTCCGGCACATTGCCTCACACCGTCCTTTCCATGCTCTTTGCTATATACTACGCAAAAAGAGAAGTCACGGTGAGTTGTCCGCTTTGTATTATTTGTCCAAAAGCCTGCCGAGCTCCTCTGTTGCAGATTTCATTTCCGAAATTACACATGATGCCGCATGGCTGTCACCAAGATCAACCCCTGTCTTTTTAAGCAAATTGAGAGGATAGTCAGAGCTTCCGCTCTTTAAAAACCCAAGATACTTTTCCGCATTCGAGCGATTTTCCTTCACAAGCTCTTTTATCTGTGTTGCAGCAGCAAAGCCGGTTGCGTACTGATAAACATAGAAGCTTGTATAAAAGTGAGGTATCCTTGCCCATTCATATGAAATTTCATCGTCGCATACCGCAACCGAGCCATAATACTTTTTATTTATGTCACCATAATTTTTGCAAAGCTCTTCCGCAGTTAACGGAATTCCGTTCATGTATTTTTCATGAACGCATTTTTCAAACTCAGCAAACATGGTCTGTCTGTAAAAGGTTGTCCGTATTGCCTCAAGCTTTCTTCCGAGAAGGTACGCCCTTCTTTCTCCCGACGCACCTTTCATCAGGTATTCAAGAAGAAGGTTCTCGTTCACGGTGCTTGCAACCTCTGCGACGAAAATTTTATAATCCTTATACACAGACGGCTGAGTTCTGTTCGTATAATACGAATGCATCGCATGCCCCATCTCATGGGCAAGAGTGAAAACATCCTCAATTGTCCCCTGATAATTCATAAGCACAAAGGGATGGTTTTTATTGTCGCCCCATGAATAAGCGCCCGAAGTTTTTCCTTTGTTTTCATATACGTCCACCCAACGCTCGGAAAATGCGCGACGCATATCGTTTACATATGCACCTCCCAAAGGGGATACCGCATCAAGCACCATTTCGCATGCTTTTTCATACGAAATCTTTTCATTGTCTGTCGGAACAAGGGATGTATACAAATCATACATGCAAAGCTTAGAAACACCGAGCAACTTTTTTCTCAGCTTCAGATATTCAGACAGTGCCCCAAGTCCGGAATTTACATCTTCACACAGCCCGTTGTATACCTTCTCGGGCACAGCACTGTCTGAAAGCTTCATCGAAAGCGACGACGAAAAGCCGCGTGCCTTTGCATAAAACAAGTCACTTTTAACGCTTCCCGAATACATGGATGCAAAAGTATTTTTATACTTTTTATACTGCGCATACATAAGCTCATACGCAGACCGTCTCACCTCGCGGTCCTCGCTTTCAAGGAAGGTTCCGTACCTGCTGTGAGTAAGCTCCTCCTCACGACCGTCAGAAGTTTTTATCTTGCCGAACTGCATGTCGGCATCGTTCATTGCAGAAAATATATCTGATGCCGCACTTCCGACAGAAGAGGACATCGCGAGAAGTCTTTCTGATTTTTCATCAAGAATATGCTCTGCCTCACGGAAAAGGTTATCAAAGAACTGACGGTAGGTGCCAAGCTCTTCAAAGGTATTCAGGTATGAGTATATTTTTTCTTTTCCGGCACTTATCAGCTCAGGCTCGAAAAATGAACATTCCGTCTGAGCTTCACTTGCAATGTCGCCTGCTCTGTCCGACATTGCCCGATATTTTGAAAGCGTATTATCCTCATCACTTCTCATGTTGGCATATGCAACCACAGACAAAAGAAGCTCACCTATTTCATCGATGCACCGAAGCGACTGCAGGAGAATTTCGGCACTTTCCGTAACCCTTCCCTTATATTGTGAAAACTCCCGGGATTTTCCCATAACCTCAGATACCGCACTCTCCCACGCAAGGTCGGACGGAAACATATCCTCAAGGCTCCATTTATACTTTTCATTTATTTCACTTCTCGATATAGGCTCTGACAAATCGGTTACCTCCCATATTTTTCATGGATATTTTTCTTCATAGTACTAATCATAACACACATGAAAACAAATATGCAAGAGGTGTGTCATGTTATGGCGTGTGTTGGAGTTTTTTCATCTGAAAACAGCACTTTATTCTCACTGAAAAGGAGCTTATGCGCACTCGGATATCCGGAACACATAGTCCGCATAGCAAACAGCAGCAATTCATTTGATGCGGTTCTTATTGACAACCCACCTCCGGGCAGACATGACACCTTCACTTCAAAAATCCTCATTGTTCCCGACTGTATGGACGCAAGCTCAATCCCCGAATGTTTTTCGGACAGTGTCATTTCATACGGACTGAGGAAGAAAAATACCGTAACAGTATCAAGCCTTATAGGAGAGCGGCTTGCCGTTTCTGTACAAAGACGGATCCCGACCGCAAACGGAAATATGGTTGCAGAGCAGGAGTTTCCGATAAACATCACTCACGGAGAAAATTCTGACAAGGCTCTCGGTGTTATTTCCGCGCTCCTCGTCCTTGATGTTCCGCCCGATAAAATCACGAAAATAACTTTTTGATTTCTTGTCATATCCACCTCATTGCTAAAATATACTGAATTGAGACTAATGCACAACAAGAGGTGGATACTATGGAAAACTCTTCACAAAACATTCTTTTCCTCAGCGGCGAAATCACAGGTGAGATTGAGTACTCGCACGAATCACACGGCTGTAATTTCTATACATTCAAGCTTAAAACGAAACGGCTGTCGGGAACGTATGATATAATCAACGTTCTCGTACGTGACAAGCTTCTCGACGAGTCGGCACTAAGGCCGGGTGATTATGTTTGTACAAAGAGCGAGCTTCGCTCCTTTAACAAAAAAACCGATGCCGGAAACAAGCTTGTGGTTTCGGCTTTTGCAAAGGAGATTGAAAAGAGCAATACCGAGGTATACGAAAACACACTTCAGTTAACGGGAACAATATGCAAAGACCCCGTGTATCGCAAAACACCTCTCGGACGCGAAATCTGCGATATTATGCTTGCCACAAACAGAAAATACGGACGCTCTGACTACCTTCCGCTTATCGTATGGGGACGGAATGCACGTATTGCGGAATCCTTTAGCACAGGGGACACGGTCACGGTAATCGGGAGAGTGCAAAGCCGCGAATATATTAAAATCATCGACGGTGAAGAGGTTGTAAAAACTACATATGAAGTATCGGTATCATCAATCGAAGAAGCTGTTTTTTAATGTTCAGACTGTCGAAAAAGGCGCGAGAACATAAGCGGAGAAAAGATAAAGGAAAGTTTTTTCGTAAAACAAACATTGACCAAAAGCAAATGCACGCATATTTAAAATCCCTTGAAGTGTCGAACTTCAAGGGATTTTCCGCTTATTTTGCCCGAAGGCATCCCTCGGAGTATACACATACGCCTTCGGGTTCCATTCGGACACTCTCACACCTTTTTGGACAGTCTCCCTTCTGCGTGTCGATAGGTTTATCGACACGCCGGACATTAAAAAACGCCTGTAAAAACAGGCGTTTTTTAATGTTTAATTATTCTTCATAAGCAACTGCTTTGTCAAACAATTCTTCAACCTCTTCCGACGGTTTCTTTGTGAGAAGGGTTACCGCAACGGCAACTACAGTACTTACAACAAATCCCGGGAGAATCTCATATATGCCCGTACTGCTGAGAAATGCAAGCCAGCAAATATCAACAACGGCACCGGTGAGAATACCTGCAACAGCACCCTTGAAATTAAAGCGTTTCCAGAAGAGCGACAGCATGATTGTCGGTCCGAATGCCGCACCAAACACACCCCATGCATTTGACACAAGACCCATGATAGAAGCGGAAGCCGGATCTGCGGCAATGAGAAGTGCGATAACCGCAACACCGAGAACCACGAAACGACCTACCCAGAGAAGCTCCTTATCGCTTGCCTTATTCTTTCTTATAACCGGCTTGTAAACATCACTTGCAAAAGCAGAGGAGGCAGCGAGAAGCTGGCTGTCAGCCGTGCTCATGGAAGCAGCAAGAATAGCTGATAAAAGTATACCGGAGAGAAGCGGCGGGAATATTGTACGAACCATCTGTATAAAGACAAGCTCATTTGAATTGATAGCTTCTTCATATCCCAGGAACAAGCGACCAACTATACCGATAATAGCCGCAAACAGAACAATAAGCGCTGTCCAGGTAATTCCGATTTTTGCAGACTTTTTGAGCTCTTTCTGAGAGCGAAGCGACATATAACGGATGATTATGTGAGGCATTCCGAAATATCCCAAGCCCCACGCAAGACCGGATACGATTTCTTTCCAGCTTGCAATCGGGTTCCAGAAATTTGCCTCAAGCGAGCTCATGTTAGCAGCCATAGTCGGGGCATCGAGAACAAAAGCCGCAAAGATAGGAGCAATAAACATGGCGCCGAGAATAAGAAGACCCTGGAAGAAGTCAGTCCAGCAAACTGCGGAAAAGCCTCCGAGGAAGGTGTAGCCGATAATAATCGCAGCGGCTATGTACATTGCAACCGTAGCATCAATACCAAGAACAGTGTTAAAGAGAGTTCCGCATGCCTTGATGCTCGATGCACAGTAAACCGTGTATGCAACAAGGAAAACCGCAGCGCAAAGAATCTGCAAGGCACGTGATTTTGAAAGAAAACGGTTTGTAAGATACTGCGGAATAGTGATAGAGTCATTTGCAACTATAGAGAACTTGCGAAGGCGAGGAGCCTGAACAAGCCAACTTATTGTATAGCCCACGGCAAGTCCGACGGAAACCCATACCTGACCGAGACCTGCTGCATATATTGCAGTCGGAAGACCCATAAGTACCCATGCGCTCATATCCGAGGCACCGGCAGAAAGAGCCGAAACCCACGGTCCCATCTGTCTTCCGCCGAGGAAGAAGGTCTTTTCTCCACCATTGCGGTCTCTGAAGAAGAAAACCACACCGATAGCAAGCATGCATATCAGATAAATGGCGAATACGATAATTTCTGTCATTTAAAATCACCCTACTTTAGTTAATTTAAAAAATAGTATACCATAAAAATACAAATTTGCCAATAGAATATTGAAGAAAAAATCCCGAACACCGAATTTGCGATGTTCGGGATTCTGAAAAATTTTATTTGAGTTTTTTATCCGAAGATTTTGCAACAATCTTCGCAAGTGCCGCCAACGCCATAACGTTGGGTATAACCATAAACTGATTAAATGTATCCTGAGTTACCCAAACAAGCTCGTTTTCCTTTACAACTGCACCCAAAAATACAAATACAACAGCAATTACCGAATAAACAATCGTTGACTTTTTGCCAAAAAGGTAGTTAAAGTTAATCTTACCGAAAAGATTCCAGCTTATAATTGTCGTAAATGCAAAGAACATGAGACAGATTGCAACATATGCATTACCGAGGCCTGTTCCGAACACGCTTCCGAACGACATCTGTGCAACATTTGTTTTGTCTATTCCGGAAGCTGCAAGCATCGAAGCGTATGATGCACCGTCGGCACCGGCAAGTGCACCGCCGGATGCATATGTACATGTGATTACAACAAGTGCCGTCATTGTGAGAACAACGAAGGTGTCAAGGAAAACACCTATCATTGCAACAACGCCCTGCTCATGCGGAGTTTTAACATTTGCCATAGCGTGCGCATGAGGAGTTGAACCCATACCTGCTTCGTTTGAGAAAAGACCGCGCTTTGCGCCCTGGCTGATTGCGGTTTTAAGAGCATAACCCACGCCACCGCCGATAAGTGCCTGAGGCTCAAATGCATATTTGAAAATCATGCCGACAGCTTCGGGAAGTTTTGTTATGTTAACTGCAATAACAATAAGTCCGCCGACAATATACAGCACTGCCATAACAGGAACAATTTTTTCTGCTGTAGCCGCAATTCTCTGAGCTCCGCCAATAATGATAAATGCAACAACCGCTGCAAGAAGCAATCCTGTTATCCATGTCGGAATGCCAAATGCCGTATTGATTGTTGCCCCGATTGAGTTTGACTGAACCATACCGCCGATAAATCCGAGCGAAATAATTATTGCAACCGCAAAGAAGCCTGCAAGGAATGTGCCAAACTTTCCGGAGAAAGCACGCTTTATGTAGTAGATAGGACCGCCGTGAACCGTACCGTCGGCATCAACAACACGGGTTTCCTGTGCAAGCACTGCTTCTGCGTAAATCGTAGCCATACCTAAAAATGCGATAATCCACATCCAGAAGATAGCGCCGGGACCACCCGTAAGAATAGCACCGGAAGCACCGACGATGTTTCCCGTTCCGACCTGACCTGCAATCGCAGTTGCAAGAGCCTGAAAGGAGCTCATGCCGCCCTTTTGCTTTCCGCCGCGCAGGGAAAAGTCACCAAAGACCTTCTTCATGCCCTCACCAAAGCAGCGAACCTGGACAAAACGTGTTCTTACTGTGAAGTACAAACCAATGCCTACAAGCAGAATGATAAGAACATAGTCTGCCATGTAGGTGTTGATTGTGTTCATCACCTTCAACAAAATTTGCTCGAGATTTTCCATACAAAACCCTCCTGAAAAATGAAAAATGCCGCACAAAATGCAGCAACTCCGAAAAACGCATACAATGAAAGATTTTGTATGTGCCTTCTCCGTTCTTTTGCCTGAGAGATTCAGCGGCGAGCCGCCTTACACCTTCGGCACTCATTTAAGAGATTCTCCGGAGCCCCCTCCGCTTTCAGTCTCTTACGATTCTGAAAGTTTCACCGGGCAATATTAAATTGATTTGGATATATAATAACACAAGTTACATAATAATGCAACTTATTTTTTCCTGCAGCGGAAATTTCCGCTGCAGGAAAAGCTGTTTTTAAAAGAACTTATCGTGAACTGCGCGCATAGCACGCTCGGAATCTTCTTTTGCAATAAGAACAGATACCTTGATTTCACTTGTGGAAATCATATCGATATTTACGTTTGCAGCAGCAAGAGCCTCAAACATCATAGCTGCAACACCGGGGTTGTTGACCATACCTGCGCCTACGATGGAGAGCTTGCAGAGGTCCTCTCTTACACTTATAGACTCAAAGCCGATGCTGTCCTTGTTTTCTTCAAGAATTTTCTTTGCAACCTCAACAGCGGAGCTGGGAACGGTGAAAGCAATGTCCTTTCCGTTGTTTCTGCCTGTTGACTGAAGGATAATATCAACATTGACGCCCTTGTTTGCAAGAGTAGAAAATACCTTATATGCAATACCCGGTGCATCTGCCATGTTTACAAGAGAAATCTGTGCAATATCCATATCGCGTGCTACGCCGCTGACATTCATTTTTTCCATTTTGTGTGCCTCCTTAATTTTTGTTCCCGGATTACGGGTAAAGCTTGAAACTACTTCCATATCCACATTGAAGCGTTTGCCCATTTCGACGGAGCGGTTATGTAAAACCTGTGCGCCGAGAGAAGCAAGCTCAAGCATTTCGTCAAATGTTATCTCATCAAGCTTTCTTGCGTTTTTGATAATTCTCGGGTCTGCAGAATAAACGCCGTCAACGTCAGTATAAATCTGACACAGGTCTGCACCGAGAGCAGCTGCAAGAGCAACTGCGGTTGTGTCCGAGCCGCCGCGTCCGAGAGTGGTGATATCATCAAACTTGTTGATGCCCTGGAAACCTGCTACAATTACTATCCTGCGCTTTGAAATCTCAAGCTTTAAGCGCTCTGTATTGATTTTCTTTATTCTCGCAGCGCCGTAGTTCATGCCGGTCTGAATGCCTGCCTGCCAGCCTGTAAGAGAAATAACCGGATATCCGAGCTTCTCAATTGCCATGGCAAGGAGAGAAATTGAAATCTGCTCACCGTTTGCAAGAAGAACATCCATCTCACGCTTTGACGGATTTGGATTTATCTCCTTTGCCTTTTCGATAAGGTCATCCGTAGTATCACCCTGTGCGGAAACGACAACTACAACATCGTCGCCGCGAGCATATGTGCTTGTTACAATATCTGCAACATTAAACAAGCGCTCGGTATCCGCAACGGATGAACCGCCGAATTTTTGTACTATAAGACTCATTTATAATTCTTCCTTTCAGGATTTTCTATGCTATTATATTATTAAAGCACTCTCATGCGTGACAAAACTTCGCTTCTCTCCGCAAGAGCAGCAAGATTTTTGTCAAACTCTGCTTCCGACATGGCTTCCGTAATGAAAGCAACCGAATCGCTGTCATTGATAAACTCGATGTTCTTAAAGCTCTGGGTTGCCGCACTTCTTGCACTTTCACCCTCTATGCGGACATAGTATTTTGAAACAAAGCCCGACATGTCGGCAACAGCCTCTGCCCCTGCGTCTTCCCAACCGATATCACGGCGCTTGTCGCTGTGGATTACAGCATCAATGACGTCGGCAGACACGGCACTCGCTGTCGGATATTTGCCTGCGCCCGGTCCGTAAAACATTGTGCTTCCGACCATATTGCCGTGAACCATGATGCCGTTGAAAACATCCTCAACAGATGCAATGGGTGATGACTTTTCAACAAGGTGAGGACCGACATACGCATAAACCTTGCCGTCATCTGCAAGCTTTGTTCTTCCGAGAAGACGGATGACCATGCCTGCCTTACCTGCAAGTCTGACATCGTCCAATGTGACCTTTGTAATTCCTTCTGCCTTTATATGCTCCGGATATATATGTCTTCCGAAAGCAAGAGATGCAAGAATACAGATTTTGCGGCATGCATCATGTCCTTCAATGTCAGCACTGGGGTCGCGCTCTGCATAGCCCATTTCCTGTGCCTCAGAAAGAGCCTTCTGGAAGGTGAGACCTGCCTTTATCATGCGAGTGAGAATGTAGTTGGTAGTTCCGTTGAGAATACCGTAAATTTCGTCAATCTCATTTGCAGCAAGGCACTGTGCGATTGGGCGGATAACAGGTATGCCGCCACCGACGGAAGCCTCAAACAGGTAATTTACGTTCTTTTCCTTCGCAATCTTCAAAAACTCTGCACCGTGCTTTGCAACGAGCTCTTTGTTTGAGGTTACAACACTCTTTCCTGCAAGAAGTGCGCGCTTGGTGAAATCATAAGCAGGGTTTGTGCCGCCTATCGTCTCAACAACAACCGATACCTCAGGGTCGTTTTCAATAATAGAAAAATCCTTTACAAATTTTGCAGCATTTTTATCTGATGAAAAATCGCGTATATCTACTATATATTTAACTTCAACAGGCTCTCCTGCCTTTTTGGCAATTGACTCTGCATTGATTTCAAAAAGGTCAACAACGCCGGAGCCTACCGTGCCGTAACCGAGAACTGCAATCTTTTTCATGTTTATAAACCTTTCCTTTCGCTTTCTATTGTCCTGCAAGCGGACCGAATGAAATAACACCGTCAAGCTGCATCGCACGTTCAATAAAACTGTCAATGCTTGTTTTCATACCTTTGGTTTCTGCTGAAATCGTGACTGTTGCGCGTCCGCCGCTCGGTATCGTCTGGTAAATCGTGAGTATGTTGGCACCGCTTACAGCGAAATGACTGAGAATGCCGGAAAGAACGCCGGGCTTATCCTGCAGAAGCATACTGAAGGTTATGATATGTCCCAAAGACATATCGTTGAACGGAGAAATAAGATCCTTGTACTTGTAAAAAGCACTCCGGCTTATTCCGACGGCCGCCACAGCCTCATTCACTGTCTTGCTTTTGCCCACAGAGAGCAATTCTTTTGCCTTTACTGCACGTATAAGAACATCAGGCAAAGCTGTGTCCTCAACAATATAATATTTGTGATTGTCCTGCAAGAAGTATCCCCCTCTCGCGGTCATTTGTTTTTGCAGTGCGGATATAATCATACCACACTACTCACGGATATGCAAGCAAATTCTTGATTTTTTCTTTTTTTCATCAATTTGCCAAAAAAATCCTTTTATTTGACTTGCAAATGATATATAATAATGAAAGAACACATAAAGGCAGGTGAACTGTATGCCCGAAAACAGGCATTCCCGTTTTTTTCTTACTCTCTTTTATATCGCACTCGCACTCTTTTGCCTGTGGCTTATTTTTAACTACGCCATAGGCTGGCTTGCTCCTTTCATAATTGCGTTTATTGTATCGCGTATTATCGAAAAGCCGGTATGCTTTTTCCAGAAAAAGCTGAAGCTTCCTCGCCCGCTCTCCTCGGCACTTTTTACAATACTGTTTTACGGCATCATAGGCACCGCTCTTTATTTTGCACTGTCAGCTATAGTAAAAGAGCTCGTCGTTCTGTTTGAAAAGCTCGGAAGTCTCGATATCAATGTTATGGTATCCCGACTCAACAATACTTTTATAGACGTACTTTCAAAAATCCCCCTCGAAATGCAGGATTTCATCTACAGCAACATTGAGGGCTGGCTTTCGGAATTTGTTTCTGCACTGAGAAACCTCATCGGTCCCGTAATCAGTTCTGCAACAAATGTTGCAGCCGCACTTCCCTCTATCATGATATTTGTAATTGCAGCAATTGTTTCCACATACTTTTTGAGCTGTGATTTTGAGTTTCTCAAAAAAACCGTTGTCTCTGTATTGCCCGATAAATGGAGGCTGCGTTTCCGCCAGACGAGAGAGCAGGTTTCCAACACCCTTATCAGCTATCTTCGCGCACTTCTCGTTCTCATAAGCATCACCTTTGTTGAGCTTTCCATAGGTCTTGCAGTTCTGAGAGTTCCGAACTCTTTTCTTATCGCCGCAGTAATAGCCATAATTGATGCGCTTCCGATTCTCGGAACAGGATGGATTCTCATGCCGTGGGCAATAATTTCCCTTTTCGCAAAAAACTACGTCCTGGCAATCGGGCTCGCCGTGATATATGCGGTTGTCGTCATCGTAAGAAACATGATAGAACCCAAGATTGTCGGAAAGCATATAGGTCTTCACCCCCTCATCACACTTATGGCTATGTATATAGGTCTTAAGATGTTCGGAATAATCGGTATGTTCATGCCGATACCCATAGCTCTCCTAAAGCAGTTTTACGAATGGGGATACTTTGACTTTCTCAAACGCACTCAGAATAATCAATAACACTCAGACCGCAGCCTGAAGCTTCAGGCTGCGGTCTGTTTGTATATTCCTCGCAAACAATTTAGATTTTTTTCTAAATACCTCTTGACAACAAAGAAGATATGCGTTAAAATGTATTTAGAAACGTTTCTAAATACCGTACAAGGATGTGATGTCAATGGCAATGAACGAAACACTAAAAGCCATATCCGATTCTGTAAGACGCGACATATTGCAGATGTTGAAGAGCGGCAAAAAGTCTGCCGGTGAAATTGCAGAGCAGTTCAATCTGACAGGCGCAACAGTCTCTTACCACTTATCAAAATTAAAAAAAGCAGACCTTATCACTGAGCAGAAGTATAAAAACTTTATTTTTTATGAATTAAACACCTCGGTATTTGAAGAAATACTGACTTGGATATATGATTTAGGAGGAAACAATCAATGAAATTTATAAAATGGAAAAGCCTTATTCTTACCTCTTCCGTATGTCTTGTTCCCATTCCTTTGGGAGTTGTCTTCTGGAACAATTTACCGGATATTATAGCCATTCACTTTAATATCAATAACCAGCCTGATAATTTTGCGCCAAAGCCCTTTGTGGTGTTCGGTCTTCCGGTTTTAATGATACTTTTGCAAATCCTCTGCTGCTTTATAAATGATTTCAATGCACACAAGCACGGACAACGCAAGAAATTTGAAAGAGCAACTAAGTGGATTATCCCCGCCATGACCGTTGTTTTACAGATAACAACTTTAGGATATGCTCTTGGTTGGAATATAGATATAAGAAAGGTTGTAGCTTTGATTGTAGGTGCCATTTTCCTTGTAATCGGAAACTATTTACCAAAGTTTGACTATATAAAAAATTATAACGTTGACACAGAAAAGGCAAGAAAAATAAACAGGTTTCTCGGATACGAAACTATCATCATGGGCTTTTTGTCCGTTGCAAGCATATTTTTCTCACCGGTTGCCACCGTCGCATGGCTGTTTTTGTTGATACCTTATGCGGCTATCGCTATCATATACGGAATTAAAATCGGACGTGACATATAACCCTTGAAAAAAACAACGAAATATGTTATCCTAAATATATCGTTTATTAAATATTCAAGGAGGTCGCCTAATGCATCTGCAGGAATCCGGCGAAATGTATCTTGAGACCATTCTGATTCTGTCCAAAAACGGCGGAAATGTCCGTTCAATAGATATAGTCGAACATATGGGATATTCAAAGCCAAGTGTCAGCCGTGCTGTCGGTCTTTTGAAAAACGGAGGATACATCCTCGTAGACGGAGACGGTTTTATCACACTTACCGATATCGGCCGCGAGGTCGCCACGAAAATCTATGAACGCCATATGCTCATCACCGCGTTTCTCATCAAGCTTGGCGTTGACCCCCAAACCGCCTCAGACGATGCATGCAAAATCGAGCATGACATAAGCGACGAATCTTTCAAAGCTATAAAACGTTATACAAACAACTAAGTATAAAAGGGAATGTAAAAAACGAGTTTTTTACATTCCCTTTTTGGTGGGGATAGGAAAAAATGCTTCAGAACGGACAAACTGAGCTGCAAATACCTGCATACAGGTATTTGCAGGTTACCCGAAGGCGTACGTGGGTACGCCGAGAGGCGAAGTTTGTTCGTAGCAAAAAGGCTTCTATATACAGAAAAACCGAATATTATGAGATTTTTCAACAATATTTCACGTTTTAATAATTACAAGCTAACTTTAATCCGTACTATTACCGCCTTTTTGCGTTCTGGACTTTTTTTACATCCCCTTTTATTTTCTTTTCCACAAAAGCAGATTATCCTCTACAAAAGCCTCAATCTTTCCTTCCGACTTAAGCCACGAAAGATACGAGCGCACTGTGCTTCCGACAAGAGCGTACTGCTCAAAATTCATGCGGTGGTCGTATATTTCAAAAACTCGCTTGAGTATCAATTCAAAATTAGTCGGTTCTTTGCATATATCTGTCAGCATGTCTGCAATTTCGTATACCTTATCAATATTCTTCTGTGCAAGCGGTGCTATGTTATCCGTGGGAGCGGCATGCGACGGAACAAACAGCTTTGCTCTCATACCAATCACCATTTCAAGTGTTTTGAGATATTTTGCAACATCATAAACAAAGCTTATCTGATACTTTTCGAGTGTTCGCTCACTTGAAAGACAGTCAGCGAGAAATACCACGTCATCCGGTGTACGGAACCCAACCATATCAAAAAAGTGTCCCGGCAGGTCTATAATATCAAAACCGTCAGGTACATTTTCCCGAGTGAGATACTCTGCATCACTTGGCTGTGCATATAAAAATTTATGAAGAAGCTCATCAAACGGATATCCTCCATACAAAAAAGACGGGGATATAAACGTGTGCCTTGCAATAGCGCACTCAGCCCCTGGCGCATAAATTTTACATCCGGTCTTGTCCTGCAGATATTTATTGCCTCCGATGTGGTCGGCATTTGAATGTGTATTATAAATCGCAGAAAGTGTCCACCCGTTTTCTTCAAGCAGTTTTTTAGCCTTTCGCGCAGCATCCTTATCATTTCCGCTGTCTATAAGACATACTTCTTTTTCATTTAACCGGAACAAGCCGATTTTTGCCGGATTGTCAATATAAAATGTATTTTCACCTACCTGAACAAGCTCAGACATCATCAAATTCTCCTTTGTTAATGCATAAAACTATGTATATATTATATACCGTTTGTCGGTTTTCGTAAACCGATGAATTTGAAAATACCATATTTTTTAAGCATTACATCGTTGTACTTTCTTCTGTTTTGTAGTATAATAGCATCATTAAATATAAGGAATGATATGCGATGAATCCAAATAAAGAATATTGGTCAGATTTCGAAGGCGGAACCTGGCAGAAAGAAATACATGTCCGTAGCTTTATCAGGCACAACTTCACACCGTATGACGGAGATGAGGCATTTCTCGAAAATCCGACTCCCGACACACTCAAGCTGTGGGAACAGGTGCTTGAGCTCATGCGTCAGGAACGTGAAGCCGGCGGTGTTCTTGATATGGACACAAAAGTTATTTCCACAATAACCTCTCATGCTCCCGGATATATCGACAAAGACAAAGAGAAGATTGTCGGTCTTCAGACGGATAAACCCTTAAAGCGTGCGCTCATGCCCTACGGTGGCATCCGTATGGCAGAAAAGGCATGCCGTGATAACGGATACGAAATTGACCCCGAAATAAAAACCTTTTTTGAAACACACAGAAAAACTCATAATGCAGGAGTTTTCGATGCGTATACCCCCGAAATGCGTGCATGTCGCCGAAGCCACATCATCACAGGACTTCCCGATGCATACGGAAGAGGCAGAATAATAGGCGACTATCGCAGAGTTGCTCTCTATGGCGTTGACAGACTTATCGAAGACAAAAAAGCGCAGAAGGAAACCACCCGTTCTGCCATGTACTCTGAAATAATCCGCGACCGTGAAGAGCTTTCCGAGCAAATTCGTGCGCTCGAAGCACTCAAGACCATGGCACTCAGCTACGGCTTTGACATTTCAAAGCCTGCGCGTGACACAAAGGAAGCCATACAGTGGCTTTACTTCGGATATCTTGCCGCTATAAAGGAGCAGAACGGTGCCGCCATGTCACTCGGCAGAACGTCCACATTTTTAGATATTTATGCCGAGCGTGACTTAAAGAGGGGCACATACACCGAAAAAGAGATTCAGGAAATGGTAGACCATTTCATAATGAAGCTCCGCCTTGTAAAGTTTGCGAGAACCCCTGAATACAATGCGCTTTTCTCGGGTGATCCGCAGTGGGTTACCGAATCAATCGGCGGTGTCGCCATTGACGGAAGACACATGGTCACGAAAATGTCATACCGCTATCTGCACACACTCACCAATCTCGGCCCTGCACCCGAGCCAAACCTCACTGTTCTCTGGTCCTTAAGGCTTCCTGAGAGCTTCAAACGTTACTGTGCAAGGCTTTCTATCGAAACATCCTCGATTCAGTACGAAAACGACGACCTTATGCGCTTTAATCACGGTGACGATTATGCGATTGCATGCTGCGTTTCTTCCATGAAAGTAGGCAAAGAAATGCAGTTCTTCGGCGCACGTGCAAATCTTGCCAAATGTCTTCTGTATGCAATAAACGGCGGTGTGGATGAAATTTCCGGCGAACAGATTGCGCCTGAATTCCGTCCGATAACATCGGAATACCTTGACTTTGACGAGGTTATGAAAAAATACGATGAAATGATGAAGTGGCTCGCCGGAGTTTATGTCAACACTCTGAACATCATCCACTATATGCATGACAAATATTGCTATGAAAAAATCCAGATGGCACTCCATGACAAAAAGGTCACGCGCTGGTTTGCTACCGGCATTGCCGGACTTTCCGTTGTCGCTGACTCTCTTTCTGCCATCAAGTATGCCAAGGTAAAGGTCATCCGCAACTCAAGCGGCATAGCCGTTGACTATGAGGTTGAAGGCGACTTCCCCAAATACGGAAATGACGATGACCGCGTTGACTCCATCGCTTATGATATAGTTCACAGGTTCATGGAGCATATAAGAAAAAATCACACCTACCGCGGCAGTATTCCGACAACATCCATCCTTACAATAACATCCAATGTTGTTTACGGCAAAAATACGGGTTCTACCCCCGACGGAAGAAAACGCGGCGAAGCATTTGCGCCCGGTGCAAATCCGATGCACCGCAGAGATATAAACGGTGCGGTTGCTTCCCTCTCATCGGTATCAAAGCTTCCTTTCCGTGATGCTCAGGACGGTATATCCAACACCTTCTCTATCATCCCCGGGGCACTCGGTAAGGATGACAGAATATTTGCCGGAGATATCGAGATAGACCTCGGATGCGAAAGCGGCGGGTGCTTATCCCCCACTCTTTTCGAAGGTCTTGACGACAATAATTCCAACCAGGAGGAAAAACAATGAAAGCAAACGAAAATCAGATAGATAACCTTGTTACGCTTCTTGACGGATATGTACGCAAGGGCGGTCACCACCTCAACGTAAATGTTTTCACAAAAGAAACTCTTCTTGATGCTCAGGCGCATCCTGAAAAATATCCGCAGCTCACGGTTCGCATAAGCGGATATGCGGTAAACTTCAACAAGCTCACGCGAGAGCAGCAGGACGAAATTATATCAAGAACCTTCCACGGCAAGATATAAATGACCGGATATATACATTCAAGAGAAAGCTTCGGTGCGGTTGACGGTCCGGGCATAAGATATGTTCTTTTTATGCAGGGCTGTCCCATGCGCTGTAAGTACTGTCACAATCCCGATACATGGAATATATCAGGCGGTTCTCCCGTAACACCTGCCGAAATTATAGACGAATATTCCAAAAATCTTCCCTTTTACAAAAACGGAGGAATCACGGTAACCGGCGGAGAGCCGCTTTTACAGCTTGAATTTGTAACAGAGCTTTTTACGCTTGCGAGGTCCCAAGGCATCCATACATGCCTTGATACGTCCGGTGCTACGTTCAATCCCAATAGCGCTGACAGCATCAAAAAGCACTACGCTTTATTAAATCAATGTGACCTTGTAATGCTTGACATAAAGCATATCGACTCCGACAAGCACAAAGCTCTCACAGGCATGGATAACAGTAACATTCTTGCCTTTGCACGCCACATCTCGGACATGAAAATTCCTGTCTGGATACGGCATGTTGTGGTCCCCGGTATTTCCGACAATCCGCAGGATTTGACAAAGCTCGGTGAGTTTATAGGCACTCTTTCAAGCCTTAAAGCTCTGGACGTTCTTCCCTATCACACGATGGGCGTAAACAAATACAAAGAGCTCGGCATTCCGTATTCACTCGAAAACGTCAAACCGCTCTCTGAAGAAGCTGCAATAGTCGCTAAAAAGCATATTTTAGACGGCTTGCGTCTTGTCAGAAGCAAAGTGTGAGAGCGATATTTTTATCTTCACAAATCACAAAAAGAGGACTGTCCAAAAAGGTGTGAGATTACCCGAATGGAACTGAGCGGTGTATGTGTATACTCCGAGAGGTTACATTCGGGTAAAATAAGCAGAAAATTCCTTGAGGTTCGACACTTCAAGGAATTTTAAATATGCGTACATTTACTTTTGGTTAATGTTTGTTTTGCGAAAAAACTCTCTTTTTTCTCCGCTTATGCTCTCGCGCCTTTTTCGACAGTCCCTTTACTTACTTTTTCTTTTCTTTTATTTCTTCGACAAGCTCATACAACTCAGCCTTATCAAAGGTGTATTTGTTATCACAAAAGCTGCAGGCAACCTCAGCCTTTCCGTCCTCCTCGGCGATTTTCATTATTTCTTCCTCGCCTATTGACATGAGCACTCCGCGAGTTCGCTCTCTTGAGCATGTGCATTTATATCCGCCCTCAGACTCATCAAGCACCTCTATCTCAAAGCCCTCAAGAGTAGTTCTGAGCATTTGTTCAAGACTCATACCCTCATCAAGACATTCTGTAACTGCACGTGCCTTTCTCATGCACTCCTCAAGACGGTCTATCTCGTCATCAAACACCCCCGGGAGAAGCTGTATGATGTATCCTCCGGCAGCCTTTATGCTCCAGTCACGGTCAACAAGCACACCCAGAGCACACACGGACGGAATCTGCTCACTCGTAGCAAGATATGCAGTTATATCCTCTGCTATTTCTCCGCTCACAAGCTGAACCTGTCCGATATACGGTTCCTTCATCCCCAGATCTCTTATTATGCTGAGTGTTCCGTTTTTGCCTATGCCGCCGGAAACATCTATCTTGCGATCCGACTCACGCACAGGCAAATCCGCATGCGGATTCTTGCAGTAGCCGCGGACATATCCGCGGCTGTCTGAAACCGCAACAACAGAGCCTATCGGTCCGTCTGCATCTACCCGTACGGTGATTGTGTGGTCTTCACCCTTTAAATCATTACCAAGAAGTGCAGTTGCAATAAGCGTTCTTCCGAGTGCGGCAGACGTAAGCGGTGTAAGGTCGTGAATACGTCTTGCCTCTTCAACTGTTTCTCTTGCGGTCATTGCAAGTATTTTAATTGCGCCGTCACACGTTACGGCACGTATTATTCTGTCTGCCATGATACCCTCCGTATAAGAATTCCTTCTATGGTATTTTAACACCGGTACAGACGAAAGTAAAGTTTTTTTAATTTTAATGCCCGTGTAAGATGCTTGAATATATAAGTTATGCTGTTTACAAACTTTTAATTTTCATGTTATAATTCGGTCACAAAGGCATGATATACTTAATAACCGTAAAATGTAGTTTGGAGGGATATATCATGAAATTAGTACTCCCGAAGCTCACAAAAAAGAAGATTGTCGGAATAATCGCCGCACTCCTTGCCGTTACACTCCTTCTTGTTTGGGTTCTCGGCTCATGCGGCGGAAGTTCATCTCAGGTATCTGCCGAATACGAGGCGCATACGGTCTCGCGCGGTGATATTACCGTTTCCGTCACAGGAAGCGGTACGGTAGAGCCGATTGAACAGTATGAAATCCAGTCAATCGTCACGGGCGATATTACAGAAGATTATGTGACCGTTGGCACGGATGTGCAGAAGGATCAGGTTTTGTATGTAATCGATTCCGAATCTGCCGAGAACAGTATTGAGCGTGCGGAAACAAGCTATGAGCAACAGCTTATTTCCTATAACCAAAAAGTAAAAGACCATAACAAGACTCAATCAAACAGAACCGTGTATGCCCCCGTTACCGGTGTCATCACTCAGATGTATGTCGAAAACGGCGACGAGGTAAACCCCGGCACAAAGCTCTGTGAGATAAGTAATTCCGAATATCTCACGGTCCGCGTCCCCTTCCTTTCCGGCAACGCGAAGAATATATACATAAATCAGTCGGCAACGGTTTACTTTGACGACAGAAACGAAGCCCACACAGGCTATGTTTCTCACGTAACCACAGGTACATATGCAACCGAAGCAGGTGCAGTTGTTTCCGATATTGAAATCACCTTCAAAAATCCGGGCGCAATTCTTCCCGGCGAGGTTGTAACAGCGACGGTAGGAAGCTATGCCTGCAACGATTACGGTACGGTTGAGGAAGCATCGGTTAAAACCGTAACTGCCGAGGTTTCAGGCGATATTGAAAATCTCACATATTCAAAAGGCGACAGAATAACCGGTGGAAATCTCCTTCTTAAAATCACTGATGATTCCTCCTCTTCGGATTTACGAAGCAGTGAGCTGTCACTTAAAAACTCACGTCTCTCACTGGACGACCAGATAGAAAGACTTGAGGATTATACAATAAAATCACCCATTGCAGGCACAGTCATTTCAAAGACAATGAAAGAGGGCGACACGCTTGACGGAAACAAGTCCTCGCTTGCAATAGTTGCCGATATGTCAAAGCTTACCTTCGACATATCTGTTGATGAGCTATACATCAGAAACATTGAGGTCGGTCAGAAGGTTACAGTCACAGCCGATGCACTCCCCGACAAAACCTTTGAGGGTGTTGTTGATACCATAAGCATTATCGGCACTCCGACAAGCGGTGTTACGGTGTATCCTGTCACAGTTGTAATTTCCGAATACGAAGGTCTTCTTCCCGGAATGAATGTCGATGCAGAAATCGTCATCAGTAACGCGTCGGATGTTCTCACAGTTCCCGTAAACGCAGTATCACGAGGAAACCTTGTGCTTGTAAAAGAAGACTCCGACATTTCCGGCATAGTTTTGAATGAACCGGCGAATAAAGCCCCCGAAAAAAATGATTCTTCCGCACCTTCCTCTGACACCCCTAAACCCGACGATGCAAAGGCACCGAAAACCGAAGAAAAAAAAGGCAAAATGCGACTTCCCGATGCACCCGAGGGATATAAATATATAATTGTAGAAACCGGCGTTGCGAATGATGACTATGTAGAAATAGTTTCAGGTCTTTCCGAGGGCGATGTGATTTATGTCACTGTTATAAAGAACACTTCCACCTCACAGTTCGGATTTGGCATGGGCGGAGGTATGCCTTCAGGCGGAATGGGCGGTATGCCGACAGGTGGAATGAGCAGCAACAGAGGCGGCATGAGCGGTATGCCCTCCGGTGGTATGGGAGGCATGAGATGATAGAGCTTATCGACGTTTATAAGATATATGATGAGGGTGAAAACGAGGTACGCGCACTCGACGGTGTTTCTTTCAGTATTGCCGAGGGTGAATTTGTTGCGATAGTCGGAAAATCAGGCTCGGGCAAATCCACCTGCATGAACATTATCGGCGCACTCGACGTTCCAACCCGAGGTACATATAAACTCAACGGAACCGATGTTTCCGAGCTTTCAGACAACGAGCTCGCGACCATACGCAACAAAACGCTCGGATTCATTTTTCAGCAGTATAACCTTATTTCAAAAAACAACATTTACGAAAACGTCGAACTTCCGCTCATATATCAGGGGGTTCCCGCATCAAGGAGAAAGGAAATGGTCATAAACTCGCTTGACCGGGTCGGTCTCGCCGACAGGCTTCATCATATGCCCAATCAGCTCTCCGGCGGTCAACAGCAGCGCGTATCAATAGCGCGTGCACTTGCGGCAAACCCTCCTGTCATTCTCGCCGATGAGCCCACCGGTGCCCTTGATTCAAAAACAGGCAAGGATGTTATGAAATTTCTCATGCAACTCCATGAAAGCGGAAAAACCATTATCCTGATAACTCACGACAACAGCATTGCAGAGTGCGCAAGGCGAATTATCCGCATACATGACGGAAAAGTTATTTCCGATATTGCGAATGTTCCAAAGCCCGAAAATCTCGAATAACGCGGAGGTGGATTTATGAATGTATACCAATGCTTAAAACTCGCGTTAAAAAGCATTTCAGGCAATAAGATGCGCTCATTTCTCACGATGCTCGGCGTTATCATCGGCATCGCATCGGTAATAACACTTGTCAGCGTTGTTCAGGGCTTTTCCGACGATATGGTATCTGCGTTTGATTCCATCGGCACAAACAACATCACGGTCACTCTGAACGGACGCGGCGGCAATATGAATGTAAAGCCGGAGGAAATGCTGAGGCTTGCTGACGATAACCGCGACCTTTTCACCAGTGTCTCTCCTACCGTCACAATCAGCGGCGCAACGGTAAAATACGGTTCTTCAAACATTATGTCAGTCGTATACGGCGGAAATGAAGAATATGCGAAGATAAAGGACTATGCCGTATCAAGCGGCAGGTTCATTTCTTACATAGACACATCCAACCGCAATTACGTCTGCGTTATAGGAACGTATGTCGCAAACGAGCTGTTCGGAACAAGCAACCCTATCGGCAAAATACTGAAAATAAACGGTTCGGCGTATACGATAATCGGAATCCTTGAAGAAGAGGGCGACAGCACGGAGACAAGCACGGATAACATGGTGATTATCCCTTACTCGGTAGCTTCACGCCTTGCAAGAAACGGAAGAATAACAAGCTATACATACGTCGCCGCAGATGCCGAGTCTATCGAGCCGGCAAAGACTGTTATCGAAGATTATTTGTATGATATTTTCGAAGACGAGGACGCATACAATATTTCAAATCTTTCAGCACTTGTAGACCAGATAACCGAGCTCACCGACACACTGGCGCTCGTTCTCGCAGGAATTGCCGCAATATCACTGCTCGTAGGCGGCATCGGTATAATGAATATCATGCTCGTTTCGGTAACCGAGCGCACACGCGAAATCGGTATCCGCAAGGCTATCGGCGGAAAGCAGCGTGATATTCTTTCGCAGTTTGTCATCGAAGCAATCATTACAAGCGGTCTCGGAGGCGTTATCGGAATTATCGTAGGTGCGCTTTTGTCAACGATACTCGCAAGCCTTCTCGGAGTTTCCGGCGGCGTTTCAGTTTCTGCAGTAATACTTTCTTTCTCGGTTTCAGTCCTCATCGGAATACTCTTCGGCTACTTCCCTGCCGCAAAGGCGGCAAAACTAAATCCAATTGACGCATTGCGACACGATTAGTCAATCAAAGGGGTAAATGAATATGAAAAAAATAATTTCGCTTATTCTATCGGCGACACTGCTTTTGACGCTTGCACTTCCCGTCCTTGCATCAAGCCTTCCGGCAGATGATGACATAGAAACAATTCTCGATGTCATGGGCATCATGACCTATGATGCAAAGGGCAGCTTCAACGAAAGTCAGTATGTGACCCGTGCGGCACTTGCCAAAATCCTCGTCACCGCATCACAGTACAAGGGCGCGGCAACCGGTTCCTCTCGCATCTCTCCGTTTGCAGACGTTATGTTCACCCATTGGGGCGCTCCGTATATCAGCGTTGCTTCAAAGAACAGGTTTATGACCGGCTATTCTGACGGTTCCTTCCGCCCCAACTCCTATATCAAATACGAAGAGGCGCTCAGTGCAATGCTCCGACTCCTCGGATATACCAACGCCGACTATACCGGTGCATATCCTGCAGGACAGATTGCCAAAGCGGCTGATATCGGTCTTTCGGATGAGGTATATACAACAGTCGGCAATCCCGTCATAAGAAGTGATATGGCAAAGCTTGTCTATAACATGCTGAACACTCCCTCAAAGGGAGATACAAAAATCTATGCACAGTCACTCGGTTATACCCCGTCAAGCGAAATGCTTACCATAGGTGATGTGCTTGATGACAACGTAACCGGACCGGTAACGGTAAAGGCAGGCACTCTTTCATCTCTCGGTCTCACCTCACCGCGCGTATACCGCAACGGAAACGGTGCCTCACTTGCAGATATCCAGAACTATGATGTTATTTATTACAGTAAGAAAAGTAACGCTGTCTGGGCATACTCACAGAAAATATCCGGCATTCTCAACACCATAACACCGAACAAGGAGGCACCCACCTCCGTAACAGTTTCAGGGGTCACATATCCGCTTTCATACTATGCGGCTCAGCGTGCATTCGGTCTTGACGGACTTGAAGTCGGAGAGACTGTAACAATGCTTCTCGACAAAAACGGTAAGGTATGTGATGCTTATAATGCATCGTCCCTTTACGAATCAATCATCGGTGTTGTAACAGGTGTATCCGCAAAATCGATCACTGCATCCGACGGAACGAAGACGAGCAGTTATTATGCAACCATCCTCACCCTTGACGGCAGCACGGTTGATGTAGAACAGAGCAACGATTCAACCGCTTATGTGGGTTATGCCGTTGAATACGATTACGGAACAGGCAAGCTCAAGAGCATGGCACGAGGCAGCGGAAACACCTCCGGCATTATAAATGCCGATGCGTTTCTCTGGGGCAGAACACCTCTTGATAAGAACATAAAGCTGCTTGAAATAGACGATAACGGCAACATGATATCGCTTAACTTATCAAGACTTGACGGAGTCAGCCTCAACTCCTCATCTGTCCTTCTCACATCAAAGAATGCATCAGGCGTAATTGACGGTCTTATTATTAAAAACGTAACAGGTGATATGCACAAATACGGGCTGATTACTTCTGTTGACAAGCGCACCGGAAACGACGGTACTGTTTCCTCGTACACATACAACTACGACCTGGGCGGAATCCGCGGAAGCGTCTCTCTGAAAACCTCCTCCCTCACTACCGGTCCGTGTGTGTTCAAGTACGAAAACGGTGAGCTTGTTGAGGCAAAAAATCTCACCCGTGCTGATAATGTATCTCTTATCACCCCGTCGTATGTGTCACTGAAGAACAACACAAAGCACAGAATTTCTTCCAATGTTCTTGTATACAAGGTCGTGGATGATACAAAGATTCTCACCACCCTTGACGAGGCAGTTTCCCATAAAGGAGCAGTCTGGGTATATTATGACAAAGCTCAAAACGAGGGCGGTCTTGTCCGTGTCATTTATCTGAAATAACAATATCAATAATAATCCCCCCGTTATACGGGGGATTCAGACTGTCGAAAAAGGCGCGAGAGCATAAGCGGAGAAAAAACAAAAGAGAGTTTTTTTCCTAAAACAAACATTGGTCAAAGCAAATGCATGCATATTTAAAATCCCTTGAAGTGTCGAACCTCAAGGGATTTTCCGCTTATTTTGCCCGAATGTCACCTCTCGGAGTATACACATACACCTTCGGGTTCCATTCGGACAATCTCACACCTTTTTGGACAGTCTCCGGCGTGTCGATAAGTTTATCGACACGCTGAATCCCCCGTTATACGGGGGATTATTATTACAAAAAAGCAGCACCAATTGTTAAATTTTTCGCAAATGGTCGTTTTTGCACAGTTTTATGCGTTTTAAAGCTTGTTTTCACACAACCTTTCTGCTATCATATATTCAAAAGGAGAGTGACTTTCATGTTTTCAAACGAAAATAAAGCATACGCCGCTGATTTTCTCGACAGAGTAGAAAAGAAGCTCAAAATTATGGCGCCCGAAATAGGTGCAAATTTCCCCACGTCACATGTTATGACCGGCGAATGGGACCCCCACGGAAAAAAGGCAAACATTTCCGGATGGACTACCGCCTTCTGGCCTGGCATGATGTGGCTTATGTACATAAAAACAGGCGACGAGATGTTTAAAAAGTTTGCAGAAGGCTGCGAAGAAAAGCTTGATGAGGCTTTTGATATTTTTACCGGCATTCACCACGACGTCGGCTTCATGTGGTCACTTTCGGCCGTTGCCGACTACAAGCTCACCGGCAACGAAAAATCCCGTGCCCGTGCACTTCACGCCGCAACAATTCTCGCAGGTCGCTTCAACCACAAGGGCAAATACATCCGTGCCTGGGACCACTCAAGTCTCCGTTGGGCAATCATTGACTGTATGATGAACATTCCGCTTCTCTGTTGGGCAAGCAAGGAGATGGATGATCCCCGTTTCATTCAGATTGCTACGACTCACGCAGATACGGTTATGAATAACTTTGTCCGTGCAGACGGTTCTGTAAATCATATTGTCGAATTCGACCCCGAAACAGGTGAGATGCTTGCCACTCCGAGAGGTCAGGGGTATGCTCCCGGTTCATCATGGTCTCGCGGTCAGGCATGGGCGATTTACGGTTTTGTTCTTGCTTATCTTAACATCGGCAAGAAGGAATATCTTGACACAGCCAAAAAGGTTGCACATTACTTTATTGCTAACCTCGAACCCGGAAAGCTTCCGCTCCTCGACTTCCGCGCGCCGGCAGAGCCTGTTTTCTACGATTCTTCTGCCGCTTCAATCACCGCTTGCGGTTTAATTGAAATTGCAAAGGCTGTCGGAGAGTATGAGGCACCCATTTACGAGCGTGCTGCTATGCAGCTTCTTCACGTTCTTGACGAGAACTGCAACTACAAGGAAGACGAGCTTCGTCTTTTAGAGAACGCTTCAAGTGCATATCATTCACCCAACGGTATGCATATGCCGTGGATTTTCGGCGACTATTATCTCCTCGAGGCTCTCATGAAGCTTCACGGTGATGACGGAAGATTTACAATCCATCAGTAATAAATAAAGCATAACATGCGGCAAGTAATATGCACCCCAAAGGTTAGACACTTTGGGGTGCGCTTCATCATAAAACACAGTTTGCAAAAACTATATTTGATTTTTATTGACACCGGCACCAAAACGTGGTATAATTTCATTCGTTATGGGGGTGTAGCTCACCTGGGAGAGCGCTTGAATGGCATTCAAGAGGTAGTCGGTTCGATCCCGATCATCTCCACCAAAACAGGTTTCATCACGAAACCTGTTTTTTGTTTAACTTCTTGGATAAACTATATTAACTGATTCTTTAGGATGTGGAAGTGTGAGTAATAAGTTTGAAAGACGTTACGGCCTTTTTACGGCAATCTGCCTTGTTGTCGGAATAGTTATCGGCAGCGGAGTTTTCTTTAAAGCTCAGGAAATATTAGAAAAAACGGGCGGCAACATGCCACTCGGTATTGTTGCTTGGATTATAGGCGGCATGGTCATGCTCTCCTGTATCCTCGCCTTCTCGCTCATGGCGCAAAAATACGAGAAGGTCAACGGAGTTGTTGACTACGCCGAGGCAACACTCGGAAAATCATATGCATATTTAATCGGATGGTTTATGAACACATTTTATTATCCGACTCTCACAATGGCTCTCGCCTGGTTGTCCGCAAGGTATACTTTAGTTTTCATAACCTCGGTAAACCCCGACTTTCCTCTTCTCATTCCCGCATCCGAGGGTGGCTGCTTTTTAGGTCCCGAGTGTATGGTTCTTACCCTTCTTTTCCTTGTCCTCGCTTTCTCTGTCAATGCACTTTCCCCCAAGGTTGCAGGTAAGCTTCAGGTAAGTACTACAATCATAAAGCTGTTCCCTCTCGCCCTCATGGCAGTCGGAGGGATAATCTACGGCATGGCAAGCGGCGGTCTTGCACATAATTTCACAACCCCTGCAAGCGTTCATGAGGTTGTGAAAAATCCGCTTCTTGCCTCCGTCTGCTCCTCAGCCTTTGCGTATGAGGGCTGGATTATCGCCACATCAATAAATGCTGAGCTTAAAAACTCAAAGCGCAATCTTCCGATTGCTCTTATCAGCGGATGCATTATAATAATATGTGTATATGTCCTTTATTTTATCGGTGTTGCCGGTGGTGCAACAAATCAGGAGCTTATAGACTTTGGCGCAACAGTTGCTTTTACAAATCTTTTCGGAAATGTCCTCGGTAACATCTTAAATCTTTTTATTGCAATATCCTGTATCGGCACACTCAACGGGCTGATGCTCGGCTGCAGCCGCGGTGCATACTCTCTCGCTGTGCGCAATGAAGGTCCGAGTCCGCACGTCTTCAAAACTATTGACGAAAACACAAACATGGCGACAAACTCTTCCGTTTTCGGGCTCGTCTGCTGTGCCGTGTGGTTTGTATACTTCTATCTCTCAAATCTGTCTCGGACATGGTCCGGTTTTCTCGTATTTGACCCGACAGAGCTTCCCATCCTTACGATGTATGCCTTCTATATCCCCATATTCATTTCATGGTCTTTCAAAGCGAAAGAGGAAAATGTCCTGCGCCGTTTTATCATCCCGATACTTGCCGCGGCGGCATCTGCCTTTATGATATATGCTACCGTTCTTGCGCACGGTATTGCCTGCATATGGTATCTTATCGTGTTCATCGTTTTTATGCTTTTAGGGGTGTTTCTCAAAAACCCACGCAGAAGCGAAAAATAAGAAACAGCCGCCCTAAAAGGGCAGCCATTTTCAAAAATTTGATGTGTATTTTTCGATACATTTAATCACTTTTACAATCGGCAAGATAAGCAAACCGCAGAAGAAGTTGCTTATACCGTGAATAAAATCAAACGGCAATCCGGCTATTATCCACGCAAGCATTCCGCGAAAATCCATACCAAATAAAATCGCCTGAGTGGGCGCATACATCGTTCCGTACAAAAAACCGTGTGCCGCACAGATAAGCATATATACAATAGGCTTTTTTCTGTCCGGTATGTTTTGCGGAAGAAGCATCGTTACCGCCCACAGAACCGTCCATATGTACAGATACGGAATCCACCAGGTTGCAAACCCGAAAAAGAGACCTGTGATTATTATAAATACGTATATCGGATACAGAGCTTTTTTTCGGTAAACAACCGTAAGCGCAACGGTGAAAACGCCCAGAAGATGTATATTCGGAAGCATCTCCATAGCCATTTTGGAAGCATACATGAGCGCTCCGAGCATACCGAAAACTGCTATTTCTCTTACTGTCAACTTCATATCACTGAACCTTCAGGGCGTATGTTGAGCCTTCCGTAATCGCTGTTGTATCAACACCCGATGTTGCATATTCTCCGTCGATATAAAATGCCCAGTATTTTTTGTTCGTGTTATAGTCAGCCGTAATGCCTGCGACTTTTTTTACATATAATCCGTAGGGTCCCGGCTCTCCCTCAAGAAGATTCAGCGCAACGAGGGCTTCTCCCACAGTTTCGCTGTCTGTATGAATCTCAAAGAAAAGCTCTCCGCCCTTATCATCCGTTACACTCAGATTAAATGCTTTACGCCCCTCGCCCAGAACGGTCGGCGTCTGAATTGCAGGGGTTTTGGGATCATCTGAAAAATCCTCAACGGGTGCACATGCACCGAGAGCCGCAACTAACAACATACATACAAGCACCGACAACAGTTTTATACTTTTTCTCTTTAGCATATCTATCTTCTCCACATGAAGTTTTATAGATATTGTATCACAACTGTATACAACTTGCAAACACAAAACGCATTTACGAAATATATGAGGTGAAAATCAATGAAAAAGACCATTTCGGGAAAGAGCACGAGATATCTCATGTCAAGATTCATTCCGTACTTTAAAAAGTACAGACTTGTACTTGTGCTTGACCTTTTCTGCGCCATGCTCACAACCGTGTGCGATATCGTTCTTCCGCTTATTATCAGATATCTTACTGACCTCGGCATAAACAACCTTGCTGCACTTTCTGCAAGAATAATTTTATCCGTCGGTGCGCTGTATATGGGACTGCGCATTATCGACGTCCTTGCAAACTACTTTATGCAAAATGTCGGTCACGTAATGGGTGCAAGAATTGAGACGGATATGCGCCGCGACCTGTTTTCTCATCTGCAGGAGCTTTCATACTCTTACTACAGCAACACCAAGGTCGGTCAGCTTATGGCACGCATAACAAGCGACCTTTTTGACATAACCGAGTTTGCGCATCACTGCCCCGAAGAGTTTTTCATTGCAGGCATAAAAATCATTGTATCGTTTGCTATTCTCTGTAGTATGGATGTATGGCTGACACTTATCATTTTTGCAATCATTCCGGTTATGATTTTTTGCTCTACAAGGTTTAACCGCAAGATGCGCCGTGCGTTCAAGCGTTCACGAAATCAGCTCGGCGAAATAAACTCGCAGGTCGAGGACTCTCTTTTGGGAATCCGTGTGGTCAAATCCTTTGCAAATGAGGACATCGAAAGAGAAAAGTTTAAAAACGGCAACAAGGAATTTCTCGACACAAAAAAAGAAACATACAAATACATGGCAGGCTTTGGCAGCTCAACGAGATTTTTTGACGGACTGATGTACATAGTCGTTGTTGTCGCAGGTTCATTCTTTATGATGCACGGAAAAATTTCACCGTCAGACCTTGTCGCATATCTCCTCTATGTTTCAACGCTTCTCACTTCGATACGGCGCATAGTTGAATTTACCGAGCAGTTCCAGCGCGGTATGACGGGAATAGAACGCTTCGTTGAAATACTTGATGAGCCCATAGAAATTGATGACTCTGCAGACGCCATTGAGCTTCCCGATGTCCGCGGCAACATAGATTTTGAAAATGTGAGCTTTAAATATTCTGACGGTAGCGAAAATGTTCTCACGAACATAAATCTCAATATAAAACAGGGCGAAAACATCGCCCTTGTCGGTCCCTCCGGCGCAGGAAAAACCACTCTGTGCAATCTTATTCCGAGATTTTATGATGTAACCGATGGCACAATAACGGTAGACGGTTATGATATACGGAAGGTCACGACGAAATCACTTCGTTCACAAATCGGTATAGTTCAGCAGGATGTTTACCTGTTCTCCGGCACGGTATATGAGAACATAGAATACGGAAAGCCCGGAGCAACGCATGAAGAAATAGAGACAGCGGCAAAACTTGCCGGTGCGCACGAGTTCATCTCACAGCTTCCCGACGGCTACCACACGTTTGTCGGTGAGCGCGGTGTAAAGCTTTCCGGCGGACAGAAGCAGCGTATAAGCATCGCCCGTGTATTCCTTAAAAATCCCCCTATACTTATTCTCGATGAAGCGACAAGCGCTCTTGACAACGAAAGTGAACATATTGTACAGAAATCCCTTTCAGAGCTTGCAAAAGGGCGCACAACACTGACCATTGCACACAGGCTTACAACAATCCGCAATGCAACAACGATTCTCGTACTCACCGAGGACGGAATAGCAGAAAGCGGAAGCCATGAAGAGTTGATAAAGAAGAAAGGACTGTACCACAGCCTTTACAGCATGTACACCGATTCTTCCGAGAAGTAGCTCTGTTTTACTAAATTATCCATATAGCTGCAAAATGACCGATGCGTAAGAGAAACGCATCGGTCGTTTTATGTTTGTGTGCTTTAAAGTGCACATAAAAGCACACTTATACCGGGCAAAACAGGGTTTATATTACTGCATAAGGCTTAAAAGTCTTACAAAGATTGTGGCAGCTTCTGCTCTGCTTGCAGTGCGTGAAGGAGCAAATGAGCCGTCAGCATTGCCAAGAATGATTCCTGCGTTATATGCCCACTTTGCAGCATCCTTTGCATATGCCGAAATCTTATCTGCATCGGTGTAGCTTACATCATTATCAGAAGCCGGGGTGATTCCCGAAGCCTTGCCGTATCTGTGAATAATAGTTGCCATCTGCTCACGTGTAATGCTTGCATTCGGGGCGAACTTGCCCTCAGATACACCGTTTACAATTCCGTTTGCACTTGCCCATGCAACAGCATTTGCATAATACTGATTTACAGGAACGTCTGCGAAATCAGACATTGCACCTATCGCCGGCTCACCTGCCGCACGGTAAAGGATTGTGACAAACATAGCTCTTGTGAGACTTCCGTTGGGGTCAAACTTAGTTGCGGTTACACCATTCATGAGGCCCTTTTCAACAGCAGTCTTTACGTCTTCAAAGTACCATGCATTTGCAGAAACGTCGCCGAAAGAAAGACCTGTAGACGGAGCTGTCTGCTCAGGAAGCTTTACATCTTCCTTGTCCTTATCTTCGTCTTTATCTTCCTTTTTGCCGCCTGCACCGCCTGCGGTGAGACCGCCTGTACCTCCGCCACCGACATTTCCGCTATCGGGAGCTACGGTTTTTTCCTTGAACACGACCTCAAGAGCATAGCACTTATCCTGTTCAATTACATATGTTGTAGCCATCTCAACGTAATCATCGAGAGCATAATCCCACCAACCGGTAAACTCATATTCGCTGTCTGCCTTAGCAATGAGATTATTCTTCGTGATGCCGTCTGAGTAATCCTTATCTCTTATCCATACCTTGCCGTTGTTTGTTACGGTACCGTTTCCGTAAACATCGGCATACGCATAGACATAGTCTCTTGAGCTCTTTTCTTCAACATACTCTGTATCGGCAAGCTCATAGCTTGCTGCATCTGCGCCAACAAGCTTTATATTGCTGAAAAGAACATCAAAATACTGTATGTCAGACCAGTCAACCTTTTCTATATTGATGTCGTATGTGTTTACGTTTGTAAGTGCATCACCGTTTTCGTCAAACCACTGAATGATGAGCTTATCCTTAGGTCTGTATGCGCTTGCATTTACATAGAACGACTCCTCGCCGTCTACCTCAGCCTCTTGTGCATCATACTGCCAGTTAAGCTCTGAATAATAATCATTTGAAAATGCGTATCTTACATAAGCAGCACCTGCTACCTTAGCCGTGAAGCCAATCCAAGCACCGTTTTCCATATATGCGTTGTTGTGCATAAAGAGGCAGTCTGCTCCGAGTGTGATTACATTACCTGAAAGCTCTGCTGTATTTTCACCAAAATACGGTGCAATATCGGAAGGACCGCTCTCTGTCTGGTCAACAGCAGGCGCAATTTCTATCACGGTCTGCTCACCCTTTACATCGCATGCAACACCTGTTGTATCAATTTTGTAGGTCTTGATGTTTGTAAGTGCCTTTCCGTCAACATCAAACCACTGAAGCATAACACTGTTCTTAGCTTCGGGGTCAAATGCATTTACATAGAAGCTTGCTTCTTCCGGTGCAAGAGTAAGGTCTGTCCCGTTCCACATATGCTTTACTGCAGCTTCGCCTGCAAATGCATACTTTGCGTATGCGGCATTGACCGGAGCTTCGTCAAACTTAACACCAACCCATGCACCACGGTCACCCTCACCGTTTATATGAGCGCGAAGTCCCGTTGCGGAAAGCTTAATTGTGTTTCCGTCAACAACTGCTGTATAGCTGTCCGTGTTCTCTTCTGTGAGAAGCTCTTTTTCGGGATTGTTTTTATCCGAGATGGGAGCAGCCTTGACAGTAGCTGCTACATCAAATTCATTTTCAATTGCAAGATCTACACCTGTAAAGTCGATGGGGTAATAATATGTTTCACCGTCATACGGTGTACCGTCTTCTCTGTACCACTCTATCCGGACATAGTCTTTTGCATCAATATCTCCGGCATCGAGATAGAAAGCAGCACCGTATACATCGGTATCAAGAAGCTCAACATCTATAATTCCATTGGAAGATGTGTATCCGAAATCATATGCAAACTTTGTTGCACCCTCAGGTGCCTCTACTGCAAAGCCTGCCCAGTATCCGTCAGTGCCTTCTCCGTTTTCATGCTTTTCGAGGTCTTGTGCCGTGATTACAACCCAGCCGCCCTCGTTTTTAACTTCATACTTTGTATAAAGCTCGGTCTTCGGGGTGTCTGTCTTGTCTTCAAGCTTTGCAGCCATTACCGGTCTGTCAAAATACTTGCAGTTTACATCCGTAACATCCACATGGTAATATGTCCATGCAGAAAGCGGTGCTCCGTTTTCATCGCACCACTGAAGCGAAACATCAAAGAAACGCTTATCATTTTCATGGTCATACATAGCATCCTCGGCATCAAGGTAGAAAGCAACACCCTGTGTTCCGTTTGCTTCTATTGTCTCAAGTGCAACGTCGTCACCGTAGCTGTCACTGTTACGTCCGCGAATGCTGTAATTGAACGACTTGATTTCATCGTGTCCCTCGGGTACAGCTACCGCAAAGCCTGTCCAGAAAGCCGGTTTGTTTGCATTATCATCAGAGCTCTTATGCATAAGAAGGTCATCCATAGATATTTCTACAGTGCCGTTCTTCTCTGTCACATTGTAGCTTGTATATACAGAAAAGTCGTCGTGGTAGTCACGGACATTCGCCTTGCCGACAGTACCCTTTAACTCATAAAGCTCAACATCAGTAACATCTGCATAATAATATGTCCATGCTGAGAGCGGTGCTCCTTCTGCATCATACCACTGAAGCGAAACGTTGTAGAAACGTTCTTCACTCTCATAGTCATAGCCTGCATACTCAGCATCGAGATAGAAAGCTACACCTTTTGCTCCGTTTTCGTCTATAACTTCGAGTTCTGCAGGAGTCTGAGATTCACTGACTGTATACCAACCGTTGTCTATAATGTAGTCAAAGGTATCTGCGCCCTCGGGTGCTTTAACCGCAAAGCCTGTCCAGTAGCCCTCGTCGTCATTTGCATTTGTGTGCATTCTGAGGCTATCCATGCCGATTGTAACAATACCGTCTTTTTCCGCTACACTATAGCTTCCGTAAACCGCAGTGTCATCATAGAAGTCACGGACATTCGCCTTTACTACCTCACCTTTTTTCTCATAGCACTCAACGCCTGAGATGTCTATGTATGCAGATTCCCAATCGGAAACCGGCTCGTCGTTTTCATCAAGCCACTGAAGCGAAACATAATCAACGGGCTCTTTTGCGTTTGCATCAAAATAAAATGCAACGCCACGTGTTCCGTTTGCATCTATAGTTTCAAGCTCTATATCATAGCCGTCACTGTAATTAAAACCGTAACGTGATCTCATCTCATAATTAAAGCTTGCAGCCCCCTCAGGTGCCTTTACCGCAAAGCCTGTCCAGAAAGCGACCTTACCCTGTGCGTTTTTGTGCGGCACAAGGTTTGTCATTTCGATTATAACTGCATTCTGTTCCTTATCGTAATTTACCGTATAGGTATCGTATACCTTTTCAGCTTCGGCGTCATACGGGTATTCACATACGTTTGCCTCTGTAACCTCCGTTGAAATACCGTGGCCGTAAAGCTCCATTTCAATTTTGTCAAAATCGACAGATACGTCGTCACCATCAGCGACACCGTTGAATGTGACTTCACCGCTTGCAGGGTCAAGTGTTTTGATTGTAATAGGTGTCTTTGTCGGCTCTTCTGCCGCAAATGCCGTTCCGGCAAACGAGAAAAGCATTACAACAGCACACGCAAGAGCGACAAATCTGTTAAATCCGGTTTTCATTTTCTTCTTTCCTTTCTTATTTTAGATTTGCGTTTTAAAACCGATTGATACTAAAAACTATCCTCCATTCTTCTTTATGAATAATCCCCAAAAAATATTCAAGGTATGAATATTATATTCCAAGCTTTTATGAATGTCAAGAATTTTTTATGCAATAATAGAATATTGGAGAGGTGGTAGGAGTGAAAAATTTAAAATTGGTTCGTGTAACACGGGATTTCACACAGCTGAAGGTACAGATGGAGACCGGAATCAGCCAAAGCGTTTTATCCAAGTATGAAACCGGTGAACTTTTACCCACAAGCGAAAATCTTATTATTCTTGCAAAATTTTACGGTACCAGTGTGGACTTCCTTCTTGACCTCACGGACGAGCGCAAGCCCTATCCTGCAAAAAACTCATAAAAAGTAAAGGCTGTCGGTTACCCGACAGCCTTTACTTTTTATGCTATAAAATTTTATTTCTCACGAAAAAGCTTGGATGCAAGCCACTCGCCTTTCGGAAGTCCCACAATGTCCTCTTTCGTAATGCCGTGTGTGAGTATCATAGCCACAAAATACACAACCACGCCAAGAGCTATTGATATTGCAACCGACATGAGGTTTCCGACAATCGGAAGCGATATTTTATACGCAAAATACACAACCGCACCCATAACCGCACACGATATAAGCGGACGCAGGTATGTTTCAAAGAATTTGGGGCGAAAATCTACAAGCTTTGCAAGGAAGATCATGTTGAGTACCGTTATTATCACATAACAAAGCACTGTTCCTATCGCCGCACCTGAAAGCTCTACCCCCGGAATGGCGATAAGAATATAATTTGCGACAACCTTGACTACCGCACCGATGAGCATGGTAATAAGCGGAATGGTCGCATGTCCGAGAGCCTGCATTGAGGTAGAGGTAAGTGATGATGCACAGAGAAAGAACGATGCAACGCCGAGAATTGCCAATACGGGAGCGGCAATAGCAACATCCGAAGCCGAATTGTAAAGTATGGACAAAACAGGCTGTGACAAAACCGAAATACCAACCGCCGCAGGAAGTGTAAATATGACAACAATACGAAGTGCGGAAAGCAGTGTGTTTTTAAGCTTTTCCCCATCACCGACGGCATGAGCCGCAGAAATCGTCGGGGTTACGCTGACGTTGAGAGAGATGATTATGGACGGAACGAGATTGAATATCGGAAGTGCATAGTTTTCATATATTCCGAACATGGATGTTGTCATCTCATTATTATATCCAAGCGATGCAAGGCGGTTAGTAATAAGAAACATATCTATGGTACTCGTTATATTCATAACCAGAGAACCGAGAGTTACGGGTACTGCTATTTTCAAAAGTGCAGACAAAATCTCCGTACTTTTTCTGACCTCACCGCCATTGTCAGAAAGCCTTCCGTTTTTCTTGCGATTGCAAATCGCAAGAAAAACCATAAGAAGAACGGTTAAGACAGTACCAAAGGTTATGCCGGTTATGATGCCGGCGGATATGTATTTACCCTCATATCCGTTTGAAAGCAAAAGCCACGCAAGGAAAAGTCCGACAAACAAACGGGAAAGTGCTTCTATTATCTGCGAAAGTGCTGTGGGCACCATATTTTCGTGCCCCTGAAAGAAGCCACGAAACGCTGCAGTGCATGCCATGAACAGAACCGCAGGAGCAAGAGCAATGATACTCGGAACTGCGTTTATATCATTTGTGGCAAGAGCAAGCTTTTCGGCAAACAGGATAAGAAAAAGCATTCCTGCAACACCGATGGATATGCAAAGCCCCATAGCGGTTCTGAAAATCTTGCTCGTTTCACGGGGACGTTTGAGCGCACGGCTCTCCGAAATCATCTTTGATATTGCAATCGGTATACCTGCCGTAGCAATGGTGAGCAATATTGAATAATAGCGGTATGCCATGCTGTACAGACCCATCGTATACTCACCGACGAGGTTTGTAAGCGGTATGCGGAAGACCGCACCGATAACCTTTACAAGCACACTTGCAACCGCAAGTATTATTGCGCCTTTAACGAATGACGCTTCTTTTTTCTCAGACACGATTCTGACCTCCTATATCGAGAAGCATTACTATCTGACGAACCTTATCCTCAGTTTCACGGAATGCCTCATAAAAACCGTACTTTTTATAAAAAGCATACGCCGACTTATTAGTCTCCGAGACACGGACACTCAGATGCTTTTTGCCCATATTGCCGTATTTGCTCATAGCATGACCGATAAGCTGGATGCCATAGCGCCTGCGGCGGTATTCGGGCTTGAGATACACAAGCGAAATATGCCCTGCCGACGGGTAAAGCTTTATATCCTCATCTGTTTCTATCATGCCGATTTCGCCGTCAGTACAGTACGCAAAGGCAATGTTGTCCGAAGACTTTTTCAGAACACGCCGTGCCTTTGAATCTACATCTCTGATGTTTGCGATTTCATCACCGAAAATATCGAGCCACGCCTCGGCGTGATATGCGCGGATTTTTTCTTTGTCTCTCGGATATTCGGCGTATTCAAACCATACGTTTCTGCCTCCGCCCTCACGCACCCAGTTCATATTGTCAGAGAAACCGGGCATTGCGGAAAGATGTGAGTTGTCATTTTTAAAAATCTCGGTATATTTTCCGTTTTCAAACCTAAACCGGCTTACGCAGGTGTTGTCGCCCCAATCGCTTTTTTCAATATCCGTAAGGTCTCCGTTATGCGTGATGCCGTACATAAGAATCCTTATCGCCGCACCGTGACTTACAACGGCAATTGTCCTGCCTTCATTTTTACATACTGCCCTGTCAAGAGCCGGCTTTATTCTCGCATAAACGTCCGCATACGACTCACTGTGCTCTACCCGAAACGCAAGAGGATGAGCAAGCCAGTTTTCATATGCCTCGGGATAGAGCGACGGAAGCTCTCCCCACGGTCTGTCTTCCCATGCACCTAAAGAAATTTCACGGAATGCCGCATCGGTATGGAGTGCAAGCCCCTTTGGCTCATATATCGCAGCCGCCGTTTCACGGGCACGCATAAGGTCACTTGAATATACCGCATCAATCGCAATATCTGCAAACCTTTTTCTCAGGCATTCTGCCTGCTGATAACCCTTTGGCGTGAGAATGCCGTCATACCAGCCGTAAGCACGCCTTGTAAGATTTCCGAACGATTCGGCATGACGTATGAAATATATATCTGTCATAAAATGCTCCCTTTTCAGAAACAAAGCCTGAGGTCACGGCAAACGTTTTCTGCCGCGAGCTTTACATTTTCACAAAAATCGCCCTCATCTCCGGGCAGTGTTATAGTGCGTGTGACATACACAAGTCCGCCAAGACCGCGCATATCAAAAGCACCGTTTATGTCGTGTGCCGTCGTCTTTTCTCCGTCGTAACCGGTGATAAGAAACAAGCTTTTTTTGTACGTTCTGCGCATTTCACGAAGTGTTGAATTCGGTATTCCGCCAATCATAATTCCAATGTCGGAATATCCCATGCTGCCAATCCGTTTTTCGCCCCATATATTTATCTTTTCACATATGGCGCGATAAACCGGTCGAAGCCCTGCCATAAGCTCCTGAACATCCTGCGGAGAACCCGAAGCCGTATGAGAAAGAACAAATACACCCTTACCGCTCTCTGCGCTCTTTTCAAAAAACGGAGCAAGCCCCGAAGCACCGTAATATGCACTTACAGTTATGCAGTCGGCATCAAGCTTATCAAAATAAAACTCGGCTTCGGCACGGGATGCCGTCGGCTCACCTATACATTTTGCATCTGCAATCGTGTATAAGCCCTTTTCTTTAGCATATGCGATTGCGTCTGAAACAACATCAACACCATACGGCAGAAGCACAGACATATTAACCGCTATTCCCGAAACCTTATCGCAGACAGCATCAATTACCGCACGGTTATAAGCACGGACGGCGTCTGCTTCGGTTTCATCGTTTTTTAAAAAAACAGACGGAAGCTCACGGGAACTTACATCAAGACCCACAATACACGGAGCCGCGCCTGTTATTGTTTTTGTAATAAGCGTATCAAGATTCATATAAAAACCTTCTTTCTCATTATGATATTATACCATAAATGTTTTTTCTGTTCAAGAAAAAACACAGAAGCGAAGCTTCGGAAAATCCCTGATTTTCATGATTTATGATAAAACGTTCTCTCAGGCGTCCGATGGATTGCCTTTGCAAGACATCGGCTTTACGCCGTGAGGTTGTTATACAACAAATCATAATAAAAGAAAAGAGGTGCGGCAAAACCTTGCCGCAACCTTGCTATTTCCAACAATCAACCTCGTGAGGAAGACCTATATCCCTTGCCCGGAACACGGGTTCTTTTCCGTCTTTTCTCTGTTCATCATAGTTTTTGAGCGCACGCAGTGCGTATTTTGACAGTATCAGTATTACCGGCATATTTATTAACGTCATTCCACCCATTGTTATATCTGCTATATTCCAGAGAAGATCCGCACTGAGTCCTGCGCCGACAAATATAACAAGAGATGCAAGAATGTGATATATTCTCATAAAAGTTTTTCCGGGCGTTCTTCTAAGCATATATATCAGGCATTTATCAACATAATACAAATTTCCGAGAAGCGTTGTGAAAGCAAAAAGAATCATTGCTATGGTAATAAATGCCGGTCCGAAAGCACCTAAAGTTTTCCCGAGTGCGGCCTGAACATAAGGTGCACCGGAAATTGCCTCTGTCGGTTCTATACCGGAGCACATGCACAAAAATGCGGTAGCGGTGCATACAAGAAGTGTATCAATAAAAACAGAAAGAATCTGTACAAGCCCCTGCTTTGCCGGGTGGCTTACTTCAGCGGAAGCTGAAGCATTAGGAGCCGAGCCGACGCCTGCTTCGTTACTGAAAAGTCCTCTCTTTATTCCGTACATGACACACGAGCCGGAAAATCCGCCGAATATAGCTTCAAAATCGAACGCCTCAGTAAAAATGCGCGAAAAGATTGACGGCAACATCTGAGCATTTATTACTACAACAAATAATGCAACAAGTATATACGCAATACCCATGAACGGAACAAGCAAGCTTGTTACTTTTATTATTCTTGTACCTCCGCCCATAAGGCAATACCCGACGATAGCAGCAAGCACAAAGCCTATAATCCACGGGGTATATGCAGGATTATAAAACCCATATACAGAAAAGGTTGACTGAAGATTATACGATGCAAGCATGTTAAACCCGAAGCCGTATGTGAGAATAAGAAAAACAGAAAAAGCGAGTGCGAGCGGTCGGCTGTGCAGGGCTGCCTCAATATAATATGCAGGACCGCCGTAAGATTCGCCGTTTTCGTCCTTTTTCTTATATATCTGTGCAAGCGTGCTCTCGATAAATGCAGAAGCACCACCGATAATTGCTATAACCCACATCCAGAAAACAGAGCCGTATCCACCAAGGCAAAGCGCCGTTGAAACGCCGATAATATTTCCTGTTCCGACTCTTGACGCAGTAGAAACCATAAGTGCCTGAAAAGATGAAACTCCACCTTTATCCCGTGGCTTTTCTGTCACTGCTCGTATCTGCTCTCCGAAAAGGCGAAACTGAACGAATTTTGTTCTGAACATAAAAAAGATGCCGCCGCCAACAAGCAGAACAATAAGTATATAGCTGTAAAGTGCATTATTTATTGATGAAACAATTGTGTCTAACATAACAGTAATCCCCCCCCTCATAAAATTCTTTAAAATTATACCCTATATGCATTAAAAAATCAACAAAAAAAACACAATTTGAACAAATCGGGATTTCTCAAGCTATTGAAAGAGCGGACAATAAGTGTTACCATAAATATAAACAACTGACCTTACGGAGAGTGATTAAATGATAACCAGGGATTACGTAAAAGCATTAAGCCTTGAAGAAAAAATCGCACATATGATTATTGTGCGTGCAGCCGGATACCAGGAGCGCGTTGACGAAATGCTAAGGGACGGAAAAATCGGCGGCGTAGGTGCTGTTCTTATACCCGAACAGACACGAGACCTTGACACTGTTGTCGACACCATGAACCGTTGGAGAGAGGAAGCGACAATTCCGCTCTTCTTCTTTGCAGATGCCGAGTGGGGTCTTGCTCAGAATTTCCCCTTCGCCACACGTTTTCCGCCGCTTATGGCAATTGGAGCCGCAGAGGATGCGGAAGAGCTTTCTGCACTTCATGCGCGCATAATTGCAAAAGAAGCACGCACTCTCGGATTCCGTATGATTTCAAATCCGCCGGTAGATGTAAACATAGAACCCAAAAACCCGATTATCTGCACCCGTGCCTTCAGCGATGATACCGATACCGTAATTAACCTGTCCCGTATCTATGTTAAGGCGATGCAGGAGGAGGGTGTAATCCCGAATACCAAGCATTACCCCGGTCACGGTGCAACCGCTGTTGATTCACATATGGCAATGCCCGTTGTGGAAAGAACCCGTGAAGAGCTTATGGATGTTGAGCTTCGTCCGTATAAGGAAATCTGCAATGATATGTGGGGCGTCATGACTGCTCACATATACTTCCCTGCCCTTGCGGCAGAGGGTGAAGAAGGCGTTCCTGCAACGCTCTCACGCACGATGCTCTACGATATTCTCCGAGGTGAATTCGGTTTTGAAAATCTCATCGTTTCCGACAGCCTTACAATGAAAGGAATCAAGGATAACTACGGCATAGAGGCTGCCGTAGGCGCAATCAAAGCAGGACACGACATAGTTCTTCAGGACTATATGAGCGATCCCAAAATTACATATGACCTTGTCTATAATGCGGCCAAAAACGGAGAAATTCCCATGTCGTGGATTGATGACTCTGTATACCGTATATTAAAGTTCAAGGAACAGCTTGGCTGTATGGATAATGCACCGATAGATATTGAAGAAGTAAAAAGGATTGTAGGGTGTGACGAGCATATAGCTGCTTCAAAGCGCATTGCTGCCTCATCAATCACACAGGTGGAAGGAAAATCTCTTCCGCTCAATCCGAAAAGCATCGGAAAAACTCTTATTATTACTACGGTTGATCCTGAAGAAGAGAATAAGGTGGCAGTAGACCTCGGAAGAACCGGCTGCTGTGTTTCTAAGGTTATCGGCGAAGTCTCGGGTAAGTACTGTAATGCCGACTATGAGTTTTTGCCTGAAATTCCAAGTACCGAAAGAGTCGATGATCTGATAGCACTCGCCGACAAATATGACACGGTAATCGTCGCAACAATTATCCGCACTGCCTCATACAAAGAAAACAGCGGAAAGCTCTCGCCGGAGCTTGCACGTATGCTGAGCGCAATTAACGCTTCACAGGCAAATCTTGTCACGCTCATAATAGGCAGTCCGTACGTACTTGCCGACCTTCCGCAATTTGACGGTTGTCTTGTAGCTTACAACGACGATGCTTATTCCATTGAAGCGATTATATCCGCAACGTTCGGCGACTTTGAACCGACAGGTCACCTCCCGGTCAACGTATCTGATAAATACTTCCGCGGTTATTCTTATGGAAAATAACGTGTTCTGAAAATGACTGTAAAAAGTCGTGACGCAGATTGGATTTTAATTGTCATGACCACCGGTAAAACCGGTGGCATGTACTAAGCCTATAAGGCTATTATGTTGGCGACGCCTCAAGGCGCGCCGAAACGGTTTGCCAACTGCATATATTTTACGGGCTGCCCCACAAAGTGGGGCAGTCTTTTATTTGCCCTTTTTAACTTGCTCACCCGTAAACGGGTCTATATATTCTTGCAAGCTCACTTGGTCGTTTGCACAATAAAAACGCCACGATTTGTGCGGACAGTACAAATCGTGGCATTTTACTTTCATTTTCTACTCAAGTTACTTTCTCACTGTATCACGGATCTGCTTTGCAATGCCTTCGGCATCCATACCGTACTGAGAACGAATCCACTCCTGATGTCCGATAAGAGCAACGTTTACATCCGGAAGTGCAATTCTCCTGAATTTCTCGGGAGCAACACCGGAATCACAGATAACCTCAGCAACCGCGCTTCCGAGACCGCCGGAGAGGTTATGCTCTTCAATTGTGATGATACCGCCTGTGTTCTTTGCAGCATCAATTATTGCATCGCGGTCAATCGGCTTTATTGTGTGCATACTTACTATTCTGCAGGAAATACCTTCCTTTGCAAGAATATCAGCAGCTTTAACTACGTTAAGACCTACCGGTCCTGCAAACATCAGTGTTACATCACTGCCTTCGCGTACCGTAATTGCACGACCAAGCTTGAAATCAACGGGACCCGAGTGAATATCCTTTTCTCCCTTATATCCGCAACGGTAATAAAGCGGCCCGTCATACTCAATCATCGCGCGTGTTGCTGCTTCTGCTTCAAAATTGTCGCACGGAACAACAACTGCCATATTGGGGAGTGCGCGCATAATTGCGATGTCCTCTGTGGAGTGGTGTGACATTCCGAGCGGACCATAGGAAACACCGCCGCCGATAATAACAATTTTTACATTTGCGTTGTGGTAGCATACGTCATTTCTCACCTGCTCAAGGCAACGGAGTGTCGGGAAGTTTGCAATTGAATATGTAACCGCAATATTCCCCTCCATTGCAATACCGCAAGCAACTCCTGTCATATTCTGCTCTGCAACACCTACGTTATAGTATCTTTCCGGAAAAGCATCACGGAATGGCTCAATTTCGCCGTAACCGATATCGGCAAGTACCATATGAATGCGCGGATCGTTCTTCGCTATTTCAAGTAATGTTTTATTAAATGTACCTCTCATATTACTCTGCCTCCTTGATTGCTTCGATTACAGCTTCAATTTCCTCGTCCGGAATAAATTTGTAGTGTGATTTTACCGTGTTTTCAAATGCAGGGATGCCCTTGCACTTTGTTGTATGAGCGATGATTGCACTCGGCTTATTTTCATCAAGCGGAAGCTTTGACAAAGCATCATATATTTCTTCACAGTTGTGACCGTCAATCTCACGGACGGCAAAGCCGAAAAGCTCAAGCTTATCTTTAAGAGAGCGAAGGTCTATAACATCCTCGGAATGTCCGAGAGCCTGAACGCGGTTATAGTCAACAATCATAGTAAGATTAGAAAGCTTTTCCTGAGCGGCAAACATAATTGCCTCCCAGGTCGAGCCCTCATTCATATCTCCGTCACTCGTCATGCAGAAAACACGGCGCGGTGATTTTGCATAACGTGCTGCAATCGCCATGCCAACAGCGACAGGAAGACCGTGACCGAGTGACCCTGTTGAAAACTCAACACCCGGAACCTTATGGCTGATATGCCCCATAAGCTTTCCATCGTCACAGTAGTAGCGAGATAGCCACTCGCGAGGAATAAAGCCCTTCTGAGCAAGTGCGGAATATACAGCCGCCCCTGCGTGGCCCTTACTGAGCACAAAGCGGTCACGCTCCGGCATTTCCGGGTTCTTCGGGTCTACATTGAGAATTTTCTCATAAAGCACGGCAATAAGGTCTGCCATTGAAAGCATACTTCCGACGTGACCGCTGCGTCCGCTGTTCGTCATACGAACACAGTCAATTCTGATTTGTTTTGCAATCTGTCTGCAATTTTCCATTTTCGACTTCTCCTTACTTCAAATTTCCTTGTTTACGTTTCCGTTTATCGTTATTCCGCCGTCACACGGGATTATAACGCCGTTTAAATACCCTGCATCATCAGATGCAAGAAATGCCGCAAGTGCCGCAACGTCTTCGGGTTTTCCCCAACGGCGAAGCGGTGTTATCTGCTTCAAAAAGAACTCGTTATCAAAGTTCGGGTCATTTAAGTTGCTCTCTTTTAACATCGCCGTTTCAATTGCGGCAGGGGCTATACAGTTTGTACGGATATTGTATCTTCCGTAATCAACTGCAAGTGAACGTGTCAAGGTGACTGTTGCTCCCTTTGTTGCAGTGTATGCCGCACAGCCGGGGATACCGACAACACCTGCACTCGACGCTGTATTTATTATTGAACCGCCGTATTTTTTCATGAGTGGCAGAGCAAATTTTGTGCAATGATATGTACCGTCAAGATTTATTGAAAGAACCTTTTTCCAAATATCTTCCTCTACATCTCCGAGCACCGTGTCCCGTCCGCCCAAAAACACCGATGCGTTATTATAAAGAACATCTATTTTTCCGAATTTATCTGCAATCATATCAAAGGCAGATTTTACGGAGGCTTCATCTGAAATATCTGTTTTTATAAACCACACATTCGGAAGCTCTGCCCCAAGTGCTTTCCCTGCAGCTTCATTCACGTCCAGAATAACAACCTGTGCGCCTTCTTCAACAAAACGGCGCGTTCCTGCCTCTCCTATCCCTGACGCACCACCTGTTATTACAGCAATTTTTTTGTCTAATTTCATTTTCCTCATCCTTTCTTCAAGCAAGAGAAACGTTTCTCCTGCCCAAAAAAATTTAACCGCTTTGTGCGTTTATTTATTATAGACATACGACAACATCTCATCGTACGTAACGGGCTTACGCAATTCTTGACATCGTTCCTTGAATATACTATACTTACAATCGGTGATTTATTATGAACAACTCTTTTTTATCCCACGCTGATGCAGCTTTCAGAAACAGAAATACAATTGTACATTACATAAAAAAACACGGTCCTGTCTCCCGAACCGATATATGGGAAAACATTGACATGAGCCGCGCCGCAGTTACGAAAATCGTAAGAAATCTTCAAGAATCGGATATCCTTACGGAAACCGTGCACGGTGAGTCAACAGGTGGCAGGAAGCCTCTGTTTTTAGTTTTCAACGGAAAGAAAAACTTGTTCTTTGCCTTTGATTGGAGCATTCACCGCTTATACCTTATGGATTTAAACGGTTATGTCTATTTTGAAACAACCCTTAGCTTTCAGGAACAGCTCCATCCAACTTCTTTTGCGGAGGTTTTGAACTCAGCTATAAACAATGTCCTAAAAAGCTGCGAAATCCCCGAAGATAATCTTTCCGGACTCATCCTTGCAATGCCCGGAATTATAGACCCCAAAAATTGCACAATACTTTCTTCCGTAGAGCTTGGGTGGCAAAATATTGACATGCGAAGCCTCTTTGCTGAAAAATTCGGTAAGAAAGTTTATGTAGAAAGAACAGGAAACATCCTCGTACTTTCTGCCGGCACGCATCTGAAAAAAAGCTACGCGCACATTCAGCTCTTTACCTTGGGGACAGACGGCATCGGTGTTTCAAGTCTTATACACGGCAGTTGCCAGCACGGCGAATGGTGTATGCACGGAGAGCTTGGGCATATAAAGCTTGTGTCTGATGTTCAATGTCGTTGCGGACAAACCGGATGTCTTGAGGCAATTGTCAAACAGTTATTTGAAAAAAATAACGGCAAATTGACTGAGGAAATTTTAGATTATCTCGCAATAGGCATATCTGCCTCCGTAAACATTTGCGACAGCCACATAGTCCTCATAGGCTCATATGTAGACCTCATGGATGATACACAGAAGGAATATCTTGTAAACTCTATACAAAACAAAGTAACAAGCTCGAAGTTGAGACAATTTGATATTCACTTTGCAAACAACAAGAAGCAATTGATGCTGAAAGGCCTTTGTGATTATATGTTCGAGCAGTTATTTCCTCTTGAATAACAAATACAACCATAACTTAATTTACTCAGTAAATTAAGTTATGGTTGTATTATACTGCTCTCCGATTTAATTGTCAAGATAAATTTTAAAAGCTGCGTTTTGCTTTTTGTTCTGTTGATTATTAAAGCAAAAGATGGTAGAATAATAATACTGTTATAAGTACATTCAGGAGGATTATCAATATGGATTATAAAAAGCTTCAGAACGGCAGTGATATCCGTGGCGTTGCCCTTGAAGGAATCGAAGGTCAGCACATAAATCTCACAGAGGAGGTCTGCCGTGATATCGGACGCGGTTTTGCCCTCTGGCTCTGCAAAAAGCTCGATAATAAAAAGAATATACGTGTAGCTGTCGGACGCGACTCACGTCTCTCCGGCGAAACGCTCGGAAAATGGATTTGCTCTGCCATGGCAGAACAGGGTCTTGAGATTACCGATTTCGGAATGGCAAGCACACCGGCAATGTTTATGTCAACGGTCACTCCGGGATATGAGTTTGACGGCTCAGTGATGATTACTGCAAGCCATCTCCCGTTTAATCGCAACGGTTTTAAATTTTTCACCAAAGACGGCGGACTTGAATCCCGTGACATCAAAGAAATCCTTGCATTTGCAGAGGATGGCGCAACAACCGGTCTTTCTTCGGGAAGCCTAAAGCACGGAGAGTTCATGGATACATACGCCGCCATTCTTGCAGACAAAATCCGTCTTGCAACCGGCGAAGAAAAACCTCTTGAAGGCTTCAAAATAGTAGTAGATGCCGGAAACGGTGCAGGCGGCTTCTATGTTGACAAGGTTCTCGCTACCCTCGGTGCAATTACCGACGGCAGCCGATATCTTGACCCGGACGGCAGCTTCCCCAATCACATTCCGAACCCTGAAAACAAAGAGGCAATGGAAAGCATCACAGAGGCTGTACACGAAGTGGGTGCCGACCTCGGCATAATTTTTGATACCGATGTAGACCGTGCCGGTGCTGTTCTTTCCGACGGCAGCGAGCTCAACCGCAACCGTATCATAGCCATGCTCGCGGCAATACTGCTCCGTGAGCACCCCGGTACAACGATTGTTACCGACTCCATAACCTCAACCGGTCTTGCAAAATTCATCGAAGAAAAGGGCGGAGTTCACCACCGTTTCAAGAGAGGCTACCGCAATGTTATCAACGAGTCCATCCGCTTAAATGCGGAGGGCCGTGACAGCCAGCTTGCAATTGAAACATCGGGTCACGGGGCTTTGAAGGAAAACTACTTTCTTGACGACGGTGCATACCTTGTCACAAAGCTTCTTATAGAGCTTGCCCGTGGTAAGAAGATGGGTTACACTTTAGAATCTCTCATAGAATCACTGGAAGAGCCTGAGGAGAGTGTGGAGTTCCGCATGAACATTAACCTTTCCGATTTCAAGGAGTACGGACAGGCTGTTATTGATGACCTTACCGCTTATGCCGGAAAGAAGCCGGGCTGGTCGCTTGCTCCGTCAAACTTTGAGGGTGTCCGTGTAAACCTTGATGAGAGTCACGGCAACGGATGGTTCCTCCTCAGATTATCACTTCACGACCCACTTCTTCCGCTCAACATCGAGAGCAACGAAGTCGGAGGAACAAGAAGGATTGCGACAGAGCTTTCAGAGTTCATCACAAATTACGACAAACTTGATATTTCCTCACTGTCAGACTTTATAAAGTAAAAAAATGAGTTGTGACTGCGGTCACAACTCATTTTTTATTATATCCCCTTCATTGTAAGGCTTATGCGCTTCTTTTCAAGGTCAACACCGAGAACCTTGACAGTAACAATATCTCCAACCTTCAAAGCTTCCGACGGATGACGGATGAATTTATCACTTATCTGAGAAATATGAACAAGTCCGTCCTGATGCACTCCGATATCAACGAAAGCGCCAAAGTCAATGACATTGCGCACAGTTCCCTGCAAGGTCATTCCTTCTTTTAAATCCTTCATATCAAGTACATCTTCACGAAGCATTGCCGGCGGAAGCTCACCGCGTGGGTCACGTCCCGGCTTTGCAAGCTCGCGTATTATATCTTCAAGAGTAGGCACACCTATGCCAAGACGTTCTGCAAGCGAAGAAATTCCTGCAGCCTTTGCCTTTTCACCGAGAGCTGCGCCCTCTTTTGCGAGCTCCTTTACATCTATGCCGAGAATATCGAGAAGCTCTTTTGCGGCAGTATATGATTCGGGGTGAACGCCCGTGTTATCAAGAAGATTTTTACTTCCCGGAACTCGCAGAAAGCCTGCGCACTGTTCAAACGCCTTTGCACCAAGCTTCGGAACTTTTTTAAGCTCTGCACGTGACTTAAAGCTTCCGTTTTCCTCTCGGTATGCAACTATATTCTTGCAGACTGCCGACGAAAGACCCGAAATATGCCCTAAAAGTGCCGCCGATGCCGTATTCAAGTCTGCGCCGACACTGTTTACGCAAGCCTCAACAACGCCGTCAAGTGCCGCTTCAAGGCGTTTCTGCGGCATGTCGTGCTGATACTGACCGACACCGATTGCTTTCGGCTCAATCTTAACCAACTCTGCAAGCGGATCCTGCAGACGTCTCGCTATCGAAACTGCGGAGCGCAGGGTGAGGTCAAAATCAGGCATTTCCTCTGCGGCAAGCTTTGATGCAGAATATACCGAAGCGCCTGCCTCGGAAACGACCATGTACGAGACCTTTTCCGGTATCTCACGCAAGACCTTTGCACAGAAAACCTCAGTTTCCTTTGATGCCGTTCCGTTTCCTATCACAATAATGCAGACCTTCCAGCGCAAAATTTTATCTTTGAGAATTTCCGCAGAACGTCTTTCCTGTGCATCTCCATGCGTGGGATATATTACCGCAGTATCAAGCACCTTTCCGGTCTCATCAACTACAGCGAGCTTACATCCCGTACGGTAGCCGGGGTCAAGACCTATTGCAATTTTTCCTTTTACCGGAGGTGCCATAAGAAGCTGCCGCAGGTTTGTTCCAAACAGACCTATGGCATCCTCTGATGCCTGCTCAGTAAGCTCTGAACGGATTTCTCGCTCAATAGACGGATAGATCAGGCGCGAATACGCATCATCACACGCAGCACCAACAACAGCCGCACACGCAGATGTTCCCTTTACATAAAGCGAGCGGATACTGCGAAGCGGTCTTTCTGCATCTGTATCCACAGACACCTTGAGAAATCCTTCTTTTTCACCGCGATTGAGTGCAAGCACCCTGTGCCCGACAAGCTTTTCAACGGGCTGAGCAAATTCATAGTACATTGAGTATACGCTGTCTTCTTCCTTGGCGGCGGAGGAGGTGACTATTCCGTGCATTCTGACGAGGTTTCTTACTCTTTTTCTTACCTCTGCATCATCAGAAACATTTTCCGCTATAATATCCTGCGCGCCCGAAAGTGCCTCGGATATGTCGGCTACGCCCTTTTCCTCATCCACATAGTCTTCCGCAAGAGTCTCGGGAGCTGTATCTGTCTCCTGCAATTCAAGGATTGCAACGGCAAGCGGCTCGAGTCCCTTTTCACGCGCAACCGATGCTCTCGTTTTGCGCTTCGGGCGGAACGGGCGGTATATGTCGTCAATCTCAGCAAGGGTTTCGGCCTTATTGAGAGCTTCTGCCACTTCTTCGGTCAGATTTCCCTGCCCGTCTATGAGTGCTCTTACCTCTTCGCGCCTTGCATCGAGATTACGCAGGTATTCAAGCTTATCTGCAATCTGTCTGATAAGCTGGTCATCCATAGTTCCGTGCATTTCTTTTCTGTAACGCGCTATAAACGGAATCGTATTTCCCTCATCGAGCAAAGCGATTATATTTGAGATATACTCCTCACGTACATCAAACTCTTTGGCTATTATTTCTGAATAAGACATTCTGTCTTTCCCCTTTCGGACAAGTGGTAGATTATAACATAATTATACCATTCAGGAAGACTTTATTCAAGCCTTACGCAGACAAAAAGCCCACTCCGTGCGGAGTGGGCTTTTTGAATATTCTTATCTCTTCTGCTGAAGGTCATAGCGCATGTCGTATGCCTTCTCATCGTCAGTGAACTTGCGGAGAGTGTTGATTGTCTCGCCGCCGTTCCACTTGCGATCCTCAACATCGTCTGTTGTACCCATAACGGTGACGTTGAGCTGTCTGTGACGTGCACGGACATGGTCCCAGTCGATGAAGTAGATGTGAGCAAACTCACCGCCGTCAAGAACGCCGTCCTTGATGGTCATTGTTTCGCTTCTGCCGAAGAATACAGAACGGAGGTGACCGTCAGTATTCATAGAAGTGTAGTTGCCCGGCTCGTTTACATAACGGCCGAACTGTGCGTGGAGCGGACCCGGATGGCGGTAGTCACCCTCGTTTGTGTAGTCCGGGATGAGCTTACGCATAATGTCGAGAAGGTCGTGCTGGAGATACTCAAGGTCGAACGAATCGAGGTCATGTGAGCACTCCTGAATCATAACTGAACATGTTGTGTGGTGAGATGCGATACATACAGTACCGTTCTTTACACCCGATGCCTTAACAATTTCCATGATTTCTTTGGAAACGTCGTGGAATGTCGGAATCCAGCCTCTTGACTGAAGTTCCAATTCCTTCTGATAAACTTTGAATTCCATTGTTTTTTCCTCCTGTTTATATATAAATTTTATTTATGCTTTTCATCCCATGCTTTGCGGCATGCAGCAATCATCTCATCAACCATAGCAGGACGGTCCTCTGCCTTTGCAACGCCTGAAGAAGAACCGGTTGCATCTGCACCTGCGATGATTGTGTTGTATACGTCCTCTCCGCCGGCTATACCTGCAGCGGTGAGAACGAGAATGTTCGGATCAACCTTTTTTACTGATTCAGTTGCGGCGGCAACATACTCAGGACCAACGCTGACACCTGTGCCGATGAGCTCTGACGGCTCGGCAACGATGATATCAGGATGAAGGCCTGCAATCTTTGATGCATCTGCCATAGAGTCGGCACAGACAATCGTGGTAAGTCCTACCTCATCTGCACGCTTGATGGTCTCTGCAAGGACATCAAACTCAAGCGGCTTCTCAACGTGATTGAGCATAACACCCTCAGCTCCTGCGGCAACAAGCGACTCAGGAAGAATGTCCGCAAGTCCGCGACCCGGGACAATGGGGTCCATATGAGGAGCAAAAACATGTATACGCTTTGTAGCCTCCGAAACCCTGCGGATATCAACAACAGGGCATGTGAATATGATATCAACGTCATATTTTTCAGATGCCTTGTCTGCAGCAAGTGCAAGCTCAAGAATATCATCACCGTAGAGATAAGACTTGGGACCTATCTCGAAAAACGGTACGGAAATCTTACAATTTGACATTTGTTTCATCTCTCTTTCTTTTGTTTTATATCAAAGCGGTTTGTTGTTCAACCGCTCGCCTACTGCTCCGCCCGGATGAATGAGAGCAAACTGTTCTGCCTGATATCCGGTCTGTTCTATAACTGCAGCCTGAAGCGCATGGAAAATCATGCACAGTGCAGTCGTACTCGTTGTTCCCTGAGCATTCCATTTATCCGTTTCACGGTTTACATACTGCTTTATGACAACATCGGCAGCCTCAGCAAGCGGAGACTCCATGTTTTCAGTAACAGTTATTATCGAAACACCCTTTGCCTTGCAGATATCAACAATCGGCAAAAGCTCTTTTGTTTTTCCGCCGCGTGACGCAAATATCATTACGTCGCCCTTCTGGAGAAAGCCGGTAGCCCCGTGGACTGCCTCTGCCGGAGATATGAATCTCGACGGTCTTTCAATACAGCACATAAGATGAGCCATATGCTGACATATAATGCCGGAATGTCCGCAGCCGGAGGTTCCTATACGCGGAGCATTGCACAAAAGCTCAACAGCTTTCTTGAATGCGTCGGCATCGAAATACTTCTTCATCTCCGAAATGCATTCAGCCTCTATGTCATATGCGTTTATTGCAGCTTCTATCGCCTCATTTTTAATCATATCCGTACCCCTCATTTAACAAATTTTCCCTCAAGCATGACACGCTTTACGTTGAAAACATCATCAACAAACACGAGATTCGCACGCTTGCCGGGCTCTATTGTACCTACTTCGTCATCTATACCGATAAGCTTTGCCGGGTTTCGTGATGCCATAAGGAATGCCTGAGCAATACCGCAATTTGTGTGGTGCATGATATTGCGACAGCACATATCCAGCGTAAGCTTACTTCCTGCAAGATATCCGTTAATATCAAAGGTCAGGTCAGGAACATCGCCGAAATCCGGAGATGTGATTCCGTCATTGTCAACGTTGCTGTCCGAAATGAGTATAACCTTGTCAACACCCTTGTTTCTGAGTATCATGCGTTGATTATCTGAATTTACATGGATGCCGAGTGAGTCGCAAATAAGCTCTGCATACAGTTCGGGGTCTGCCATGCATGCTTCATCGGGTCCGTTTCCGCGAATACCCTCGCAGGCTGATATCACTCCCGTTGCATCCATGCAATGGGTCTGTACCTTTAAGCCGTACTTTTTGAGCTTTCTTATCTGCTCTGCATTCGCTTCGCAGTGTCCGAAAGCAAAGCACACATCGGGATTAACCTTTTTGGCATATGCCATAAACGGCTCAACACCGTCGCGCTCAGGGGCTATTGCCCACACCTTTACAAGGTCACCGGCGCAGTTGACGATTTCCTCATAATCCTCAGCCTTTATGTCTCCTCGCCACTTGTTCTTTTGGGGATTGGAGCCATACTTCGGGTTCATGTAAGGACCTTCCATATAAATACCGGCAATAGCCTTTCCTGCGCCCTGCCTTGCCGTCACCTCACGAAGGCGGTCAGTTGCCTCAATATACCCTTCTTTTGTGAGGTCAAAATAGAAGGTGCCTAAAATTGACGTTTCGCCGTGTGCAAGAAAATGCTCTGCAGCCTTTTCAGGCTCGGTATCGAAAAGATAGCCGTTGCCGCCGTGAACATGAATGTCAACAAAACCCGGTCCTACATATGCACCGCACGCATCAACGTGCTCTGCACCGTCGGGAACTTTGACCTTACCTCTTTCTCCTGCTTCAACAATCCTGTCGCCGTCTGTAAGGACGACGCCATCCCATATAATTCCGTCTTCAAGAACAACTTTTGCATTCTCGATACAAATCATTTTTCTTCACCCTTCTGAGAGTTTTAAGTGACCGTTCTACTCTATTTTTTGCTTATTTCCAGCCACCGTAGGTTTCTTCCCAAAGAGCTTGGACCTCTTTGGTGTTAGACGGCTCAACATCGTATTTTCCTCTGATATCGTCAGAATCTGCAACCTCTTCCATAAGCTTTGCGGAAGCCGCGGCAAGAGATGCGGCAATTTCAGTTGAAATGTTTTCAAGCGTGTTGTCCGGTCTGTGGTGATAGAATTTTCCTATTTCGCAGTTGTTTCTCATAAGAGTAACTCCCGGTACGCCGCAAACGGTAAACGGGAACACGTCGTTGCAGGGGTCGGGCTGTAAGAATTCAGTGTAGTAAATACCCTCGCCGTTGTATACCGACTTCATCTTTTCACGCAGCTTCTCATTTGCATTGATAACAAACCTGTTCCAACCCACAGCCGATGAGCAGGAATCAAAGTTGCAGATGAGTCTTCCGTTCTTTTCTATTTCTTCTCTGTGGCGTTTAACATACTGTGCACTTCCGACAGAGAGTTGTTCTTCTGCGCCGAAAGCAATGAGTCTGATTGTATGACGGTGCGGCTTTTTCGAAAGGATTCGTGCAAGCTCAACCGCTATTGCACAGCCGACTGCATTGTCATCAGCACCGGGGCTTCCTGCCACGGAATCCATATGACCTCCGACATATAAGCAGAGAGGGTTGGGGTCGGTTCCGGGAATTTCGGCAATAACGTTCTGTGACGTGCTCTCAACAACTTCGCCCATGACCGTAAGACTCGCCTTCGTTGCACCGCTCTTGCAAATCTTCCATGCATCATAAAATGCAACATCAACAGCAGGAACAGCACCGTATTTTTCAACAAACGCAGGAAGATAGCTATTGGCAATCGGATACTCACTTGTATACCTCGTATCAACCATCATGAGAAAAGCAGGTTTTGCCTCAACGAGACGGCGGTAGCTTATCTCGCTTCCTATATTCCCGAAATGAATAACCGCTTTATCTTTTATGTAAGAAATATCATCACGCTGATAATCTGTGTGACCGTCAAAGAAAACGATTTCAGCCTCAAGTGTTTTTCCGTTTGTTGTCGGTGACATGTTGTAAAGTCTTACTCCAACATCCTGCCACTTTCCGTCAAGAAAAACCTTGAGTTCTTCTTTTTCAATTTTACGGTATGTAACCGGAAATTCTTCAACCTCGCATTTCGGAACGTACTCAAGAAAGCGTTTGCGCAAATACTCAGCAGCTTGCTTTTCCTGCTCGGTTCCGGTAATACGTATCCCGATATCTTCCGTAAGGTATTTAATGTCTTCATATATGTTCTTTGCTGATATCATACCTATTCTCCTTTGACGTATTATAAAACAATAACCTTTGCTCTGTTAAATAGTAGCACACAGCCTTTTCAAAATCAAGCTATCAGGTTGTAAAATTAACCGATTCTGCGCTATTCAGTAATAAATCCTATTTCTCTAAAAGAACGGTACTCCTTATATGTGGATACCACATGATCCTCAAGAAGTATACGGGCATTTTTTAACACTCCGGCAATAATCTGCGTCGTGTCATAATCCGCATTTGACGGCATCGCACTTCCGTAAATATGATTATGCCCGATTATTACTTTCTTGGCATCTGACGTTATGGCAAAATCCATTATTTTTCGCAGGCATATATCTGCACTGTTCACAGTTCCCTCAAATATCTTTTTACAGGAAAGCATTTTACCCGAAGAATCAAGGCACATAACGACTACGACTTCAGTTTCATAGCCCGTAAGTCTGTCGTGCATATATCTCGCCGCATATCTGTAATCCTTAAAAACCGGATGCTCCGGCCATTTGCTCTGTCTGTACTTTCTGAAAAACGACGGGATCAACTTCAGAAATGTTGCACCAACTATCCCCATGCCCTGAATTTTCAGAAGCTTATGCAGGGGAGCATCAATTATGTGTGCAATAGTTCCGAATTCATCAAGAAGACGGTGCGCGACAAGCTCACGTTTTTCCTCAGGAGTAATCGAGCCGTAAAGCATGGCGCTTAAAACCTCATACTCAGAAACCGTTTCAATATTCTCTTCGGTGATTTTCTCCACGCACTTTCTCTTATCCTGTACAGCCACTTGAAAATAACGTCCTTTCTTCCGTTCTATTTTCTGACAATCTCAGCACATGCTGCCGGCATAAGAACAAGAAACGCAACAAGCGGCAACATCTCGCGCACTTTCTCAAGGCTCATTCCAACCGCTCCGTTTGACGCGAAAAACGATATCAATTCAAGCAACATGAAAAACACGCCGATAAAGCACGAGAAAACCGCAACATGCTTTTTATTCTTTCCGAGAACATGCGCCGCAATTGAATAACAAAAAAACAAAATCGAGATATACGAAAGAATAAGCGGAACGTAGTTCGCAATTATAGGATCGGCAATCTTCTCCCTGAATGTGAGAATAAGCATAAAGCATGCCCAGAAAACCGGAACTGCCGAGAAAACGCAATATGCCGTGCTGTCCCGCTCCTGCATACGATATTTACCCATCACAAGAAGGGCGACGGAACAATACACCGAAAACAGAGCCAGCACAAGCTGTACTCCACTGAAGCCCTCACGCAAGGACCAAAAAATCATTCCTGCATATGCAAGAACAACAACCGCAGCCACACTCAGCGCGGCAGACGAAATTGAACCTGTCTTATCAGCAGGAAGGGGCAACCCTCTTTTTAAGAGGAAAGCCGCAATAACCGCCATAAGAGCCGCAATAACGCACACTGCAACAAGACCGTATGTTATCGAATTTCCACTTTGCAAAATTCCCGTTTCGGCATCATAGGCATATCTTATCTGCCAAGAGCGAAGCAGAGCTCCGCAAATTCCTGCAGTGACAGGAAGTGCGAACATAACCGGAAACAGCTTGTTTTTCATTTCACTCAATCCTTATCTTGAACTTATCGGGATATACTCAGTACGAGTAGAAATACACTTATATCCCGGACGGATTATTCTTCCGCCGGTCATTTGCTCTTCTATACGGTGCGCACAAAGACCTGCAACACGGGCAACCGCAAAAAGCGGAGTGTAAAGGTCAAGCGGAATGCCGAGCATTTCATATACAAGACCTGAATACATGTCAACATTGGCGCATAATGGCTTGGAATTATTCTTCACGGCGCGGAAGACATCGGGAGTAAGGCGTTCAACAGCTTCAATCAGCTCAAAACGCTCAAGGTAGCCGTGCTTGTCAGCAAGCGCCTTGGCGTGCTTTTTGAGCATAACGGCACGTGGGTCTGACTTTGTATAAACTGCATGACCCATACCGTAGATTTTTCCGCTGCCGTTGCCGGCTTCCTTCCTGATGATTTTAGCGAGATATTCACTTACCTCATCGTCACTCTTCCAGTTCTTTACATTTGCCTCAATGTCCTTGAACATTTCAACGACCTGCTTGTTTGCACCGCCGTGAAGCGGACCTTTGAGCGAGCAAAGAGCAGCAGCAACTGCAGAGTAAGTGTCTGTGCCCGTTGAGGAGAGGACGCGGCACGTGAATGCCGAGTTGTTACCGCCACCGTGTTCTGCATGGAGAATAAGACACTTATCAAGAAGCTTTGCCTCTTCATCGGTATACTTACGATCTGCACGCAGGCAATAAAGGAAGCTCTCTGCAGCCGACAGATTATCCGGCGGAACATGGAGATACATACTTTTATTTTCGTAATAATGGCGTTTTACCTGGTATGCCTGAGCCGTAATAATAGGAAGACGGGCTATAAGGTCAAACGACTGGCGCATCATGTTTTCAAGCGATGTGTCGTCGGCATTGTGGTCAAAAGAATACAGTGCAAGAACCGATCTTGCAAGCTTATTCATAACATTTGCACTTGGAGCCTTAATTATCATATCTTCCGTAAAATTGTGCGGAAGCTGGCGATGGTGTGCAAGCATATCGTTGAATTCAGAAAGCTCGTCTTTTGACGGAAGCTTTCCTATGAGAAGAAGATATGCAACCTCCTCAAACCCAAAGCGGTCTTCCTCGGTGATACCGTTGATTATGTCCTCAACATTTACACCTCTGTAAGTAAGAACACCTTCGATCGGACTGCGGTCGTTATCAATGACATTATAGCCTCGGACGTTACCGATAGCCGTAACACCTGCAAGAACACCGGTACCGTCGGGGTTTCTCAACCCACGTCTGACATTCGGGTTGTTGAGGATTTCAGGGTCAATCGAGTAATTATTTTCAACATGATTGCATATTCTTTTTATGAATCCGTCACTGTCGCGGACTTTGATTTCGGACATGTCTTTGCCTCCTGAATTATTTAAGGATTATTATACCATAACAGCAAGAATTAGTCAATGTTTCACAAAGAGAGGATGTAGCAATATGAAGCGTTTTTTCGCCCTGTGTCTTATGCTGTGGATATGTATATTTGCCGTTCCGTATATAATGTTCGGCAAAGAGAGCAAGCCCGTTCCGGAGCTTCCCCTTCCAACGGTACAGCCTCCCGAGGACTCATCGCATACAATCGATGCAGGCGTAACCGTAACACTGAACCGTGACGGCTCGGTAGAAAACATACCGCTTGACGAGTATCTGAGGGGCGTTGTTGCCGCAGAAATGCCTGCGCTTTTCCCCGAGGAGGCTCTGAAAGCGCAGGCAGTCGCCGCCCGGACATATACCATGAAGAAAATAGCCGCTCCGCCTGCCGCAGAGCATGGCGGTGCCGCAGTGTGCGACAATCCTGCCCACTGCAAAGCATACAAACCCATATCAAGCTTTGCCGCAAGCTGGGACACTCAATACGAAGAATACACCGATAAGATATCGCGTGCAGTTTCGGAAACAGACGGCGAAATAATGCTGTATAACAACGAGCCGATAACCGCAGTTTTTCATTCCACAAGCTCAGGAAAAACCGAAAACGCGGAAGATGTCTGGGGAAACGCCGTGCCGTATCTTGTAAGTGTAGAAAGCTCGGGAGAGCATGAGTCTCCAAGATATGAGGATGAAAAAATTTTGTCCCCCGAAGAATTTAAAAAAGTAATAACAGAAAAGTACCCCGAGGCAAGCTTTGACGAAAATCCCGAAAACTGGACAGGCGAAATCTCACGGTCTGCGGCAGGCGGTGTGAAATCGCTCAATGTAGCAAAGGTCAAGCTTTCAGGCGGTGATTTCCGCTCGCTTTTCGGTCTCAATTCAACAAACTTTACTGTAAGCTACTCCGACGGCAGAATGAGCATCAAAACTCGCGGATACGGTCACGGTGTAGGAATGAGCCAATACGGTGCAAGGGCTATGGCTCTTGACGGAAAAAACTACAAAGACATACTCAAAAGCTATTACACAGGAATAACTTTAGGAAAAATAAGTGAAAAATCATCTTCATAAACCCGATAAAATGTGCTATACTTAATATATTCCAATTTTTTCACGAAAGGAAGTGTAGCATGGATATACTTTCTGTAATAAATAAGCTCAGTGAGCATCCGTCACCGTCCGGCTTCGAGCTTTCTGCATCCGCACGCTGTGCGAATCTGATGTCAAGATTTTTAGACAGTACGGATCCCGACAAACTCGGAAACGTGTACGGTATACGAAAATGCGGAAAAAGAAAAGCAAAGTGTTTGCTTCTGGATGCTCATATAGATGAAATAGGTCTCATTGTAACAGGTATGCGTGACGGTTTTCTAACCTTCTCGACGCTCGGCGGTGTTGACCCCCGAATCCTTCCTGCCGGAGAAGTCACCGTCCTTTCCGATCCTCCGAGATGCGGAATCATCACAGCATCCCCTCCACACCTGCAGACCGCCAAAGAGATGGAAAATTCACTGTCTATTGATGATTTGTATATTGATATCGGAGAAATCCCCGATGAAGGCATTGCCATCGGCACACCCGTTGTTTTCAACTCCCAGCCCGTAAAGCTGCGTGAAAACTACATTTCTGCCCGTGCTCTTGATGACCGTGCAAGCCTTGCGGCAATTCTCCGTGCGATTGAAATGCTCAAGGGCAAAAAGCTCACCTTTGACATTGTAGTTTCTGCAACCGTTCAGGAAGAGGTCGGCTGCCGTGGCGCAACAGTCGCCGGATATGCGATAAATCCCGATTGGGCTGTAGTTGTGGATGTTACCCATGCCACAACTCCCGGTGCGGACAAGTCCTCCACCTTTGATGCCGGCAGCGGTGTCTGCATAGGCGTCGGTCCCAACATGACACGCAGGATGTCAGATGCACTGACCTCGGTTGCAAAGGATAAGAAAATTCCTCACACAATCGAAGTCTGTTCAGGCAACTCCGGCACAAACGCATGGTCTTTGCAAACCGTCCGTGAGGGTATTGCAACCGGACTTCTCTCCATTCCGCTGAAATATATGCATACGCCTGTCGAAACAGTCAAGAAAAACGATATAGAGGCCACCGCAAAGCTGATATATGAATTTGTGCTTTATCTATCCTCAGGGGGTGGAAAACTGTGACAGAAAAACTAAACAAGCTGTGCTCCCTCACCGGTTCCTCAGGCTTTGAGGATGAGGTGCGAAATTATATAAGAGAGCACGTAGCTGATTATGCCGACGAAATACGTGAGGATTCCATCGGAAATCTCATCGTATTTAAAAAAGGCGCAAACCGTCGCAAGAAAAAGCTTATGGTGTGTGCGCACATGGACGAAGTCGGTATGATTATCAAAGAAGTAACCGCCGACGGATATCTGAAATTCGACTTTGTCGGCGGCGTAGACCGCCGGGTTGCAATCGGCAAGCGTGTTCTTGTCGGCGACAAAAAAATACCGGGACTTATCGGTCTTCGTGCAATCCACCTAACCACTAAAGAGGAGCGCAAAAAAACACCAAAGCTCAGCGAGCTTTGTATAGATATCGGTTGTGAAAAAAAACCGTCGGCAGAAAAGCTCGTTTCTCCCGGTGATTATGCAATCTTTGACAGTGATGTGAAAATGCTTTCAGAACACAGAATAAAAGCACGCGCCATAGACGACCGTGCCGGTTGCGCCGTTATGCTGAAGCTGCTTGAAGAAGACCTTGCTTATGACACATATTTTGCCTTTACGGTTCAGGAGGAGGTCGGCTGTCGCGGTGCCGTAAGTGCTTCATACTCTGTAGAGCCCGACCTTGCACTTGTCATAGAAGGAACTACTGCCGCAGACATCCCGTCATCAGAGGGCGCAGGGCGCGTATGCTCACTCGCCAACGGTGCCGTAATCGGATGCATGGACGGAAGCACAATATATGACAAAAAGCTTTTTGAGTTTCTGCGAAGGCTTGCAGAAGAAAAAGGCATAAAGTGGCAAATGAAATCAAAGGTCGCCGGCGGTACGGATGCCGGGAAAATCCATATTTCAAAAAAGGGCGTCAGAACAACCTCTCTTTCCGTTCCGACAAGGTATATACACTCTCCGTCATGCGTTGCTGACACCCGTGACATGGAAGCCGTACTGATGCTTGCCCGTGAATTTATCAACAGCGAGGAGGAAAAGCTCTATGTATAGCTTAAAAGATGTTTTAAAGAAACTGTATAAAACTAAATCTCCGTCGGGGTTTGAAGGTGAAACAGCCTCAGTTATAGCCGAGATAGCCGAAAGCGCCGGACTCTCATGTGAGCTTGATGCGCTCGGCAATCTCATTGTACGCCGTCCCGGAGTTGGCAAAAAGGTCCTGATTGACGCTCACATGGACACTACGGGTTTTCTTGCTACTTATGTGGATGAGAAAGGCTTTATCCGTTTTGATGCACTCGGCGGTCTCTCTGTTGCCGAGCTGCACAACACACCGATTGTATTTTTAAACGGCACTCGCGGCACGGTTTCTTATGAGCAAAAGACAGAAATCAAAGACCGCAAAATAAGCTCCATGTTCATTGACATCGGTGCAGACAGTGCCGAAAGTGCAAAAAAACACGTTCTCCCCGGAGATGCTGCCATTTTTGCCGGAGAGCTTTGTGAGCTTTCGGAAAACCGCATATGCGCACCGTATCTCGATAACAGGCTGGGCTGTGCAATCGCACTCTATACAATAATCAACCTGAAAAACTGCGAATACGATATCTACGCGGTATTCTCCGTACAGGAGGAGGTCGGTTGCCGCGGTGCAAGAACTGCCGCATACCTCTCTGATGCAGACTTTGCAATAGTACTTGATGTTACCGACTCATGCGACAGCCCCGGTTTTGACGGTTACGGCGAAACAAAGCTTTCAGGGGGAACTGCAATCAAAATAATGGACAAGGCCGTTATTGCGCATCCGACAATAGTATCTGCCATGATTGAATGTGCCGAAAAAAACAAAATCCCGTATCAACGTGACATTGTAACAGCCGGAGGTACAGACGGCGGAAGCATTCACCTCACCCAAAAGGGCATTCCCACAGGCGGAATCAGCGTACCCGTTAGATATATGCACTCTCCATGCGAAATTGCAGATATGTCAGATGTTGAAAATTCCGCCAAGCTTCTTTCCGAGCTTCTCGAAACACAGGCAATAATATTCTGATTACAACATAAAACGATGGCAGACACTTTTGTGTCTGCCATCGTTTTATCAATTTACATTAGTTTCTGTTCTGAAACATTTTTACTATCAGCTCGTACGGATCTTCGTCGTCATTTTCCGTATCATTCTGTGCTGTTTCTTCCTCAACAGGTGCAGAAGGTGATACTTCTGTGTCAAACTCTGCAAAAGAGTCGGAGAACTTGCGGAAAACATTTATGCTGTCATCCTTAGCTTCGGGGACCGTAACCTTTGCCTCTTCCTTCTCCGGCAGAGGTGAGGACTTTCCCTCAAATCCGGTTGCGATTACCGTTACTCTGATTTCGTCCTCGAGAGACGGGTCAAACGCAGCACCGAATATTATGTTTGCATCCTCGTGAGCAGCCTCACGTACCATTTCTGCAGCTATTTCAACTTCGTCAAGGCCGATATCAAGAGAACCGGTAATGTTGATGATTACGCCGTGAGCACCGTTGATAGATGTCTCAAGGAGCGGACTCTGGATAGCTATACGTGCAGCCTCAGCAGCTTTGTCCTTACCTGACGCACGACCGACACCCATATGAGCATAGCCTGCATCCTTCATAATCTTCTTTACGTCGGCAAAGTCAAGGTTGACAAGACCGCCGCCGGAAATGAGCTCGGAGATACTCTGAATAGCCTGACGAAGAACATCGTCTGCAACCTCAAACGCATTGAGGAAGGTAATCTTCTGCTCAGAAACACACTTTAAGCGTTCATTCGGAATAACAACGAGAGAGTCAACCTTTGCACGGAGGTTCTCAATACCCTCTTCAGCCTGGAGCATACGTTTTTTGCCCTCAAAGCCAAACGGCTTTGTAACAACGCCAATCGTTAGGATTTCCATCTCACGGGCAATTTCCGCAACAATAGGAGCTGCACCCGTACCGGTACCGCCGCCCATACCTGCGGTGATGAATACCATATCGGTACCCTCAAGCATCTTTTTAATGGATTCGCGACTCTCCTCAGCAGCCTTTCTGCCAACCTCGGGGTCAGAACCTGCGCCAAGACCTTTCGTAAGCTTCTCGCCGAGCTGGATTTTATAAGTAGCGCAAGAAGCACGGAGTGCCTGTCTATCGGTGTTCATAGCAATAAACTCAACACCGCGAACACCGGAGTTGATCATCTGGTTTACGGCATTGCCGCCACCGCCGCCGGCTCCGATAACTTTTATGGGAACAATAACGTCTGTGCCTGCATCTAACTCGAAAGGCATATGTAAAATCCTCCTTGAGATTATCATTTGTTACTTATCTAACATATTATATATTTTATATTCTTTTTATCAAAAGGTCAATAGCAATAATGGAATTATTGCAAATTTTTTTATTTTTTTGAGCGTTTAAGGATAAACCTTCCATACTTCCGGTTATTCTACCGTTGCAGTCTCCTCTTCCGGTGTCTCCGAAGCAGGCTCGGAAGCATCCGTATTCTCAGTTTTTCCCGGCTCGGAGGGCTTCTCGGACAAATCGATATTATTGTCCGGTTTATACCTCGCCTCTTTGACCGCGCTCACATTTATAGTTCCCTTATCGTAGTCTGCAAGCTGCTCCACAACAGCGCGCAGCATTTCGATTTTCTTTGAAAGCTGTGTTGTATCTCCGAGGGCAACCATAAATCTGTTTGCATAAACAACATTTATGTCATAAAGCTTTGCAAGCTCAACGCGCGTTATATTCTCAACCATACCGGAATGGCGCAGTGTTGTCAGAACCTCTTTCAGAACCGGAAGCTGGTCAGAATTTTTGAGGATGAGCTCATTTCCGGCACGCGGAGTTACAACATCTCCTCCGGTAATCTTCGGAACCTTTATCTCTCCCTCGTCTTTTATTCTTTCAAGAATGTATGCATTGTTATCAATAAGCCACTTGTTGCCGTCAGCCTCGATATATCCGCACGGCACACGCTCGGTAATCTCAAAGGTGAATGTATCAGGGAGTCTGCGACGTATTTTAATCTGCTCAACATAAGGGAATTTGTCGAGAATTCTTTCCGCTACCTCAAATTTATTTATGAGAAACATATTATCTCCGGTTTCTATTCCGGAAACCTCGACTATATCCGAAGCATCATACCGTGCAGTTCCTGTTACCTGCACATCCGCAACTTTAAGGAAAACAGTAACAGATGCAATTATCGCACCTATGATAATCAAAAAAGTAAACAGTGACAGAATAAATCCGCCGCCCTTTTTCCTTCTTCTTTTTTTATACTTCCGCGATGCCATTCTGTCACCCTCTTTCGTCAAACTTGTATAACACGTTTAATATCTGCACCTATCCGGGACATGCTCTTTTCTATATTTTCATATCCGCGGTCAATATGTTCAATATGCGATACTTCACTTTTACCCTCAGCCGCCATAGCCGCAATCACCATAGCTGCTCCGCCACGGAGGTCCGTAGCCTCAACAGGGCATCCGAAGAGCTGCTTTACTCCGTATACGAGAGCTACCTTTCCCTCAAGCTTTATGTCGGCGCCCATGCGAATGAGTCCACCGACATGACGGTATCTTCCGTCAAAAATATTTTCCACAAACACACTTGTTCCCTTACATTTTGAAGCGAGTGCCATCAGTGGCGGCTGCGCATCGGTGGGAAAGCCCGGATACGGCATAGTCCTTACTGAACGTATCGCAGAAAGTGAGCCTTCCCGTGATATATCAATGTAATCTTTGCCGACCTTCACACGGCATCCGATACCGTCAAGTATAGAGGTTAATGTCGATACATGCTCGGGAATTACGTTGTCAATTCTTACTCTGCCACCGCAAAGCGCTGTCGCACACATAAAGGTTGCTGCACATATTCTGTCCGGAATTACGGTATATTCCACATCGTGAAGCGGTTTTCTTCCGTTTATTATTATTGTTGAGCTGCCTGCACCGGAAACGTCTGCGCCCATGCTCACAAGAAAATTCTGCAAATCCACAATCTCCGGTTCTCTGGCGGCATTTACTATCCGTGTCCGCCCCGTACATGCAGTTGCCGCAAGCATTGTGTTTTCCGTTGCTCCGACACTCGGAAAAGACAGAACAATATCTCTTCCGCGAAGATTACCTGCCCTGCAATCTATCGAGCCACCCTCTTCGGTTATGAGCGCCCCCAAAGCCTTCAGGGAAGAAATGTGCAAATCAATAGGTCGTGCGCCAAGCTCGCATCCACCGGGAGCGAAAAGCGAAACTCTTCTAAGTCTCGCAAGAACTGCGCCCATAAAAATTACCGATGAGCGCATCTCGCGCATCATTTTATCGGGTATATCCAAATTTGTGGCAGAGCGCGAATCAACCGTCACGCATCCGTCCTCACACGTCACCCTGCAACCGATATATTTTAAAATTTCAATTGCCGCATCCACATCACGCAACTTAGGACAATTATGTATTACACTTGTTCCCGAGTTGAGTATCGTTGCCGCAAGAATAGGCAGAACGCTGTTTTTTGAGCCGTGTACGGATACAATCCCGTCAAGAGCTCTGCCTCCGTTTACAATCAATGTGTCCATAACAAGAAAGCACCCTCCCACTTTTTCAACGTCGGCCGGACATTGTTTTCACAATATCCTATGCTGTTTTGAAAAAATGGGTTACTTTCCCGTATTATTTCTTTATAACCTTCATCATCTCGGAATATATACGTTCCGTAGCGTCAAGATTTGAATTCTTTATAAGATTTTCCGACATGCTCCGCCTTTTTTCTTCATCATCAATAAGAGATATGACAGTATCATACAAAAGCTTTGCCGTAACGTCCTTTTCCTCTATGACAAGAGCACCGCCTATCGCTGACATCTCCTGTGCGTTCTTGAACTGGTGATTATCCGTCACATTTGGCGACGGAATGATTATTGCCGGAGTTCCCCTTGCCCCTATTTCAGAAAGCGTTCCTGCACCGCCGCGGCACATAACAACATCCGCAGCAGCGAGAACTCTCGGCATATCGTCAATATACTCACGCAAGGTTATCATATCATTTGAACGAAGGTCTATACCTGTTTTCGCAACGGCAGACGGCATCCATTCATAACCGAATCTGCCGGTTGCATGAATGTGATGGAACTTATTTCCGTCACTGCTTTCAATGCGCATAAAATCTACTATACATCTGTTCATTTCCCTTGCGCCGAGTGACCCCCAGAAGCTTACAACGAGGGGCTTTTCCACATTCAGCTCACGGCGTGCCTTTTCCCTGTCATACATCAGTATATCTCCTCGTACAGGGTAGCCGACAGTTACACAGCATGCACGCTTTGGCAAACGCCTGCTTGCCGCCTCGAAATTGAGAAGCACACGCGTCACCTTCCCTGCAAGCAGACGTGTTGCAAGTCCGGGATAAGCATTTGCCTCATGGACAATAGTCGGAATACTGAGCTTCGATGCAGACGAAAGGACAGGAAAGCAAGCATATCCGCCCGTTCCCACAACTATATCGGGGGCAAATTCGCAGATTAGCTTCTTTGCCTGTTTTTGTGCATTATAAGCCTTTTGTACCGCTTTGACATTGTCAAGCAAGCTCTTTATCCCCTTTTTTCTGGAGATAGAGCTTACATCTACCGTTTTTAACTCAAAGCCTGCCGCCGGCACGAGTTTTTCTTCCATCCCACCGCTCGCTCCGACAAAAAGGATTTGGGCATTTGGTCTTTTTTCTTTTACGAGTCTTGCAACGGCAAGAGCCGGGTTAATGTGTCCGCCCGTTCCGCCACACGCAAACATAAAGCGCATAATCACGCACTCCTAACCGGCTTTTTTTGCAGGAATATATCTTGAAACAGACAGAACAATTCCCATTTCGAAGAACAGCATCCACAGCGCAGTTCCTCCGTATGAGAAAAACGGAAGTGATGCTCCGGTTACGGGAAGCACCCCGGTTACAACACCTACATTCAGCACCGTCTGAAGAGCAACCATCGTTGTTACGCCCCCGGCAAGAAGAGAGCCGAATTTATCACGTGCATGAAGAGCAATCCAGTATCCCCGTATTATAAGAAGCGCGAACAGTATAAGGATTATCATCGCTCCCACAAAGCCGAGTTCCTCACAAACGATTGCAAAAATAAAGTCGTTGTGAGCCTCCGGCAGGTAAAGATATTTCTGCCTGCTGTTTCCGAAGCCCAGCCCCAGCGCACCACCTGAGCCTATTGCATAGAGCGACTGGATAATCTGATATCCGTCGCCTCTCGGGTCAAGAAATGGGTCAAGCCAGGTCTGCACACGCTGACGTGCATAGTCAAGAAAGCTAATTGCTGCAGCACCTGCCACCACAGCGGTTCCTATAGCGCCTGCAAACCAGCCCCAATGAGTTCCGCCCATAAACATGAGTGCGGCACCGACACCTACTATAAGTATTGCGCCCGAAAGGTGCGGCTCCAAAAACATGAGACCTGCAAGAACAGCCAGAATTGTAACATAAGGAAGTACGCCATAACGGAAGGTGTGCATTTTTTCCGCTTTTGACGAAATCATCGCCGAGAACAGCAAAATTACCGCAAGCTTTGCAAATTCCGACGGCTGAAATTGTATAAAACCAAGATCCAACCACCGTTTTTCGCCAAAGTTACCTTTACCTATAAAAAGAACTATCACAAGCAAGGCAATCGTTACAAGCATAATTACAGGAGACCACATCTTGAAAATGTGATAATCCATGAAACTCACTATAAACATTATCGCAATGCCGGACACAGCAAAAATCGCCTGTCTGGTAAAGTAATATGTCGACGTCTGATTTTCATAATATGCCGTGGCATAGCTTGCAGAAAACAGCATAAGAAGTCCTATTGCCATGAGCACTATTACGAGAATCAAAAACGGATAATCTATTGTTCCGCGAGCAGATGAAGTTGCATTCGCAGTTTCCGCTGATTTTGTTCTCCTCGCCATAAACCGTTCCACTCCCAAAAGTTAAAATAATTTCCCCATAATTCCGGCAAAGCCCACAAGTGACGCTATTGCCGATACTGTCATAAATACCGCGCAAATTTTCTTTTCATTCCAGCCGCACATTTCAAAATGGTGATGAACAGGCGACATCTTGAAAAGACGTTTGCCGTGTGTCAGCTTAAAGTATGTAACCTGTAATATGACCGAAAGCGCCTCCGCAATATATACGATACCCATGAGCAGGAGCACAAGCGGCATATCAAACGCAAACGCAAGACCGCAAACCGCACCGCCGAGAAAAAGCGAACCGGTATCTCCCATAAACACCTTTGCAGGATTGAAATTGTAAACCAGAAATGCCGCAAGAGCACCAAACAGAGCCGATGCGAAAATGCCAACTGTCGAAAATGACATATATGCCCCTATAACGGCAAAGACAAGAACAGGCGGCATTGTTACGCTTGTTGCAAGCCCGTCAACTCCATCCGTAAGATTTACGGCATTGACGGTGCCGACTATTGCAATCAACATAATCACAAGATACGGCACCCATCCGATACTGACCGTAATATCAAAAAACGGAATGTAGAAGGTCGGAGTGAGGTCACCGAGCAAACGAAGAAGAGAGAGGAAAACGGCAGCCGATGTAAGCTGTAAAAGAAGCTTTTGCATCGCCGTAAGTCCTTGATTTTCTTTTTTCATTATCTTTGCATAGTCGTCTATATATCCTATGAGCCCAAATGCCAACGCAAAAAGGAAAACTATAATATGGCGCAAATCGCCGTTCATCATATAAGGAATGCCGACCAGAATTGACGCTATACCGCTTCCTATAATGAACATGATTCCGCCCATTGTAGGAGTCCCTTGCTTGCCCATATGCCATTTCGGACCTATCTCAAGTATCTTTTGTCCGAATTTGAGCTTTCGGAGATACGGAATCAACACCTTTCCGAAAAGGTATGTTATAACAAATCCAAGTCCTGCAGCAATTAAATATTCCGTAAGCATTTTTACTCCCTTTCCCCTTGCAGATACTCCAATACCTGCCACATCTTCGTACCGTAGCTTCCCTTGACAAGCACGGCATCTCCCGGACCTGTAATCTCAGAAAGCTTCTCGGCAAGAGTTTTTTTATCTTCAAACACAAAAACATTTCCGTCGCTTTCGCCCTTTTTATATGCATGCGAAAACTCGCCCGTAACGAGGACAACATCCGCAAAAGCCGAGGCTATCGTCCCGACCTCTTCATGGAGCTTTTCGGAATTTTCTCCAAGCTCACGCATATCGCCGAGAACGCATATGCGTTTCCCACTGCAATCAGCATCGCGCAGAACACCGATTGCGGCACGAACAGAATCCGGATTTGCATTATAGCAATCCCGTATAACGGTGATACCGTTAAAGTCGTATATATCCTGTCTCATGCCTGTGTTTATAAACTCGGAAAGCCCCTCTGAAATCGAGGCATCATCCATGCCGAGTTCCCTTCCGACAGCTATTGCGGCAAGCGCATTGCGCACGTTGTGCTCACCACCGCAGGTAAGCATAAACTCAGCATCGCTTCCTCGCACCCTGAAACGTGACTCATATGCACCGTTCTTTAAAATTTCACCGAAAACATCACACTCAATGTTTTCTGTTCCGAACCATCTGACCTTGCACGCCAATGTGTTGCGAATGCCCCAAAGAAGCGGATCGTCTCCGTTTAAAACCGCAACTCCGTTTTCGGTAAGACCTTTCAGGATTTCTGTCTTTTCAGACAGAACACCCTCTTTTGTGCCGAAGGCTTCAAGATGGCTCGAGCCAATCGTTGTAATAACTGCAATATGAGGAGAGGCGATTTTAGCCAGCGGCAAAATCTCTCCGAAATGATTTGTTCCTATTTCGAAAACCGCTGCCTCATGCGTTTTGTCAAGGCCGAACACGGTAAGGGGGAGACCTATATTGTTGTTGTAGTTCCCTTGTGTCTTGTGGGTAACAAACGCCTTTGAAAGTACAGCTGCACACATTTCCTTTGTCGTCGTTTTTCCGACACTTCCGGTTATGCAGACACGGTGAAGACTAAGTGCTTCGAGATAACCCTTTGCAATTTTTCCGAGTGCCGAAACGGTATCGTCAACGACAATCTGAGGAGCCTTCAAGCCTTCCGTTTCCTTTGACACAAGAACTGCTGCAGCACCTTTTTTTACAGCATCGGAAACAAAGCTGTGCCCGTCGAAGTTTTCTCCGCATATTGCACAAAAAAGCTCACCGCCCCGTATCTCACGGTTATCTCTTACAATCGCAGAAACATCTGCGTCTTCTCCAACAAGCGTGCCGTCACAGAGTCGGGCTATGTATGCCGCAGTCAAATTCTCCATTTTTTATCTCCCAAGAAAATATTCGTTTACAATCTCGCGTTCATCCATATGATGCTTGATATGATTTATTTCTTGATACGTCTCATGCCCTTTTCCGGCAAGCACGACAATGTCGCCCTTTTCCGCCATATCAAGAGCCTTGAATATAGCCTCGCGTCTGTCGGTCACACGGCAGAAGCTGTCAGTTTTTTCGAGAATACCCGGAATGATATCATCAATAATATCATCGGGGTTTTCGGTGCGCGGATTGTCCGAGGTTACAACGACAACATCTGCATATTCTGCGGCTATTCTACCCATCTTCGGGCGTTTCGTCGAATCGCGGTCTCCGCCGCAGCCGAACACCACTATAACACGGTTTTCGGTAATTTCCTTTACCGTTTTGAGTATGTTTTCAAGCCCGTCGGGCGAATGTGCATAGTCTATCATAACCGTATAGTCGGTATCTGTCGGAACAACCTCTGCCCTTCCCTTTACACCCTCGACACTTCTGAGCGACTCGCTTATTTTTTCAAGCGGTATGCCGAGAGTGAGAAGAACACTTGATGCACACAGAGCATTGTATACCGAAAACTTTCCCGGTATGTTCATCTCAATTCTTCCTATTGTGTCAATACCCACAAGCTCAAATTCAACAGAAGCGGCTTTCGTGCGGATATTCTTGGCAACAAAATCAGCACTGTTTTCCTTTGCAGAATATGTTACAAACCTTCCGTCGCAGCGTGTGAGCATACGCTTGCCTGCTTCATCATCAAAGTTCACGACACCGTATTCAGACTGCTCGAAAAGCTTCTGCTTTGCAGCCTCATACTTTTCCATGGTCTTGTGGAAATCAAGATGGTCCTGCGTGAGATTTGTGAATGCTCCGACTGTAAATTTTATTCCGTAAACCCTCGAAAGCTCAAGTGAATGTGAGGATACCTCCATTATTACATGGGTGCATCCCTTATCACGCATCTTTGCAAACAGCTTCCACAGCTCGTTGGATTCAGGTGTTGTCCTCTCAGTTTCAAGAACCTCATCACCTATCATGTTCTGATTTGTGCCGATAAGACCGCAAACCGCGCCGTTTGCTTCAAGACAGCGTTTTATAAGGTATGTAACCGTTGTTTTTCCGTTAGTGCCCGTTATTCCGATTATCTTCATGTCCTTTGTCGGGTCACCGAAATAATTCTTTGCAGCAGCCGCAAGTGCCTTTCTTGCATCTTCAACAAGAATACACTTCTTGCCACATGCACTCTTCTTATCAGTTATAACCGCGCAGGCACCCGCTTCAAATGCTGATTTTATATATTTGTTACCGTCTGTTTCATATCCGCGTATTGCAACAAAAACGGTATCCTTCCCCACTTTGCGCGAATCACACTCAACGCCGCATACTTCGACGTCCAAATCCACATCCGATGCCAACACCTTTATGCCGTTTAGTATGTCGCGAAGTTTCATAAGACTGCTCTACCTTTCTTAACCTGATATTCCTTCTGAAACGCCGTTGATATCATAAAACTCTACCGATACGACAGTTCCGCGTTTCAGCTTCGTACCTTCCGGATACTGTTGCTTTGTCGCTCCCACCGCAGACGAGCGTTTATCCACAGCACCGTTTGCCTTCATGTACAGACCTGCATTTGTGAGAATCTTGTTTGCAGATTCGGGAGTCATGCCTATTACATTCGGCATTTCCACCTCTTCTCCTTCAGCCTTGCCGCCCATATAGACAACTATTGTGGAGTTTTTGGGAATTTTAGCTCCCTCTGCCGGCAGCTGATCTGTGCATATTTTGCCGTCACCTACAGTTTTGATGGTAAACGAAGAATAGTTGCGGTTTGAGCTGAGTAGCTTGTTCACACTTTCGGAAGTTCCGCCGATAAGGTTCGGCATGGTAACCTCTGCACCGACAAGCTCATCTGCGGTGTATGTCGGCTCGAATCCCAGATACGGTAAAATTTCCGCAAAAACCTTTCCTGCGACAGGGGCTGCAAGCTGACTTCCTTCAAGGTATATTCCCCTCGGCGTGTCAAGCATTACGAGAATCGCAATTTCCGGATTTTCCATCGGTGCTACTCCGAAAAACGATGCAATATACTTTTTGCCTTCTTCAGCCGTGTATTCATCTACCTTTTCGGATGTACCGGTTTTGCCGCCTATGCGATATCCCGAAACTCTTGCATTCTTACCCGTACCGGTTGCAACAGTTTCCTCGATTGACTGATTTATAAAATCGGAGGTCTTTTCCGATATAATCTGGCGAACCGTCTCCGGCTCAAACTTTTTAATTACAATCTTGTTGTCATCTACAATTTCTTTTACTATGTGCGGCTTCATAAGCTTGCCGTCGTTTACGACGGCACCGACAGCACATACCATCTGCATCGGCGTTACCTTAAACGTCTGACCGAAGGAGGCAACAGCGAGCGAAACCTTATTGTTCGGATTTTTAAAGCTCTCTTCATTGAAAAAGTATCCGCCGGCTTCTCCGATAAGATCCACTCCCGTCTTATCCAGAAGACCAAAGCCCTCACAATAATCGTAAAACTTTTCGTTGCCTATCTTTGAGACAATGCTCATAAGAGCGCAGTTGCACGACTTTTCAAGCGCCTGCGACAAATTTACATTGCCGTGACCCTCTCGCTTCCAACAGTGGATAATTCTGTCGGCAACACGCATGCCGCCGGGACAGTTGAAGGTAGAGTTGGAATTTACCACACCCTCTTCGTACCCCATCGCAACGGTGAGGATTTTAAAAACAGAACCCGGCTCATATGCATCCGATATGAACTTATTTCTCCAGACCGCCTGAAGCTCGTTTGAACGAACCTGCTTTTTTTCATCATCAGACGCCTCTTCAATGCGTTTGAGTGCCGCTTCATCCGTTATTTTATACGGCTCATTGAGGTCAAAATCGCCATATGTTGCCATTGCGAGGATTTCGCCGGTTTTGATATTGTAAACTATACCTGCGCCGCGGTTTTCTATCTTTCCGTCTATAACAGCCGTCTGCAAATGATTTTCAAGCACCTGCTGAATGGTTTCGTCTATCGTAAGTACAACATTCTGCCCGTTCTGGGCATCGTAGTATTCCTCATACTGGAACGGCATCTCCGTTCCTCTCGCATTTTTGGCGGCGATAACACGTCCGGGCATTCCCTTGAGCACGTTTTCGTATTTCTTTTCTATTCCGAAAAGTCCCGTGTTTTCATCTCCGCAAAATCCTACAACCTGTGCGGCAAAGCTTCCGTACGGATAATAGCGCTTAGTGTCCTCCGTAAGATGAATACCTCGCACCCCGTGCTCCTTAATCTTCTCACGAAGTCGGGTTGCGGCATCAACGTCAATTTTCTTTTTTATTACCTGGTAGTAGCTTTTTTTGTTTTTTGTCTTTGAAATAACGGAATCGTATTCAAGCTCCAATACTTCGGACAGTATTTTTGCCACCGTCTCCGCATCTTCATCCGTTTCGATTTCCGCAGGTGAAATAAAAACGGTTTCTGCCGTTGCGCTTACGGCAATTTCTTTCATATTTCTGTCATAGATAACTCCGCGCTTCGGAGTGATAATTGTATCTCGCGTCTGCTGTTCAATAGCCTTCGACTGGTAGGTTTTATAGTCGATAAGCTGTATTTTTACCAATGCACATGCAAGCGGCACAAAGCCGATAACAATAGCAAAGATCATGCATTTAATTATTCTGTTCAGTATTATATTAGACGGACCTTTGCGTGCCATGCAATCACCCCAAGTATATTAACAATGCGGAGAATGCAAATCACAAACTCCGCTGATAATCTCTGCTTATAATTTATATTGTTTCTTCCGTCAATTTATGTATTCGATGACAGTAGAAAATCCCTTAGCAAGCCCTGCTATGAGCTTTGACGTTTCCTTCGGCTTGTTGTCCCCAATCTCAAAGCGGTCTCCGCCGGATGTAGTTACATAAGTAATCTGGGACTTGTCTATCTTGCTCATACCGAGCCTTGTGGTTGCCCAGTCGCGTATCTGAAGCGCGCCCATTCGCTGGTTTTTGCTGATTTCAAGCATCTGCACATCCTCGCGAAGCGACTCAAGCTCATTCTGTCTCTTCATGTTGATATCTGATACTTCGGTAAGGTTTACATAAGAATAGAGAAGCGCTATAAGCATGCAGAATACGACAACACCGCAGAACACAGAAAAACCGCTTATTCCGGATTTTACTCTTGTTCTGCTCTTAGCCTTTGCAGCAGTGCGTGCTTTTTCTGCCTTTTCTTTTGCGGATACTCGACGGTCAAATCTCGAAAGGTCATAGGAAACATTCTTTTCAATTACAGCTTGCATTTCATTATCCTTTCATTCATATGCGTTCAGCAACACGGACCTTCGCCGAGCGTGAGCGCGGATTCTTTTCTACTTCGTCTTCCGTCGGAAGAATCGGTTTTGAGGAAACAACCCTCATCGTCGGCACCTTGCCGCATACGCATACCGGGATTGACGGCGGACATGTGCATGGCTTTTCTGCCGTGCGGAACGAATGCTTGACAAGCCTGTCCTCAAGGGAGTGAAAGGTTATTATAACCGCACGCCCCAATGGTTTCAGCATATCGGGCAGAGCATCGAGAAATCTTTCAATCTCGCCCAATTCATCGTTTACTGCAATTCTGAGCCCCTGGAAGCTGCGCTTTGCAGGATGTTGTTTTTCACGTAGTGCCGCTGCAGGCATTGCAGACTTTATTATATCAACAAGCTGTGAGGTGGTGGCAATTTCGCCCTTATCACGCTCACGGACTATAGCAGATGCGATTTTGGAAGCATATCTTTCTTCTCCGTAGTCCGAAAGAATCCTTCTCAGCTCTTCAAAGCTTCTGCCGTTGACAATATCCTTTGCCGTAAGGCTCTGCTCTCTGTCCATACGCATGTCGAGAGGGCCGTCCGACATATATGAAAAGCCTCTTTCGGCTTCATCAAGCTGTGGGGACGAAACACCGAGGTCAAGAAGTATTCCGTCCGCCTTCTCACATACCAACTTGGGTATATCGCAGAAATCACCTTTTATAAACTCTACGTTGCTAAACTCAGAAAAGGTTTTCTTACCGTATTCTATAGCACTGATATCTCTGTCTATACATATAAGCTTTCCGCCGGAAAGCCTTTTTGCGATTTCACGGGAGTGTCCTCCGCGTCCGAAGGTGCCGTCAATATAAGTGCCGCAAGGCTTTATATTGAGCATTTCAATGCACTCGGAAAGCATGACCGGATAATGAAGCTCTGCCATGTTATATACCGGCCTCATCCATCACATCGGCAATATAGTCAGGGGTGAGGTTCTGTGCATTCCACTCATCCTCAGACCATATCTCAACGTGGTCAATCATGCCGACAGTGACAAGGTTTTTACTTAAGTTTGCATACTCGCGAAGCTTTGAAGGAACGAGTATGCGTCCCTGCCCGTCAAGCTCCATATCCTGTGACGGAGCAACGAAAAAGAGCTGAAGCTCACGTGATTTGCGTGTGGGAAGAGCCTTTATTTTTTGTTCGAAAAGCGCCCACTCGGAAAGCGGATATGCCGCAAGGCACTTGCCGAGACCCTTTGTAAGGACAAAGCTGCAACCAAGCTCCGTGCGGAACTTTGACGGAATAAACAGCCTGCCCTTTTCATCTATAACGTGCGCATATTCGCCTCTCACAGCTTCACCCCCCTTTTCACCACTTTGCACCACTATGTATTTATATTATAAACGGAAGGTTTCAAAAAATCAATACCCAATTTAAAATTTTATTACAATTTTTCATAAAAAACTGTAATCATATTGAAATATAGTCAACTTATCCACAGTTTCCAAAGAATTATCCACAGGTTTTATGGTGGTGCAAAGTGGTTTGTTAATGAAATAACATTCAATTAACCGATAATTTACATCTTGTCTATTGACTTTACAAACTCATGGTGGTAATTTTATGACATAGGAGGTTATAACAATGAAATCCTTTACATACAGCATAGACGAAAACGACAAAAAGCTTCTGCAAAGCCTTTTCACAAACAAAACCGCAACAACAGAAATCAGGCACACTCTCGACGGTTTTTCAAAGCTCATGGCGTACTATAAATGTGCAATGATGGAAATTGAAACAAAATTCAATGTTCTTAACGAAGAATTTTCTCTGCAATATGACCGAAACCCCATAAGCAGTGTCAAAACACGTTTAAAGAGACTCGACAGCATAGTCCAAAAGCTCCTTCGCAACGACAACGAGCTTTCTATTGATTCAGTGGAAGAAAACCTCAACGACGTAGCAGGGGTTCGCGTTATCTGTTCCTTCACTCACGACGTGTACACGCTCGCAGACGCTTTGCTTTCACAGGACGACATCACGCTCATAAAAGCAAAGGATTACATAAAAGAACCGAAACCAAACAGATACAGAAGCCTGCACCTTATAGTTTCGGTACCGATATTCCTTTTGCACGAAAAGAGAAGGATGAAAGTCGAAATACAGCTTCGAACAATTGCGATGGATTCATGGGCAGCTTTAGAGCATCAGCTGAAATACAAAAAAGACACGGAGTTTACGGACGAAATGGCAAAGGACCTCTATCTGTGCTCTCAATTAAGCGCAGAGCTCGACTCACGCATGGATTCTCTCAGAGAAAAGGTGAATATATAAAAAAATAACTGTTGCGTACGCAGCAGTTATTTTTTATTTCACATAGCATTCTCCGAGCGTGCGGTCATACGTCAGCGCATCAAGGCGCTTGTTTCGCCGACCCGAAAAGCTCGCAATTCCGTATCTCGGGGTGTTTATCATTTCAGCCAATACCGTTTTTGTGAAGTCCGTTTTTACCGCACCGGTTTTATCCAAAATCATATGCGGCAGGTAAAACAGAGACACCGTACCGTCAGAAGCCTCAAGCTTTGAAAAATTTGCATACAATATGTATTTTTGTCTGTAAACCTCTGCCGAATACTCACGCCCGTTACCCAGTCTTTCATAAACTGCACCCTGCGGTGTAAAGAACGGAAAGTGGTCACCGACAAACAAAACGACCGTATCTTCATCAAAGCTCTCAAGCCACATGAGAAATTCATACAACGCATCGGAGCTTTCGGATACCCCCTCGAGATAATATTCAAGCTCGCCGTTTATACTTCCGCCCTCTTCTATATACGGCTGATGATTCTGCATCGTCATAGCAAACACAAAGCTACTTTCGTCCGAAGCGCAAAGCTGGTCTTTTACTTTTTGAAAAACAGCCCTGTCTGATACATATCTTCTATACATATCCTGCGACAAGTCAAATTCCGCATCAAAAATCATCTTGTCAAAACCGTACAGAGAATAAACTTCACTCCGGTTATAAAAGGTTTCATCAAACGGATGTATATAACAGGTGTTATAGCCGTTTTCGGAAAGCAATCTGACGATTGTGTTCTGCGGCTTTTCAGCATCAAGAAGAGAGTGAGGAGATGCAACATTTGACATCGACATGACAGGAAGACCAAATAAAAGCTCAAACTCAGACCTTACGGTATATCCGCCAAAGGTCGGGACCTCACACACCCCGACACTCCCCAAATCCGCAGCTCTGTCAAAGCTCTCATAGGCAGGAATAAGACTCGCATCATCACTTATCTCACGCAAATCGGCAAACGATTCAGACAAAATCATAACAATGTTTGGTGACTGCAGACTTTCTTCACCGTTATACTCGACAGTAAGCTTTTGCATTTGTTTTTGCGAATAGCCTTCCGGAGCGGATATTCCGGAATCTATATATTCAGTAGCGTTCTGCGACAAAAAGCCGAGAAAGCCGTCGCTGTCAAACCGTTCATTCATACCCATAGTCGTCAGTGCAGGCTGGGTATCAAACTCAAAAAATTCATACCCTTTGGCAAGCGTACTCGTCGGCGACACAACCGCCACAATCAAAGCAAGGCACAGCACCGAGCCTGCAATATTTCTGACCGTATTCCCGGGCAAGCGCACCCTTACATTTGCGATAAGCAGCAAAAGCAACATGAGCGCCGCAAATGCCCTGAAAATATGCACCTTCGGGACAATCTCCGCAAAACCGGATATTTCACCCATATTAAATATAAAATTCAAGTCTTCAATAACAAGATGAGACCCACTGATTTCAAACTTATAAAACTCAACACACGAAAGAACGTATATCAAACCGCCGCCGACCGCAGCACCTGCAAAGGTTGAGCCGGTAACGTATATCATCGACATCACAAAAAGGAAAATTATAAACGTACAGAACGCCACTACACCCGTCTTTTCAAGCAAAAACTCAAAAACGTAAGAAAACTCTCGAAGCTGTATATACTCCGCAATAAGAACCACAAAAAACGAAAACGCAAAAACAGACAGAACAGAAAACAAGTCTTTCTTTTTCATAATATCACCTCCTCAAAAGCAAATCGTACACAAAAAGCTGTGAGAGAAAGCGCTTCTCCCACAGCTTTACGCATATAAAATTAGTCTACGAGAGCTGCACTGTCGGGTTCGATATAAAGTGTAGCATTGTCATGTGTGCGAAGGATAGTAGCCGGGCACTTCTCGTTGATTTCGGTGTTGTAGATTGTATCGTGAACTGCCTGAGCCTTTGTCTTTGCCGGAACCATACAGAAAACATATGTCGGGCGCATGAGAGCCGGAACAGTAAGAGAAAGAGCATGTGTCGGAACATCGTCAATCTTTTCAAAGCATCCGTCATTTACCTGCTGATTGCGGCAGACCTGATCGAGCTGAACAACCTTAACGAGCTTCGGATCGTTAAAGTCAGCAACAGGAGGATCGTTGAAAGCGATGTGACCGTTCTCGCCGATACCCATGCAGACGATGTCTGTCGGATTGTCAGCAAGAAGCTTGGAGTAACGCTCGCACTCTGCTTCAGGATCCTTTGCGGAGCAATCAAGGTAGTTTACGGACTTGAACGGAACCTGACCGAAAAGTCTGTCACGGAGGAAGTTACCGAAGCCCTGCGGAGCGTCTGCCGAAAGGCCTATGTACTCGTCCATGTGGAATGCATTGATGCGTGTGTAATCGATGCTCTTGTCGTTCTTAAGAGTTTCAAGGAACTCATTCTGTGACGGAGCAGCAGCGAAAATCATGTTGATTTCGTCTTTTTCTGCAAGAAGCTTCTTTATTGTTGCTACAACATCAGCAGCTGCAACAGAACCGAGTTCTGCACGGGAGCCGCACTTCTTGACTAACATTTTGTCTACTTTCATTTCTTTGACCATTTTGTTTCAACTCCTAATAATATTTAGTCGCTATTTATTATTTTATATGTATAATCCGATATTGTCAAGCATGAACTTGCATTTTTAACCATAATTTAATCATTGAGAGACGTCCATTCGCATTTACGCACTGCTTCCGAAGATATCGGACGCACAACAAACGAATCAGCATACTTTGTAAAAAGAAAATTCCGTACAGCGCGTGCCGAGGCTTCGCTTTCAAATATACCAAAAACTGCACTGCCGCTTCCCGTCATGGCCGCACACAAGGCGCCGTTTTCGCACAGTATCCTCTTTATATCGGATATTTCCGGAATCTCAACCGAAACAACAGGTTCAAACACATTGTACACCGAGTCGGCTATACCCTTCAAATCTCCGCACTCTATAGCCCTCACCGTCGCATCGGCATCAGGATGTACGGGTATCGGACAGCTGTCAATCTCAGTGAAAACAGCTTTGGTGGACATGCCCCTTCTCGGCTTGGCTATGACTATAAAACAGTCGGGCATCGGAGAAAGCTCGCACAAATCCTCACCCTTTGCTTTTGCAAGAGCTGTTCCGCCCAAAAGGCAGAACGGGATATCCGCGCCCACTCCTACGCCTATTTCGCACAGCTCTTTATCAGAAAAAGGCTTGCCGTTCAGCTCGTTTAGCAGTCTCAGAACCGCGGCGCCGTCCGCACTTCCGCCTGCCATTCCCGCGCTTGACGGTATGCGTTTTTCCATAGCTATATAAATGCCGCCGCAATCAATTCCGGATGCCGAGACAAACGCTCTTGCCGCCTTAACCGCAATGTTGCGTTCATCGTTGGGTATGTGACGGACATTTGACAACGTAGTTATATCACCGCCGCAACCAATCCTTACTGCCACCGAATCAAAAAGCGAAACACTCTGCATAACCATTTCAAGGTCGTGGTAGCCGTCCTCACGTCGTGAAAGCACGTCCAATGTCAGGTTGAGTTTTGCATATGCTCTTGCAAATCCGTATTTCACATCAATCACCAATTACTCTTCCGCTGTATATACTCTACTTCTTTCTGTATTTCACAAAGCGCTGTATCTTCACGGCATGAACAGGGCACATCTCCTGACAGCAATAACACCGTATGCACTTTTTATAGTTGATATCAGCCTTTTTGTCCTTTATCGCTATTGTATGCTCAGGACAGGAACGGGCGCACTCACCGCATCCGATACATTTATTTTTTTCAATCTTCGGATACGCCGCAAAGAAACGTTCAATATAGCTGCGCGCGGCACCCGGAAGAAGCCTCAGAATAGTCACAGATTCTTTTTTGTACGCCGGTTCAAAGCTTGTATAAAAATCTTCAATCGGTGCACCGCAAAGCTCTATATCTCCGACAAGACCGCGTCTCACACCCTCAACATGCACAGGGGACTTCTTGCGTTCAAGCCCCATTATATCAATAGCGGTCGCATCTGCAGCATACGGGTTATCCGATGCCACAATCACACCGACAGTCTTCGGCTTTCCGCCGGACGGACCTGCGCCCTCCATACCGACCACACCGTCAATAATCGAAAAATCAGGGCGCACACCCTCACACAAATCTACAAGCATTTCACAAAAAGCGCGCTTATCGGGAAATCTGCTGTGCATAACCGCTTTTGTAAGCCCCGGAATGGTGCCGAACATATTTTTAACCGCACCGGTATAATACGCAAAGCCGTGTGTTTTCATTTTTGCCGCAGATACTACAAAATCAGCACGCTTTAGGGGCGAAATAATCTGTGCTTTTTTAATCCTTACACCGTCTTTGATATCCAGCTCAAACGACGAAGTATCGTAATTAAGCACAGCACCCGTATTTTCCGCAACTCGCTTCATTCCGCTCGTGGCATAAAGCTTATTCAAAATCTCCTCGGTATACATACCTCCGCAGCTGTCGGCGATTTCAACCGTACAACCTGCAGAAATGAACTCACGCGCAAGAGCTTCAACTATATTCGGATGTGTTGTAACCGCCTTATCGGGAGTACACGACATAAGAAGATTTGCCTTTATCAGAACACGTTTTCCGCCTGCAAGTGCCGCCGCACCTCCAAACGCATCAAGCGCTTCACGTACAGCTCTTTCGGTTTTTTCTTTCGAATAGTCCTCACACGAAGACAAATAAACACGGCTTGTCATGGCTTCACCTCTTTATATAGAAGAAATAAACTCCTCTATTCTCGTAAGCGCCTTAGCTATATTCTGCATAGATGCAGCATAGCAGCATCTCACAAAGCCCTCACCGCTGTCTCCGAAGGCATTGCCCGGGATAACCGCAACACTCTTTTCTTTGAGCAGACGTGTGCTGAACTCCTCAGACGAAAGACCGGTAGATTTTATCGACGGGAACATGTAAAATGCGCCGTCGGGGCTTGAGCATTCAAGACCTATTGCATTGAAACGGTCACACATAAATCTGCGGCGCTGATTATATTCCTCACGCATATGCTCAATATCCGCATCACCGTTATTCAATGCTTCAACTGCGGCAAACTGAGCGGTTGTCGGAGCAGACATTATCGCATACTGATGGATGCGTGTCATAACCTTAGTGATTTCGCAGGGACCGCAAGCATATCCGAGACGCCAGCCCGTCATTGCATACGATTTAGAAAAACCGTTTACAACAACCGTACGCTCACGCATACCTTCAATCGACGCCACCGAAACATGCTCACCGGAATATGTAAGCTCGGAATATATCTCATCCGAAATAACTGCTATATCATGCTTTATTACAACCTTTGCAAGAGCTTCAAGCTCTGACCTTGTGAGAATAGCACCGGTCGGGTTGTTCGGGTACGGAAGTACAAGAAGCTTTGTTTTCGGTGTAATCACACTTTCAAGCTTTTCGGGAGTGAGCTTAAAGCCATCCTCAGCAGTTGTTGCAACATGCACCGGAACACCGCCTGCAAGAGTTGCAATCGGTCCGTAGCAGACAAACGACGGCTCGGGAACGATAACCTCATCGCCCGGATTTATCATCGCACGCATCGCAAGGTCAATAGCCTCACTTCCGCCGACCGTAACAACTATCTCGTTTTTCGGTGAATATTCAAGAGAAAACGAGCGCTTCATATAATTGGAAATTGCAGTGCGAAGCTCCATCGTACCTGCGTTCGGCGTATAATATGTGTATCCCTTTTCAAGAGAAGCAATACCTGCATCACGAATATGCCACGGCGTTACAAAATCAGGCTCGCCTATACCGAGAGAAATAACATCCGTGCCGTCTATCAAATCAAAAAACTTCCGTATGCCCGATGGCTTCAGACCAAGTGCACGGGAAGACAGTATCTTATCATAATCCATTACAAAAACCCTCTCTTAAAATCAGAATGCGTATCCGCGTTCCTGATTCTTTTCTGTATTGGTGTACATTACACCTTTATCTTTAAATTTTTTAAGAACAAAATGAGTAGCAGTGCTCGTAACATATTCAAGGGGTGCTATCTTGTCCGAAACAAAGCTTGCGACATCACGAAGCGATTTTCCGTTGACCGTAACTGCAATATCATACGCTCCCGACATCAGATAAACACTGTCAACCTCATCATACTGACTCATTCTCGCGGCAATGCGCTCAAAGCCCTGCCCTCTCTGCGGAACAACCTTGATTTCAATGAGAGCCGTAACTCCGTCTCCGCCGACCTTGTCCCAGTCTATAAGGGTTTTGTATCCCGCTATAATATCTTTTTCCTCGTACTTTTCGATTTCCTCGACCACTTCCGCCTCACTCATACCAAGAGAAGAGGCTATCTGTTCAGCCGTCATTTTTGCATCATTTTCAAGAAGTTCCAAAATTGCTTTTTCCACGAGATTTCTCCCCTTTATATATTTTATTATGTTATTATACTAAATCCTGTCAACAGTTTCAATATTTTTTCGATATTTTTCAATCCTTGCAAAATAATAAAATATAGTATAAAATATATTTGTATGCCGATATTATCATGAAGGGAGGGGCGTTTATGATTCGTGACCACCGCACATATTTCTTTTTCTCAATAGCCATTATAGGGATAATCGCACTTGTTCTTCTGCTGCTGTTTGTCCCCGACATGTCAACAACAATCATAAACACCGTTCCCGAATATCCTCCCGAAATCGCTGACATGAATCCCGAAAACGACCGGATAATAAGCTCTGTTACCGTCAGCCGTGAAAATGTCAGAAATATCATCTCCGCACTCAACCGTCCCGAAGAATACTTTGAAGAAACACAAAGTGTTCTGTCCCACAAAAACGGGGATGCCGTATTCTCAAGACAAAAGTGGGTCAAGGGTGCTCTCTCAAGAGTAGATATAATGTCTGCCTCCCGGGAAAGTGTCTCCATTCATTATATATACAACAACACGCATGTATTCATATGGAAGCCGCATGAACGGACATATTACAAAACATCTCGCGGCAGTTTTTCGGCTGACGATGCTCAGATGATGATGTCTTACGAGGATATTATTTCAGCAAACGATGAGGATATTATCTCCGCACAGCTTACGATGTATGACGGTGTACCGTGTATTTACACCGAAGTGAAAAACAGCACAACGGGATATACCGAGAGATACTGGGTCTCTCACTCAACAGGGCTTCTGATTTACGGTCAGACGCTCGATGATAAAGGTGATCTGATTTATACAATAACATCAACCCAAACCGATATATCACCTCAGGATTCTGAAATTTTCCGTCTTCCCGACGGAAGCTTCCCCGAACAGTAATTCAATTCAGGCTGTGACGACAACTCATCGTCACAGCCGTTTTTATATGCCGAATATTACAGCAAGTACAATAATTATAAGCTTCTCTTCATCGTCAACGTCAACAAGAAGAAGCAAGAGAAGTACGAGGGGAATGATTCCCATTTTATCAACATCAAGCCCGTGCAGAAGCTTTTTTAAATCAAACCTGCTTTTTGAAGACCTCACGTCACGCTCCCTCTCACACACCGGCATTGACTCTTTACTATCCCTTTCGTATTCCACCGGTCTGTAAAGCTCCGAAAAAGTCTCGTCTGCATTCGGCATATACTTGTTATACACAGAAGCCGCCCCCTTATTTTAAAAACTCTCTTAATATACTTTTTGCAACGTGTGAAAGCTTCACTATGTGTATTGCACGGTCCACATGAAAACTGTCCTCATTTTTCAGATACGGACGAATCGCTCCGAGCAAGCGTATACGGCGGTCTCCGTCAGCATTGTAACTGCCGACAAGCTCCATGATTTTCGACAGCATCGCAGGGTCAAAGCCACCGGGAATCTCAGCTCCCGTTACAGGAGCAAGTGCAGGCGCCGTTTTTTCTTCTGTTTCCTCCGCATTTTCTCCCCCTCCGAACATTTTTACTATATCCATAATTTTACTCATGCTTTCAGGAGAGGACATAACGCTCTCTATTATGTTTTCAAGCTCTGCCATTACAATCCCTCCGACAACCAAACACTGTTATTTTCCCTTTGCACCGTTCATAAGCTCACCGAGAAGCCGCCTTCCTTCTTCCGTTTCGGCAACCGATGCAATTATGCTCTGCACTCCACTCATATCCCCGGACTTCGCAACTGATGCCGCACGACGCACCCGTTCTCCCCCGTCAGCAAGCAGCTTTGCCAGAACCTTTTTGCCGCTTTCAGTCGAAAACAAGCTCAAGGCCTTCTGAAGGTTCATTCCTCCGCCGTTTCCGTTTACTGCATCAGCAAGATTTTTAGCAAGCCCCTCAAGCTCTTTTGACATAACAATACCTCCAAAAAAATCTTCTGTAGTATTCTATTCCGAAAACCACGTCTGTGTGCAGATAAAAAAATAAAAGGACACGAAACATGCACGAAAAACAAATGGGATGTGAAAAAACAACTTTTCACATCCCATTTCAGACTGTCGAAAAAGGCGCGAGAGCATAAGCGGAGGAAAAATTTAAAGAGAGTTTTTTGTAAAACAAACATTGGTCAAAAGCAAATGCACGCATATTTAAAATCCCTTGAAGTGTCGAACTTCAAGGGATTTTCCGCTTATTTTGCCCGAATGTCACCTCTCGGAGTATACACATACACCTTCGGGTTCCATTCGGGTAATCTCACACCTTTTTGGACAGGCTCCCAGCGTGTCGATAGGTTTATCGACACGCTGAAATGGGATGTGAAAAAACAACTTTTCACATCCCATTTGAGACTTTATAAAAACAATATTCCGTCTTGTTACTTGGCATTTGTATTTACATACTTTGCCTCAAGCTTTGAGTAGAGTATTTTCTGACTCTTATATAATCCGCAATATCCCGACATCATATAGCTTACGCCGCATACAAGAACAAATATCAATACTGAATCTGCTCCAAACACTTCAAACGCAAGCAGAACAGATGCTACAGGGCAGTTTACAACTCCGCAGAACAGTGCAATGAAGCCTATCGCAGCCCCTACCCCCGGAGAAAGTCCGAGAACAGGTGCCACTACACACCCGAAGGTGGCGCCGACAAAGAACGCCGGAACAATCTCGCCGCCCTTAAAGCCTGCGGAAATAGTTATTGCGGTAAACAGTATCTTCAGTAAAAACGCCTCATAACGTGCATGCCCGTTCATGGCATTTTCAATAACGCTCATCCCTGCGCCGTTATAGTCATATGTTTTAAGAGCAAACGTCAGAACAACGAGCAAAGCACCGCCGAGCATAGCCCTTAAATACTTGTTTTTTATATACTTTTCGGCGTAATGCTCCCCCTTTTGAATAGAGGCGCAAAACAAAATGCATATAACCGCACACAGAATTGCAAGAACGACCGTTTTCACAAGAATCCCTGCTGTAATTTCAGGGAAAGTGACACTGAATTGCACAGGAGAATTGCCGCTCAGAGAAGCGATGAAGTATGCACACAGGGAAGAAATTATACACGGCAGAAGTCCTGCATAATACATAACGCCAACGCTTGTGACCTCAAGTGCAAAAAATATCGCTGTAAGCGGTGTTCCGAACAATGCCGTAAACACAGCACTCATCCCTGCCATAACGATGATGTGCAAATTTCCCGAATCAAGCCGCATCACCCGACCCATATTGTACCCGATACATCCGCCAAGCTGCAGTGCCGCTCCCTCACGCCCTGCCGAGCCGCCCGTCAGATGTGTTATAACGGTACCGACAAATATAAGCGGAGCCATGAACCACGGGATATCCTTTTCACTTCGCACAGACTCTATAACACGGTTGGTATCAATGCGTTTTCCGGAAATGCCGTACAAAACGGCAATTACAACTCCGCCCAGCGGCATAAGCCAGATAATGCCCGGATTGATTTGGCGAAGCTCCGTAACATAATCAATGCTTTTGTGAAACAAGCTGCCCACTGCACCGCCGACAGCACCGACCAAAACAGAGATTACAATCCATTTCAAAAAGGTTTTTATATAACTTAATGATATTATTGCTTTTTCTTTCATAAACAAAACTCCTGATAAAAACCCGAATGGAAATCCATTCAGGTTTCATTGTTTTATATCTCTGATCTTTTCCTTGCTTCGTCAAGCTTTGTCTTACGGCGGTTTTTAACCTCTTCAGGCATCGGTTGAATATCTCCTGCTGCCGTCAGCGCCTGACGGGTAAGAACCGGTCCGACAAGCTCATATATCAACACAGCAAACAGGGTAATATTTCGTATAAGCGCACCCTGTCCGTCGGGAAGTGATGCAGCGGCAATAGTACACATTCCGAGAGCAACACCTGCCTGCGGCAAAAGTGTTATTCCGAGGTATTTGCATATCTGCGGAGAACAATTCGTTACCTTTGCGCTCACAAGAGTTCCGGTGTATTTTCCGAGTGAACGGAAAATGATGTACACAATGCCGATTATTACTATCGCCATATCCGCAAAAACGTTGAGCTCAAGCTCTGCACCGCTGATAACAAAGAACAGAGCAAGAAGCGGTGATGTCCACTTATCGGAACGCTCCATGAGGTCCTCGGAGAGCGGACAGATGTTGCAGAAAACGGTTCCCATCATCATACAGACAAGGAGCGATGAAAAGCTGATATGTACCGACCCTATATGGAATTCCATCATTGAAAGAGCCGCTGTGAGGAACACGAATGCTATTGTAAGATTCAAACGGTTTGTATTTGAATTGAAAAGCTTTTCAAGATGCGTGAGAATCCAACCCATTATTGCACCGAGACCAAGCGAGCAGGCAATTTCTACAATCGGGTTGATTATGATTGATACCATATCAGCCTGACCGATAACAAGAGATTTTGCAATGCCGAAGGATACAGCAAAAACTATGAGACCGACTGCATCGTCAAGTGCAACAATCGGGAGAAGAAGGTCTGTAAGCGGACCCTTTGCCTTATACTGACGGACAACCATAAGCGTCGCCGCAGGCGCTGTTGCCGTAGCTATTGCGCCAAGCGTTATAAGCTGAGGAACATTGATTACTTCAGGCATAATAAGGTGTACCGCAAGCAGAGCAAGGTCAACAAACAGTGTTGCAACCAACGCCTGAAAAACGCCTATAACAAACGCCTGCTTACCGGTCTTTTTTAAATCATCAAGGCGAAACTCACTACCTATTGAAAATGCAATAAAACCGAGAGCTACCTCTGAAACAAGAGCAAGAGCCTCGACCGCCTCATGCGAATTGAAGCCAAGGTTTGTGATACCGAGAGCCCCCAGGCAATACGGACCGATAAGAACACCTGCGATAAGGTATGCCGTAACCGACGGCAGCTTCAGCGGTTTGAAAACTCGCGTCATAAGAAGTCCTGCAAGAAGTGCAATTGAAACTGTTAATAATGTACCCATAATCTCAATCCTCTTTTATGTAATCTTTTTCCAAACCATGAGATTATACCACAAAAGAAATCTACTTTCAAGTACAAAAAACGAAGTCCTGCAATTTTTTTGCAGGACTTCGTCGCAGCGTGTCGATAAACCTATCGACACGTTGGGAGACTGTCCAAAAAGGTGTGAGATTGTCCGAATGGAGCCCGAAGGTGTATGTGTATACTCCGAGAGGTGACATTCGGGCAAAATAAGCGGAAAATCCCTTGAAGTTCGACACTTCAAGGGATTTTAAATATGCGTGCATTTGCTTTTGACCAATGTTTGTTTTACGAAAAAACTCTCTTTAAAT